>NZ_VZQN01000012.1:0-180677 GCF_014397645.1 Paraburkholderia sp. 31.1
GGTGAAAGGCCCCCTCGCCGTAAGCCCAAGGTTTCCTACGCAACGTTCATCGGCGTAGGGTGAGTCGGCCCCTAAGGCGAGGCAGAAATGCGTAGCTGATGGGAAGCAGATTAATATTTCTGCACCATTGTGAAATGCGATGGGGGGACGGATCGCGGAAGGTTGTCCGGGTGTTGGAAGTCCCGGTCCTTGCATTGGAGAAGGCGCTTTGGCAAATCCGGGCGCAGAATTCAAGGGTGCGAGGCGAGCCACTTCGGTGGCGAAGCAACTGGAAGGGGTTCCAGGAAAAGCCTCTAAGCTTCAGTTTCACAGTGACCGTACCGCAAACCGACACAGGTGGGCGAGATGAGTATTCTAAGGCGCTTGAGAGAACTCGGGAGAAGGAACTCGGCAAATTGGTACCGTAACTTCGGGATAAGGTACGCCCTCATAGCCTGACTGGCCTGCGCCAGAAGGGTGAAAGGGTTGCAATAAACTGGTGGCTGCGACTGTTTAATAAAAACACAGCACTCTGCAAACACGAAAGTGGACGTATAGGGTGTGACGCCTGCCCGGTGCCGGAAGATTAAATGATGGGGTGCAAGCTCCTGATTGAAGTCCCGGTAAACGGCGGCCGTAACTATAACGGTCCTAAGGTAGCGAAATTCCTTGTCGGGTAAGTTCCGACCTGCACGAATGGCGTAACGATGGCCACACTGTCTCCTCCCGAGACTCAGCGAAGTTGAAGTGTTTGTGATGATGCAATCTCCCCGCGGCTAGACGGAAAGACCCCATGAACCTTTACTGCAGCTTTGCATTGGACTTTGAACCGGTCTGTGTAGGATAGGTGGGAGGCTATGAAGTTGGGACGCCAGTCTCAATGGAGCCGTCCTTGAAATACCACCCTGATCTGTTTGAGGTTCTAACCTTGGCCCGTGATCCGGGTCGGGGACAGTGCATGGTAGGCAGTTTGACTGGGGCGGTCTCCTCCCAAAGTGTAACGGAGGAGTACGAAGGTACGCTAGGTACGGTCGGAAATCGTGCTGATAGTGCAATGGCATAAGCGTGCTTGACTGTGAGACTGACAAGTCGAACAGGTGCGAAAGCAGGTCATAGTGATCCGGTGGTTCTGTATGGAAGGGCCATCGCTCAACGGATAAAAGGTACTCTGGGGATAACAGGCTGATACCGCCCAAGAGTTCATATCGACGGCGGTGTTTGGCACCTCGATGTCGGCTCATCTCATCCTGGGGCTGTAGCCGGTCCCAAGGGTATGGCTGTTCGCCATTTAAAGAGGTACGTGAGCTGGGTTTAAAACGTCGTGAGACAGTTTGGTCCCTATCTGCCGTGGGCGCTGGATATTTGAAGGGGGCTGCTCCTAGTACGAGAGGACCGGAGTGGACGAACCTCTGGTGTACCGGTTGTCACGCCAGTGGCATCGCCGGGTAGCTATGTTCGGAAGAGATAACCGCTGAAAGCATCTAAGCGGGAAACTCGCCTTAAGATGAGATATCCCCGGGGCTTCGAGCCCCTTGAAGGGTCGTTCAAGACCAGGACGTTGATAGGTCAGGTGTGCACGTACAGTAATGTACTGAGCTAACTGATACTAATTGCCCGTAAGGCTTGATCCTATAACAGGTGTGTCTCGACCCGCGTGAGTGCTTCAGCACTGACGCGGGTCCGATCCCCGAAGGGGATTTGTGTGACCTCCCGCGGGAGCTCACAGAAACGCACGGTTGGGATTCAGTGTTGTGCCAGAAACAACACAACCCCCACACCCGAATCCTTTACGCTTCTTCCCGATTGGCTGTGGCGCAACCGGTTGACTCCAACCCTGCGACGCAGCAACCCGTCATGCCTGATGACCATAGCGAGTCGGCCCCACCCCTTCCCATCCCGAACAGGACCGTGAAACGACTCCACGCCGATGATAGTGCGGATTGCCCGTGTGAAAGTAGGTAATCGTCAGGCTCCCCCCCCAGTCAGAAACCCCACCCGCCGCGGTGGGGTTTTTGCGTTTACGCGGCCGACTTTGCGCGCTTCACTACTTTCCGATCCGCAACGCATCCGAGTAGCCCGTCAGTTCCAGATAGGCTCGCCCTACATCCGCATTCTGTTGACTCACCCGTACCGCGCCTTCCCAATACACGGCACCGGTCGACTGTCGTGAGTCGAGTTCCTGATCGTCCATTAGCGGATCGAGTTGCCATGTCAGCGTTCCCGCTCTAACTGTCATCGAGACCGGATACGAAGTATTCGTGTGCGGCGAGCGCCACATGCGACGCGGCGTGAAGTCGACTTCACCGGGGTCGAAATTCGTTACCTGACCATCGGGTCTGCGAAGCGTCGCGTGGGCCCATATTGCATGTCCGTCGCGGCTACGGATCTTGAATGCCATTAGCGCAGAGCCGTCCGTCAAATTGGCGCCGAGCCAATCCCATCCGACCGCATTGGCGTCGAGCAACGTGCTCGACCACTCGTGATCGAGCCATGCGGTCCCCGTCACTGCTGCATCGCGCGTCGTGTCGTTTCCACCTCCGGCTGGGCGCACCACAGTGCCCGTCACGCGGAGTTGCGGTTCGCTGTAGTAATAGCTCGCCTGTTCGGGCCGCGGTCCTTTGCGCGAGTAACCGCGCTCGCCCTGAATCAGCGGAGGCTGCGTTGGCGTGAGTTGGAGGTGTAGCGAGAATCCACTTGCATCGGCGGTGACGTCGTAGTGGCCGTCCGCGGCGCGAATCATTTTCCAGGCGTCGAGTTTGACGTCGGTGTTGGCGGTCTTCGCGTAGGCGAGCCCGAGACCCTGCCGAGCGATGCGTTGATCGTGAACGAGGTGTCCGATGGCCGGATCGCTCAGCGCAGCGTGCGCGATGATCAGTTGCGACGGGGCGAAATCGCTGGGATCGGCGGCATCGTGACCAGTCGCCGTACGGAAGAACGTGATCTGGAATCCGAGCGGTCGGTTGTCGGGCGTCGTGAGCCAGCCTGTCGCGTACCACCATTCGGTGCGGAAAGCCGGATGAGCACCGCTGTCCCGCGGAAACGAGATCGGATGGTCCGGCGTGACTGCCGCGAAGGCGACCGGGGTGGATCCAGTGGAGTCGCTACTAGCGGCGAAAGAGGGCGACACAGCGGCTATGCCAATCCAAAGTAGCCCTCGGAAAAAAAGCTGAAGGCGCCGCTGAGGTGACCCGCCGTGTCGGCGCGCGATGCACGTCGCGCAGCCATCAAGCGCAGAGCAAACCTCGCGAACGGCCGCGCTATCCCGGATCAACCGCATTTTCCACGCACGCCGCGCAACTGGCATCACCAGTCCTCCTTCACCGCGCGCACTGCATCCACCGACACCGCGCCGCGTCCCGCGACCACCGCCGTCGTACACGACAGCACCAGCATTACCAACGCGACTGTGCCCAGCACGAACCACGGTACATGCAGCGACATGCTCCAGTGAAACGACTGTGGATTGACGACGAACACGAGAATCAGGCTGATCGCGAAACCAAGCGCGAAACCGAGCGCAATGCCGCATGCGGTGAGCAGACCGCCCTCCGAAGCGAGGATCGCGAGAATCTGCGCGCGCGTCACGCCGACGTGGCGCAACATCCCGAACTCACGGGCGCGCGCGAGCGTCTGCGCGGAAAATGTCGCTGCGACGCCGAACAATCCGATCACGATCGCCACCGCCTCGAGCAGATACGTGACCGCGAAACTGCGATCGAAGATCACCAGCGTGCGCGCACGGATCTCGCCCGGTTGCGACACCTCGAGCGAAGCGCCGAACGGCAGCGCCTTCAAACTTGCGACGACGCGTTCGACACTCACGCCCGGCTCGACGGTCACGGCGACATCGGTTGCGGTGGAGTCGCCGGTCAGCCGCCGATAATCGGCAAGCCGTATCTGGATCGCGCCGCTCTGCCGCGCGTAGTCGCGCCAGACGCCGGCTACGACGAACGTCTGGCCATGCTCGCCGAGCGACAACCGCACACGTTGACCTAACTCATACCCATACAGGTCGATCATTGCTTCGGAGACCCAAATAGGTATGTCGCCGGCGCGAAGCGCGGACGGCGGCAGCACCGCGCCGGTCATCTGCAGAGTCGCGCCCGGATCGGTCGCGTCGATTTCGCGGGCGAGCAGCGCGACGTCCGGGCGCGCGGGATCGAGCGTCAGATGTGTGATGCGCGCGAACGCGGCGTTGCCGATGCCGGGCACCGTCGCGATGCGCGTCTGTTCGTCGGGCCGCAAGCCGCCACTGTCGCCGCTATTGCCACCCGACGCTACGCGCACGTACAGATCGGCGGACAGCAGATGCGTGATCCAGTCGTCGACAGACACGCGGAAGCTGGCCACCATGATCGCCATCGCGACGATCAGCGCGAAGCTCGACAGCACGCCGCCCATCGCGATCGACGCCTGCCCCGGCGCATTCGCGAGACGCGCAATCGCGAGCGTGCCCGTCGCGCCCGCGCGCCGTCGCGTGCCGCGCGCGCGGCCTGCCGCGCCGAATATCAGCGCGGTCACGCGCGGCATCAGCGCAATGCCGCCGACGAGCAGCAACGCGACCGCCAGATAACCGGCGATCGGCGCATCGAACCACGGCGGCACGCGCGTCAGCGCGGCGGCCGCCAGCAAACAGCCGAACGCCGGCCACGGCGTGGCGAGCCGCGCCAATGCGCTTTCCTCGGCACCGGCCTTGAGTGCCGGGGCAGGCCGTGCGCGCGCCGCGTCGATGGCGGGCGCTACGCTGCCCAACACCGACACCGCGACCCCGAGCGCGAGAAACACCGCGCTCGCGAGCGGCTCGAAACCGACTCGCGGTTGCACGCCCGGAAAATAACCGCCGCCGAGATCGCTGCCGAAGAAGCGCAGCGCACCGCTGGCCATCGCGTAGCCGAGCGCAAGTCCACACAACGAGCCGAGCAACCCGAGCAGCGCGCCTTCAAGCAGGATCTGCCGCAATAGCTGAGCTCGCGTGAGCCCGAGCACGCGCAGCATCGCGAATTGCGATCGGCGTCGCACGACACCGAGTGCCTGAGTCGAAAACACGAGGAACGCGCCCGTGAACAGCGCGACCAGCGCGAGCACGTTCATGTTGATCCGGTAAGCACGCGACAGGCGATCGGTGCGGCTCTCGGTGTCGCGCGTCTCGGCGACTATCCATGTGCTGCCGAGCTCCTGTTGCAGATCGCGTTTGAAGCGTTGCCGATCGACGCCGCGTGCGAGTTGCACGTCAACGCGCGTCAGCTTGCCCACCTTGCCGAATCGCCATTGCGCGGCGGCGATGTCCATCACCGCGAGCCGTTGACCCGGCCGCGTGCGCACGAGCCCGCCCGCGACGCGCAGATGCAGATCCGACGTACCGCGGCGTAGCGTGACGTCGTCGCCGGTCTTGACGTTCAGCCATTGCTGCGCGGCCGTCGACAGAAATATCGCATCGGAGGCGAGCGTGTCGAACGGGCGATCAGGCGAGGGCACGCCGATCAGATCGGGCGTGATCGACCTCGCCTTGAAGACGTCGATGCCGAGAACGGGCAGTGCACCGGTGCGGCCCGGCACCCCGACGTCGAGCGCGAGCACGGGACTCGCCAGCACCACGCCCGGTTCGTTGGCGAGTCGCGGATAGAGGGACTCGTCGACGAAAGGCTGCGCGCCGCGCACCTGCAGATCCGCTTCGCCTGACAGACTGCGCGCGGCCGCCGAGAATTCGTTGAAGGCGGCGCTGTTGATCAATTGCACCGCGTAGCCGAGCGCGACGCCTAGCGCGATCGTCGCGATGGCGACGAGTGCGCGTCCGCGATGACTGCGCCATTCCGCGACCATCAGCCAGCGCGCGAGAACACGATATCCCGGCGCGCGCGGCAGTGGACGAAGGTCAACGGCCATGGCGGGCCGCGGCGTGCGCGACGTTCGCGGCCTTATCGCGCGCGCCATGCAAGTCGCCCTCGCTCAGGATCAACACGCGGTCCGCCACGGCGGCCGCGGCCTCCGAATGCGTGACCATGATCGTCGCCGCGCCGGTCGCCTTGCATTGCGCGCGGAACAGGCCGAGCACGTCGCGCGCGGTGGCAGGGTCGAGGTTGCCGGTCGGTTCGTCGGCGAGAAGCAGCGTCGGACGATGCACGAGTGCGCGTGCAATGGCTACACGCTGCAATTCGCCGCCGGAGAGATCGCGCGGAAAGTCGTCGCCGCGTCCGCCGAGGCCGACCGCCGCGAGCATGTCGAGCGCGGCGGCCGTCGGTAGATCATTGAGCAGCAGTGGCAGCGCGACGTTCTGCGCGAGCGTCAGATGCGGCAGCACGTGAAACGCCTGGAACACGAAGCCGAGCTTCTGGCGCCGCAGTCGCGTCGCGGCGTTGTCGTCGAGTTGTTCGACCGGGCGTCCGTCGATTAGCACGCTGCCGCTATCGGCGCGGTCGAGCCCGGCGATCAGGTTGAGCAATGTCGACTTGCCGACGCCCGAATCGCCCATGATCGCGACGAACTCGCCCGCAGCGAGTGTGAAGTCGAGCTGCGCGAGCACGATGCGGCCGGTGCCGTACCGCTTGCTCAGGCCGCGGCATTCGAGTGCGGGTACGACGTCGTCACGAAGCGCCATGCGAGGAGGTCCGGAAAAGGAGTCGGGCGAGGGGAGCCCGTTGCGCGAATTGAGTGTGCCTCGCCGCGCGAGTTTCTGCAGCAGTTACCATGGCGCGGCGCTGGTCTGTGTAAGGAAAACGGAAGATTCGTGTGCCTGGAGTGGAACAGTTTCAGCACACCTTGATGGAGGCGCGCGGCACCGCTAGCGACCTCCTCGCCGGTCGGTTTAGACCGCTCGCACAAAAATTTTTTTTATCGCCGACGAGGCAAATTTTTGTTTGGTTGCCGCTCGTCCCCGACCGTCAAAAAGCACTCGACAGCACGATCCGTTCCAGTCGAACCAGCCCCATAAACAGCGAATGCCTAACAGCGGCCAACCTCCGGCTAATTGCCAGCTTTTGCTGCCAAACTGCCAGGGCCTAACGACGCCTTTGTAACAATGTGCAAGCGCACATTTCGATCCATTTTGCAAGCGCCCACGTCGCAACAATGTATTGTGGCGCGGATTTCGCGGCTGTTGCGATGCAAAATTATTCTTATCTTGGTAATCTCCCACCCTTGGTCAGTCGGCTGCGGGTAAACGTGTAGCGGGAATCCCCGCCACGCGTCAATTTCAGCGAACTACAACTTACATTTCCATTTCAATGCCTGCTTGTTTCAGGGGGCGTTGACGCGGCGTTTTGTACTTCAAGTTTTGACAGAGCACATGCCATTGCCTCTTCTAAGTCTTCTCATCTGGATCCCCATCGTCGCCGGGTTCGTCGTTCTGCGCGCCGGGTCGGACGCGGCGCGTGATCGCACGCGCTGGCTCGCGCTGATCGGCGCGGTGGCGGGTTTCTTGCCGGTGATCCCGCTCGTGACGAGTTTCCGTAACGACGTGACCTCGATGCAGTTCGTCGAGAACGTCCGCTGGTCGCCGACGTTCGATATCGCATGGCATGTGGGAATCGACGGGATTTCGCTGTGGCTCGTCGCGCTGACCGCGCTGACGACGATCATCATCGTGATCGCATCGTGGGAGTCGATCACGCAGCGCACCGCGCAGTACTTCGGCGCGTTCCTGATGCTGTCGGGCTTCATGCAGGGTGTGTTCACGTCCCTCGACGGCATGATGTTCTTCATTGCGTTCGAGGCGACGCTGATCCCGCTGTATCTGCTGATCGGCACCTACGGTCACAAGAACCGCACGTATGCGGCGGTGAAGTTCTTCTTCGTGTCGTTCCTCGGCTCGCTGATGATGCTGATGTCGCTGCTCTATCTGTATAGCCTGACGCACAGCTTCGACCTCGCCGTGTGGCGCGAAGCGCACCTCGACATGGTGCCGCAGGCGCTGATCTTCCTCGGCTTCCTTGCCGCGTTCGGCGTGAAGGTGCCGATGTGGCCGCTGCACACGTGGCTGCCCGACGTGCACCTCGACGGCCCGACGGGCGCCGCGGTGATGATCGGCATGCTGAAGATCGGCGGTTACGGTCTGCTGCGTTTCGCGCTGCCGATCGCGCCGCAAGCGAGCCATTTCTTCGCGCCGATGATGATCACGCTGTCGCTCGTCGCGGTGATCTATTCGAGCCTGCTCGCACTCGTGCAGACCGACATGCGCCGCCTGCTCGCGTATTCGACGGTCGCGCATATGGGCCTCGTCACGCTCGGTCTGTTCGTCTTCAACCGCTTCGGCCAGTCCGGCGCAATCGTGCAGATGATCTCGTACGGCGTGGTGTCCGGCGCGATGCTGTTGTGCACCGGCATGCTCTACGACCGCACGAAATCCGCGTCGATCGCCGAATACGGCGGCGTCGCCAACACGATGCCGCGCTTTGCGGCTTTCGTGATGCTGTTCTCGATGGCCAACATCGGTCTGCCGGGCACGTCGGGTTTCGTTGGCGAATTCATGGTGCTGATGGGCGCGATCCGCTTCAACTTCTGGATCGGTGCGATCGCCGCGACCACCCTGATTCTGAGCGCGGCCTACACGCTGTGGATGTACAAGCGCGTGATCTTCGGTGCGATTGCCAACGCGCGCGTGGCGAAGCTGAAGGACCTCGGCAAGCGCGAGTTCGCGCTGCTCGGTGCGTTGGCGCTGCTGGTGCTCGCGATCGGTCTCGACCCGAAGCCGTTCACCGATGCGATCGATCCGTCGGTCGCCACGCTGCTCGCGCAATCGGAACGCTCGGCGCTGCCTTCGGACTCCGTGCCGACGGAGGGCGGCGAGCATCTGCAGGCAGCGGCGCCCGGACCGGTTCCCGTCGCTACGCAGACTCCGGGTTAAATGAACAGAGCGCAAGAGTCGTTGTCGCATCCGCGCGTCAGGATGCGGCGACGCTCTTGCGCTTTTGCGCGTCGTTATCAATCCCTTGTGAAGCATGCGTGTTGCAGTACGTCGAAAACCGCTGCGCGTCCAGCGATTTTTAGCGCTTGTTTCAGGGGACTTTTGCGATGCGTCAGCTTTTCGATGCTTCGTTTCGAAGCGTCGCAAACGACGCTGGTGAATAGGGTGCGCGGGGAAATGCGGCAACGTGTCGCACTGCGTCGCGACGCAATAGTTCGTTGCTAAATCGAGTGTTTATTAGCATCCGATGCCCCCCTATTATGCGAGCGCTTATTAATGGAGAGCCGTCGAATGACGTTCGTTGAAGTCAAAAAAACGAGGCAGTGGATATGAAAGGACGGACGCTGAGAAGGCCGGCAAGTTTCATTTCCGCCAGCCTCATGTTGCTGCTTTCGGGTTGCAGCAACCTCGATATTCTGAATCCGAAGGGGAGTGTGGGACTCGCGGAGCGTGATCTGATCGCGACTTCGGTGTGGGCCATGCTGATCGTCGTGGTGCCGGTGATTCTGATGACACTGTTTTTCGCGTGGCGTTACCGCGCATCGAACAGCAACGCCGAATACCGTCCGGGTTGGACGCATTCCACCGCGATCGAAGTCGCCGTCTGGACCATTCCGGCGCTGATCGTTTTGTTTCTCGCCGTGTTGACGTGGAAGAGCACGCATGAGCTCGATCCGTATCGTCCGCTCGAGTCGCAGGTCAAACCGATCAACGTCGAAGTCGTCGCGCTCGACTGGAAGTGGCTGTTCATTTATCCGGACCTCGGCATCGCGTCGGTGAACCAGCTCGCGATCCCGGTCGGCACGCCGGTGAACTTCCGGATCACGTCGGACACGGTGATGAACTCGTTCTTCATCCCGCAGCTGGGCGGCCAGATCTACGCGATGGCGGGCATGCAGACGCGCCTGCACCTGATCGCCGATCACGCCGGCGACTACGCGGGCACCTCGGCAAACTTCAGCGGCAAGGGCTTCTCGGACATGAAGTTCCGCACGCTCGCGACGTCGCCTGAAGACTTCAATGCCTGGGTTGCGAAGGTCCGCGCTTCGTCGGACCGCCTCGACATGGACCGCTATCACGCGGTGTCCGAGCCGAGCGAAAAGGACCCGGTGCGGTACTTCTCGACGGTCGATCCGAAGCTCTTCAACAACATCATTGCCCGCTACAACAACGGCAACGTCATCGACAACATGAAAGACGCCAACTGCGCGCCTAAGGGGTAACTCATGTTCGGAAAACTAACTCTCGATGCGATTCCGTATCACGAGCCCATCATCGTTACGGCGGGCGCCGGTATGGTGCTCGCGGCGCTGGCGGTGCTAGGCGGAATCACGTATTTCGGCAAATGGCGCTACCTGTGGAGCGAATGGCTGACGTCCGTCGACCATAAGAAGATCGGTGTCATGTACATCGTCGTTGCATTCATCATGCTGCTGCGCGGCTTCGCCGACGCGATCATGATGCGTATGCAGCTGGCGCTGTCGTATTTGAGCCCGGGCTTTTTGCCACCGCATCACTACGACCAGGTCTTCACCGCGCATGGCGTCATCATGATTTTCTTCATGGCGATGGCGTTCATGATCGGTTTGATGAACATCGTCGTGCCGCTGCAGATCGGCGCGCGCGACGTCGCGTTCCCGTTCATCAACTCGCTGAGCTTCTGGATGACGGCAGTCAGCGCGATCCTGATCAACATCTCGCTGGTGATCGGTGAATTCGCACAGACGGGCTGGCTCGCTTATCCGCCGTTGTCGGAATTGCAGTTCAGCCCTGGCGTAGGCGTCGACTATTACCTGTGGAGCCTGCAGATCTCCGGTATCGGCACGTTGCTGACCGGTGTGAACTTCTTCGTGACGATCGTGAAGATGCGCGCTCCGGGCATGTCGTGGATGAAGGTGCCGGTGTTCACGTGGACCTCGTTGTGCGCGAACGTGCTGATCATGGCGTCGTTCCCGATCCTGACCGTCACGCTCGCTCTGCTTGGTCTCGACCGCTACCTCGGCATGCACTTCTTCACGAACGATGCCGGCGGCAACGCGATGCTGTACCTGAACCTGATCTGGGCATGGGGTCACCCCGAGGTGTACATCCTGATCCTGCCGGCATTCGGTATCTTCTCGGAAGTCGTCGCGACCTTCGCTAAAAAGCCGCTGTTCGGCTACAAGACGATGGTATGGGCGACCTGCGCGATCATGGTGCTGTCGTTCCTCGTGTGGCTGCACCACTTCTTCACGATGGGTTCGGGCGCGGACGTGAACGCGTTCTTCGGCATCGCGACGATGGTGATTTCGATTCCGACCGGCGTCAAAGTGTTCAACTGGCTGTTTACGATCTACAAGGGCCGTCTGAAATTCACGACGCCGGTTCTGTGGACGATCGGCTTCATCATCACTTTCACGATCGGCGGTATGACCGGTGTGATGCTGGCGATTCCGGGCGCGGACTTCATGCTGCACAACAGCCTGTTCCTGATCGCTCACTTCCATAACGTAATTATCGGTGGCGTGCTGTTCGGCTATCTGGCCGGCTTCAACTACTGGTTCCCGAAGGCGTTCGGCTTCAAGCTGAACGAGAAGCTCGGCAAGGCCGCGTTCTGGTTCTGGCAGATCGGCTTCTGGGTTGCGTTCACGCCGCTGTACGTGCTCGGCTTCATGGGCATGACGCGTCGTCTGAACCACTACGACAACCCGACCTGGCATCCGTGGCTGATCGCCGCCGCGTTCGGCGCGGTGCTGATCGCGATCGGTATCGCTTGCCAACTGCTGCAACTGGTCGTCAGCATCCGCGATCGCAACCTGAAGGAAAACCGCGACCTCACGGGCGATCCGTGGGACGGTCATACGCTGGAATGGGCCACGAGTTCGCCGCCGCCGGCTTATAACTTCGCGCACATCCCGGACGTCCGCTCGCTCGACGCGTTCACCGAAATGAAGTCGCGCAAGGGCGGTGTGAAAGTGCCGGCGTATCGCGACATTCACATGCCGTCGAATACGTCCGCGGGTCTGTTGGTGGGTCTGTTCTCGCTGGTGCTCGGTTTTGCCGGTGTGTGGCACATCTGGTGGCTTGCGATCGTTGGCGCGGTCGGCGCGATCGCCACCGTGATCATCTACAGCTTCATGGACAACGACGGCTATTACATTCCTGCCGACACTGTTGCGCTGATTGAAGAGAATCGCAACGGCGGTGCTGGTGCCGTGGCCGGTGTCGGCGCAAGCGCCGGCAAGCAGGTCGCGCTGGAGGTGGACTGATGTTACAGAAGACAATTGCGGTTGAGCCGCAACTCGCGCCGGACCATGTGCCGTCGCACTCGGTGTTCGGTTTCTGGCTGTACCTGATGACCGACTGCATCATCTTCGCGGCGCTGTTCGCGGTGTTCGCGGTGATGAGCCACCAGTTCGCGGGCGGTCCGAGCGGCAAGGACCTGTTCGAGATTCCGGGCGTCGCACTTGAAACGACGATGCTGCTGCTCTCGAGTATCACGTACGGCTTCGCGATGCTCGGCGCGCACAAGAACCGCAAGGGCGTGCTGCTCGGCTGGCTCGGCGTGACGTTCCTGCTGGGCCTCGCGTTCCTCGTGCTGGAAATGCGCGAGTTTTCGCACCTGATCGCCGAAGGCGCGGGTCCGAGCCGCAGCGCGTTCCTGTCGTCGTTCTTCACGCTGGTCGGCACGCACGGCCTGCACGTGACGTTCGGCCTGATCTGGATGGTCGTGCTGGCGCTGCAGGTGATGCGTCATCGCGACCTGACCGAACGCGACATGATCCGTCTGACGTGCCTGAGCCTTTTCTGGCACTTCCTCGACGTCGTGTGGATCGGCGTTTTCACCTTTGTCTATCTTGCGAGCGTGATCTAAATGGACCATAGTCATAGCGCCCATGGCGCACACTCGGAAGGCGGTCACGGCAGCTTCGGCAGCTATACGGCGGGCTTCGTGCTCTCCGTCATTCTGACCGTCGCGGCCTTCGCGATCTTGATGACCGGCACGTTGACGGGCCAGAGTGCGTTACTCGCAATCGCGGGTCTCGCGTTCGTGCAGATCCTCGTGCATCTGGTGTTCTTCCTGCACATGAACACGTCGTCGTCGCAGCGCTGGAACGTGACGGCGTTTGCGTTCACCGTGCTGACCGCTGTTATCGTGGTTGGCGGGACGTTGTGGGTGTTGCATAACGTCAGCATGAATATGATGTCGCGGTAAGCGGATAACGCTTTAGCGTCAGCCTCGGAAAAAAGCCCCGCAAGATTTCGATATTGCGGGGCGTTTGTTTTGTCTGGACGGTTTGTTTTTTTACTAATTAAATTCAAATGATCTCTTGGTCAATTCGAGCCTGTTGATATCATTGAGAAAATTTAAGAATGGTATTTTAGATCTTTTTGTTCATCACTGGTGACTGGCGGCCATAAGGTTGGAAGGCGGGGACTATTGGAGGTCCTCAGGTACAATTCAGCCGGCCTAATTGAGTTGGGGGTCGTTGACTCTTGGGCGGCCGGTCTTGCATCAAGTCATACAGTTTCGGTCTCGCATATTCCACAACTTTTGCTATCGCATGAATTCGATTACAACGGAACAAGATCCTGTGTTCTCCTCGCTTGCAGTAGCGACTGAAGAGCGCCCGGACGCGCCAAATACCGTGGCAAACGCGGGATCCTTAGATACAGCCCAGCACTTCTGGCGCAAAGACGAGAACCGTCTAATGCTGCGCGACATGATTCTGGACGAGCGGCGCAGAATCAAAGCGATCGAAGGCCGATATCGCGCGATCGCGGATGCGGCAGCGGCCGAAGTGGCGACAATGCGCGAGACATCTGCGCAGTCCATCACAGGGCCACGTCGTTCATGGACGCGATTCCTGCATCCTCTGACCAAGCACTTGAAGCGGGTCATGCCGTCCGTTCAGTTAGAAGGCGCTCCACTGCCGCCGGTGACGCCTCCGGAGGCAGGTCGTGCTATCGAAGTCGACTATAGCGTCAAGGTTCCGTTTCAGTTTCCGACGTTGAATCAGATAAAAACGGAGCGCGTCGCTGCGATCATTCATTTGTTTTATCCTGAACTCGCGCCAGAGTTCCGTGTGTATCTGAACAACATTCCGGTCGGTGTCGATGTATATATATCGACCTGTGATTTATTCTCGGCCGGATTAATCCAGAATGCTTTCAAGGGCTGGACGAAAGGCACGGTCGAAGTTTGTGTTGTCCAGAACCGCGGTCGCGATATCGCGCCAAAATTGCTCGCGTTCAAGAGCGTTTTCGAGCGCTATGACTTCGTTCTATGTCTGCATGGCAAGCGTTCACATCATGCAAGTGCATTGGCTCAATGGCGTCACTTTCTTCTCGAAAGTCTTTCCGGTTCGGCTGAAGTCGTCAGCAGTGTCCTTTACGCATTCGAGCATGATCCCAACCTGGGGATGGTCGCCGCCCAGCATTTTGAAACAATGCGGCACTGGACCAATTGGGGGGGCAACTTCGACGGCGCGCAGGGGCTTGCAAACCGTCTCGGTTTCGCTATAGACAAATCGACACCGCTCGATTTTCCATCGGGATCGATGTTCTGGGCGCGGACGGCGGCCCTGAAAAATCTCGTCGAGTTGAATCTGAGTCTCGAAGATTTTCCGGCTGAAACAAATCAGACGGACGCCACGCTCGCGCATTCAATCGAGCGGCTTTTCTTCTACGCTTGCGAGCGTGCAGGTTTTCATTGGATGAAAATTGCGCGGCCCGAGCTGTATGAGAAAACTCCGGCGATGATCGCCATTGCCTCCGCGCGGGAGTTGAAAGCTTTTGCAAAGCATTATGTTTTTCATCTTCTTGACCCAAAGGGTGTCAAGATCCGCGCCGTTCGGCCGACACCGATCGCAGAACCGCCTCGACGATTGGCCGACATCATTCAGCAACGCGCTCTCGGTCTGCAGGTCAAAACGCCACACAACGCAAAGGTCGTTATCGGGATCGTCACCTACAACAATGACCGGGCGGAACTTCAGCGTGCGGTCGAAGCGGCTCGTATCTCTCTCTCCGAGGCCGACCTGCCAGTAGCGAACAATCTCTTCCTGCTCGATAACGGTGACCCCACCGAACATTACGATTTAGACCGCAGCTTCCTGACACGTTTTCAATCCGAGGGCAATGTTGGCTTTGGCGCTGGTCACAACAGGTTGATGCGTGCGGCTTTCGACGATGGTGCTGACATCTATATTTGCCTCAATCCGGACGGAGTTTTGCATCCGGACGCGATTGGCAGCCTGGTTAAAGCCGTATTCACGGCAGACGGAAGATCATTGGTCGAAGCACTTCAATTTCCTTCAGAACACCCAAAACCCTACGATTCATTGACGCTCGAAACTCCTTGGGTTTCGGGTGCGTGCCTGGCAATTTCCAAGACGTGCTTCAAGGAAGTGGGTGGGTTCGATGAGAGCTTCTTTATGTATTGCGAGGATGTCGACCTTTCCTGGCGTGCCAGAGCGCTTGGATTCAGTCTGAAAACTTGTCCGCAGGCACTTTTCCTTCATCGTGTGACCAATCGCAAGATGAGCGCGTCGACGGTAGAAATGATCTACACAGCTGCTTGCTTGTTGGCGAGGAAGTGGCGTGGCGCGGAGTTCGAGCAGTGGTTGCGGAGCGAAATGGATGGCTTGGGGACGCAATTACCTCAGCATTATCCAGAGCCTGTTCCCGTTGAGTGGAGCAAGATCGCCGATTTCACCGCACACACAAGCTTCGCGAAACCGCGTTGGTAAAACCATGATTGAAGATCAAGTAGACTGTATCGTTAGGCTTCACGACGTCAAGCGCCTTAATGAGTTGGAACGTTGCGTTTTCTCGCTTGTCGGTCAAACCTATCGTCCACTCAATATTATTGTTGTGTTACAAAGGTTCTCGCCTTCTGATATCGCACAGGTCGAGGCATCGCTTGCTCGCTTGCTCAAGATGCACGACGCTCCTTCGCTGGAGTTAGTGAATTTCACTTCGGAAGAACCAAAAGATGCGCGAACAGAACTGTTGAATCTGGGCCTATCCAAGGCTAGCGGTCAGTATGTCGCTTTTCTTGACTACGATGATGTGTTGTATCCGGAGGCTTACAGTCTTCTGGTCGACCGATTGAAGACAAGCAACGCCGCAATTGTCTTCTCATCTGTCAGAGTGGTGCACGCCGATGTATCCCCGCAATTTATCGTGGCTACGCGCGCAGATTCTGCGGTTTTTCCTGGCGAAGGTATCGAGGATCTGTTCGTGGCTAACTTTTGCCCGATTCATTCCTATATGATCGATAGATCGATTACTTCTGCCGAACTCTATTTCGATCCTCTGCTGACTTGGGAGGAAGATTACGATCTTCTGCTACGCATTACGGCCGCATATCCCTCAGATTTCAAATTGGTTGGCA
The DNA here is from genome assembly GCF_014397645.1 of Paraburkholderia sp. 31.1. Lineage (NCBI taxonomy): Bacteria > Pseudomonadati > Pseudomonadota > Betaproteobacteria > Burkholderiales > Burkholderiaceae > Paraburkholderia > Paraburkholderia sp. 31.1. The sequence goes on from NZ_VZQN01000012.1 coordinate 16,257, forward strand.
CCATCGTCGGTGACTATTACATCAAATCTGATCTGAGTAATTCGACAGGCGTCGCAGGGGCCGAAGGCAAGCTGAGTGGCGAGCGCTTACGCGAATACGAGCAGGTCGCCGCGTTGATCGAGGCTCGACGCAGAATTACCCGACTCAGTGAGACTGTTAAAAATCAGCTGGGTCTGCGAGACCGTGCCGAAAATCTGACAATCCGAAATGCTCTGAAAGAATTAGGTGTCGATGAGGTATTCGCCGAGTCTGTCGCCGCCGGCGCCGCCGATAGACCGAAAGTCGAAATCGCAGTTGCGGCACCGATCCACCCCAACGACGACGTGTTCGAGGGTTCTATAGCCCACTATGAATCGGCCGGTTCGCAGATGGCGGAATTTGTGGAGCGAGCTGCCAGGTTGGTCGGTAGCAAAAACCCAACAATCCTTCAGCTTCCCTGTGGTTACGGACGCACCACCCGGCATCTCGTTAAGAAGTTCACGTCATCTGATGTCCACGTTGCAGATATCGTGGCGCCGGCTGTAGACTTTTGCCGTTCGACCTTCGGCGTACACGGGCATGACATCATTGCCCCGTTCTTTGAATTTGCCTCAATCGAAAACGGAAAGTTCGACGTCGCTGCACTGGAGTCCTTCGTCACCCATCTGTCGCTGGCAGACGGCCGAGCTGCAATGAAGCATTTGTTCGGCAAGCTTCGGTCTGGCGGCATTGCTGTCGTAACCACACACGGCGCGCGGTCGAGAGAGCGTCTAAGTGAAACCGATTGCTATTCGGTAGGAGAAGAAGCGCGAAAACGCCTGCTTTCTTCTTACGATGCTGGAGAATACGCCTTTGTTGAATCTCAACCTAAAAATTCGTCGCGAGCCAAAGTCGCCAAAGATTTCGGGGAAAGTTACGGTGTTTCGATGATTCCGGAACGCTGGCTTCGGACTTTCTGCGAAGAAAACAAACTTACGATCGTGGAACGTATCGTTGGCGGCTGGGACGACAACCAGGACGTTTATTTCATTCGCAAATAACTACTCGGCGCTGAATAATCGCATCACGCTGGCGAGCACGGCCCACTTCGTCCGCCTGATGAACAACGACATCGAAGTCATCAACGCCGACTGGCTCGAAAAAATGATTTCGTTGTCGCTGCAGGCGAACGTGGGCGCGAATCGGGCGTACCCGGTTCAGCACAGCAGCGTGGTGCTCGGCGTCGGCGATTTGCGAACCCATACGTCGAAAAAAATCAGCCGCTTCAATCAGGAACCCGAGTTGGTCCGGCAGCGCCGGGGCGATCTGGTATTGAGCGTCCATCATTGCTCGCCCAAACTGACGCTGACCGCCGACGACGTTCCTTCGCATGGCCTTCAGGGATTGCAAAACTTGGTTAATCTGGAACCGAAAAACAAGACAGAGTGGCTGGCAGAGTACTGGCACCCGTCGCCGGCAGAGCAGTTCTGCCTGCCGAGCGCGATCTACTTTCTGGTGAAATTCAGAGCCGACCTCGCGCCCTTCGATTCGAATACGCTGGACGATCGGGTCACGCTGTACTTCTGGTGGGAAATGACGGCGCGTGAGACATACCCGGATTTCCACTGGGCGCTTCGTCAGGAAGATCTTGAATATCTGCATCAACTCGATAACGATACGCTGATCGATCAGCATCCGGACGCAGTTACATACTGGCTGGGCGCGACCGCACCGAGCGTGCTCGACACAAAGCACCTCGCCGAAACCTTGCTCGAACCGATTTCCTGGCCCGAACTGCTGGAGCCGATCGACGCGCCCCAGTCCAGCAACATACCGTTGCCGCGCTTTCTCGCGCTCATTACGACCGGGCGCCCCGATCTGCGCAGCGCCTTCGACCTGACTACGCTGACCGGCCGGCTCGCTTGCCTGAGCTGGTGGGCGGAGCACGGCCATCTCGAGTACAAGCGGATCAAGTGGACCCAGCCGCCTATCGGCGGCGGGCTACTCGAACCCACGCAGCCCGCCGTCGACGACGGCCCGCACGTGCCGCGCTTTCTGTCGCAGATCGTCGGGGAACGGTCGGACCTCCACGCCGCGTTCGGTTCGCTGCACACTTTTGTCGGTCGGCTCAATTGCCTGTCGTGGTGGCTCGAACATGGTCAGTCCCAGTATCGCGTGATCAAGTGGGTACCGCCCATGGTGCCCGCGCCGCTGTTCGAGATGGAATGGGGCGAGCATCCCGACGGGCTGCCGGTGCCGCGCTTCCTGCGAATGATCGTCGAGGAGCGAACGGATCTGCGAGAGTTCTGCTCGCTGGACAGCTTCGTCGGACGCATCAAGTGCTTGTCGTGGTGGGACAGAGACGGACAACACGAGTATCGCGCCATTAAATGGTCGGCTGTCCGTCTAGCCGACGTGCTGTCCAGCATCGACAACGAGCAGCAGGCTGATACCTCGTTGCTGCCGCGCTTTCTGATTCTGATCGCGAATGACCGTGCCGATCTGCGCAGCGTCTACGACATGAACACGGAAGCGGGTCGCGCTCAGCTCGTGAGCTGGTGGAACGAGTGGGCCGAAGTCGAATATCCGTTGCTTGGATCGCTCAAGATACGGCGGGTCGAGAGCGCCAAAGACGACAGCGATGACCACGAGCGCGAGCCGGCCCGCTATCGCGCGCGTCTCGAAGGGGTCGGCTATGACCACGGCGTGAACGTGATCGGCTTCCCGCAAGGCGTGCTCGGCCTGGGCGAAGATGCCCGCATGGCCGCCCGCGTACTGCAACTGTCGTCCACGCCGGTCACGCTGATCAACGCGCCAATGGCGGGACCCGCGCGCCTCGAACACTCGGTCGATCACCTGATCAGCGACGAGCTCAGATATCGCATCAGCCTGATCTGCCTGCCGGCGCCGGAAATGGTGCGCCTTGCGCTGGAGGGCGGCCGTAAATTGATCGACGCACCGACGTACAAGATCGGCGCGTGGCCGTGGGAACTGCCTCACTGGCCGAGCGCGTTCGGCAAGGTGCATCAGATGGTCGACGAGATCTGGGCGCAGAGCCGGTTCGTCCAGAGCGTCTACAGCCCGCTCGGCGACACGCCCGTCTATCACATGCCGATGGCGGTCGAGGTGCCGGCGCCTGTCGAGCCGAAGCGCGAGCGCTTTGGCCTGCCGACCAACGGATTTTTGTTCTACCTGATGTTTGACGGCAACTCCTGGCTCAGCCGCAAGAACCCGCTCGCCGGCGTGCGGGCGTTCAAGCTGGCGTTCGGCGATCATTCGGCAGGCGTCGGGCTCGTCATCAAGGCGATGAACGTGCGCGACGACGACCCGGTGTGGCGCGCCGTGCTCGATCTGGCTGCGGGCGACAGCCGCATCCACATCGTGTCCGAGCGCCTGAGCCGCCAGGACTCGACCGACCTCATGGCCTGCTGCGACGCCTACATTTCGCTGCACCGTAGCGAAGGCTTCGGCCGCGTGATCGCGGAGGCGATGGCGTTGGGGCAGCCAGTCGTGGTCACGAACTTCTCGGGCAACGTCGACTTTTGCGAACCCGACACCGCGTTCCTCGTGGATGGCGAACTCGTGCCGCTGCGCCCCGGCGACTACCTGTTCGCCGAAGGTCAGTACTGGTGCGATCCGGAGGTATCGATCGCGGCGGAACAGCTCAAACGCATGATCGACGATGCGCCACTCCGTGAGCGCATCGCACTGGCGGGGAAGGCGCGCATCGAGCGCGATTACTCAGTTGAGGCAGTCGCACGCGCGTATGCGCGACGGTTGGCCGACATTGCGGAGGCGAAGACGATATGACGCTGCGGGTATGTGCTCCGGACATTTTCTCGGGCGATGCGGTGGGTAACCACCGCATCGGCTTCGTTTGAATGGCTGAGCGTCCTGGTTTCCAGGCCGAGCTGTATGCAATTGGCTTCGATGCCCTGGATGTAGATCCTAAGCAGCACGCCAAGATGGTAGGACGGGCGTCCGGTGACTCTGGAGTGGTACCGTTAAAACCGAGGTCGTCAAAGTTTAGCTCGTCGACAAAAGCATCTATGACCCTGACCGGATTGTCCTGTCGGATGTAGTCATCGACGCATTCGGGAAGCAGTGCGACCTGCTAGCGGTCATCGCCTTCAACAAATCGCTTCATGATTCACCCGGTCTCAGTGCGTTGATTCAGTTTAGGCGATCAATGCGTTTTCGCACACTCTGGGTCCGGCTACGGCCGACCGCGTGGGGCAACAGTTGGCCAGAAACGGTCTTCGGTGTCCGATTGTCCTTGGAGAGGCTGACAAGCCTCATACCTCGCGTGGCGAGCGGTACTTCAGCGCGCTATGAGGATGATGTTCGTTGAAGTGCTCAAACGCGAGTGGGCACGACCGGACCAGGACGGCGTCTCACGCCATATGCCAACCCCGCTGCCAAGTCCCCGCACATTGTATCGTTTGCACAGATCCTGCAATCTTGACCCTGAATCCCTCCTGCGCCTCCTCCGGTAACCGAACAGCAAAGCCACAACGATCGGACCCATAGCCCGCAGCAGCCACATCCGGCCGCGGGTTGCCAGTCAGCGTCGTCGCAACCAGCTTTTCCCGTACCCATATTTCAATCGGTACGCATTTGTCCGGTACGCTCAGATTCACCGCCCAGCCGTGCACCATGTCGTCATTCACTGCGTCCACGAAACCATCGAACAGGTCGCCGCATTCGCGGCGACGCGAATGCGCCAGCTCGATATATGCATCGATCGGAGAGAGATCAGCCGAGGTAGCGACTTCGCGCACCATGCGCAAATGATTTTCGTCGAATCCGAACATGTTCGACTTACCGGTATAAATATAGGGATTGTCGAGAGCATCGATCTGCCGCTGAATCAGGCGAACAGCGTCTATGGCCCGGGTATAAATAGCGCCGTACGACTCCCTTTCCCGTGTGATGTCATCGCACACGTATTGGTACAACTCGTAGTCCAGTTGGTTGTCTTCGACAAATTTTTTACGGGCTCGTTCGGATAGCGGCGAGCGCTCCTTGGGCACGCCTTCCGTCACATTCGTCCGGATGAAGAACGGCAAACGCATTCCGGTTCTACCGCAAAGACGAAGCAGAAAATCGCTCATGTCTTCACAGAGACCGACTGTCGGGATATGTTGCCGGACGTTCTCAATCGCGATTTCGAGGCTTTCACGGTTCACGCGGCCATGGCCGCTCAGCATTTGCACGAACAGATTCTTGCCGCTGCACGATTCGCTCACCCAGTCGTCCAGCGACAATTCACCGCCTTGCGCCAGCGCTTCAGCCTCGGAAACCGAAACTCCGCGCGCGACGCCCCCGTTTTTTCCGTTACGCGCGAACCAGTAATGCGAGGTCTGCCGACTGAGCGGGTTGCGCAAAATACTGCAATATTCCAACGGCATCTTGAGGTCTCGATGAATGCCGATAGGATCATGACCGCCGCCGATTCCGCTTGCCAAAAATCGCTCTCGCGTTTTTTCCCGAGATACCCCACCCCACACGAAATTGATGAATTTATCGCGATCGAGATTAAGGTCAAAAAAGGAAATAACAGTGGAACCGCCACATTTCGGCGGATGTATGAAGAACAGAGGTTTGTTCACGTAGGACATCGGTATGTGTTGGGGAGCCTCAATCTTAAATCCAATGGCGGACTCTAGGTGTAACAACCAATTGTGACATGAGGTCGGCAATCGGGTGCTCGGCGGCATGCGCGTGCCCGACGAGTTCGTGCGGCACCGCGTGCTCGATCTGGTCGGCGACATGGCGATGGCCGGTGCGCCATTGCTGGGCCGCGTGAGCGCGTTGCGGCCGAGTCACGAAATGAACTACCGGCTCGTCGCCGCGCTGCTCGCGGATCGCGACGCGTGGGAATGGGCCGAATTCGCGAGCTGAACGTACAGGATTAGCGAAACACTATGGGACTGGGTGATCACCTTCGCCAGCAACTCGCCGCGAAGGCGTTGATGAGGCAGCTGGAGCGCGTGTCCGACGAGGCGCGCGAGCCGGGCGCGCCGCTCGCGGCGAGCGGCACTCGCGCGGCGCAGGACGCCGCGCGCGCAGAGCTGTGCAGCTTCGAAAGCATGCCGGGTTATCAGCAGGTCGAGATACTGCGGCAGATGGGCGACAAGCTGCAGGTGCGCTCGCCGTTCTTTCGCGTGCATGAGGGGGTGGCCGGCGCGACGACGCGCATCGGCGGCGCCGAGTATCTGAACTACGCGAACTACAACTATCTCGGCCTCGCCGGCGATCCGCACGTCTGTGCGCGGTCGAAAGAGGCGATCGACCGCTATGGCACGTCGGCGTCCGCGAGCCGCATGGTGGCGGGCGAGCGGCCCGTGCAGCGCGAACTCGAAACGGCGCTCGCGTCGTTCTACGAGGTCGACGATTGCGTCGTGTTCGTCAGCGGCCACGCGACCAATGTGACCGTGATCGGCTCGCTGTTCGGTCCTGGCGACCTGATCGTGCACGACTCGCTCGCGCATAACAGCATCGTGCAGGGCGCGCAATTGAGCGGCGCCAAACGGCTGAGCTTTGCGCACAACGACTGGCAGGCGCTCGACGCACTGCTCGCGCGCGTGCGGCACGACTACCGGCGCGTGCTGATCGCGATCGAAGGCCTATACAGCATGGACGGCGACATTCCCGATCTCGCGCAATTCGTCGACATCAAGCGCCGTCATGCGGCGTTCCTGATGGTCGACGAAGCGCATTCGCTCGGCGTGCTCGGCGAGCGCGGCAAGGGCGTGCGCGAGCATTGCGGCGTGGCGAGCGGCGACGTCGATATCTGGATGGGTACGCTGAGCAAAACGCTGGCCGGTTGCGGCGGGTTTATCGCCGGCACGCAGGCGTTGATCGATATCCTGCGGCACCTCGCGCCGGGCTTCCTGTATAGCGTGGGACTCGCGCCTGCGTTGGCGGCGGCGTCGCTCGCGGCGCTCGAGCGTCTGATCGCCGAACCCGAGCGGGTCGCGCGCTTGCGCGCACGCGGGCGGCAGTTCATCGACGAGGCGCGTGCCGCCGGTCTCGATACCGGCAAGAGCGCGGGGTATGCAGTCGTGCCGATCATTTCCGGCAGCACGCTGAAGGCCGCGCAATGGGCGAACGCGATGTTCGCCGAAGGCATCAACGTGCAGCCGATCTTCTATCCGGCCGTCGAGGAAAAGGCGGCGCGCCTGCGCTTTTTCATCTGCTCGACGCATGAACCCGAACAGATCAGCCGCACGATCGTCGCGCTCAGGCGCATCGCTCGCTAACCACACCGCAACAATCAAACACGGGGCAGCCTGTCATGTATGCCGTAGATCCCGCGCGCGCGGACTCGCCAGATCACGAACACGAACCGCCCGCGCTGCGCTGTCGTGCCGCGCGCGCCGGCGATGCCGAAGCGTGCGCGCCGCTGATCTTCGCATCGGGCGTGCACGAATTCGGTTTCTTTCTCGGCGAGCCAGCCGATGCGTGCACCGAGTTTCTCGCGTTTGCGTTTGCATCGAAGCTCGGGCGCTTTTCGTATCGACGCCACCGTGTGGCCGTGACTGAAGGCGACCAGCCGGTCGCGGTGCTAGCGCTCCATGACGGACGCAACACATGGTTCGACGATCCGCATGTCGCGCTGATGCTGCTGCTGTTCTTCGGCCTGCGCCGCACGGTTCGCATGCTGTTGCGCGGCCTTGTGCTCGAAAGCGAGTTGCCGGCACCGAAGTCGTCGCAGACGCTGATCGTGCACTGCGCGACGCATGAACGCCTGCGCGGCACGGGTGTTTTCAGCACGCTGTTTGCGGATGCCATGCGCACGGGTGAGTTGATGACTGTGCAGCCTCGCGCGGCGCATGGCGAACACGATCGGCAACAGCTCGTGCTCGACGTGTTGGTGAGCAACAAGCGCGCATACGCGCTGTACCGGCGTCTCGGCTTCGTCGAATTGCCGCGCCGCGCGCCGCTTTCGGCGCGCTTGCCGCGCGAGCTCAAGTCGGTGCGAATGGAGTGGCTTGGCAAGCAATAAGTGGCGCGGAAAAAAGACGGCCAGCAACGGACGACGCAAGCAAGACGCAGATGCACGATGCAGTCGATTGATAAGACACAAACGAGGACCTGAAAAATGCACATCCATCCCGTGATTCTTTGCGGCGGCAGCGGCACACGACTGTGGCCGATGTCGCGTGGCGGCTACCCGAAGCAGTATCTGGCACTGACCGGCGAACACACGCTGGTCCAGATAACCGCGTTGCGCCTGCGCGGCATCGATGATGTGACCGCGCCGATCGTCGTCACGAACAACGAGCAGCGTTTTCTTGTCGCCGAGCAACTGCGCCAGGTCGACGTGGGTTCGTCGCGCATCGTGCTGGAAACGGCGAGCCGTAACACGGCGCCGGCTATCGCCGTGGCGGCATTGCTCGCGTTGCGCGACGCGCCCGACGCGTTGCTGCTGGTGCTGCCGTCCGATCACGTGATCGCCGGCGAGGCCGCGTTCGTGAAGGCGGTCGAAGCGGCAGCACAGATCGCGAAAGACGGGCGTCTGGTCACGTTCGGCATTGCACCGACCGAGCCGCATACCGGCTACGGTTACATCCGCGCGGGCGCGCCGCTGATCGACGGCACGCAGAGTTTCACGGTCGACTCGTTCGTCGAGAAGCCCGATGCCGCGACCGCTCAGCGCTTCATCGATGAAGGCCGCTACTACTGGAATAGCGGCATGTTCATGCTGAAGGCGTCGACCTATATGGACGAGCTGCGCCGCTACGAGCCGGAGATCGCGCGTTAGGCCGAGCTGTCGCTGCAGAACGCGCAGCAGGACTACGATTTCGTGCGTCTCGATGCCGAGGCGTTCGCCGCCTGCCCGAACCTTTCCGTCGACCACGCGGTGATGGAGAAGACCCAATGCGCGGCCGTCGTCGCGGTCGCCGATCTCGGCTGGAACGACATCGGTTCGTGGACCGCGCTCGCGGACATCGCCGAGCGAGATGCGCAGAACAACGCGCTGATCGGCGACGTGCTGACCGAGGCGGTCAGCAACTCGTACATTCGCGCCGAGCATCGGCTGGTGGCGGCAATCGGGCTCGAGAACGTCGTGATCGTCGAGACCGCGGACGCAGTGCTGGTCGCGCATCGGGATCAGGCGCAGGACGTGAAGAAGATCGTCGCGCAGCTCAATGCGATGGGGCGTCACGAGTCGGTCACGCATCGTCGCGTGGTGCGGCCGTGGGGGTCGTATGAAGGCATCGATAGCGGCGAGCGCTTCCAGGTCAAACGCATCGTCGTCAATCCGGGCGCGCAGCTGAGTCTGCAGATGCATCATCATCGCGCGGAGCACTGGATCGTCGTGAAGGGCACCGCGCTCGTGACGAACGGCGACAAGGAAATCATGCTGACCGAAAATCAGTCGACCTACATTCCGCTCGGCGTCACGCACCGGCTGCTGAACCCCGGCAAGATTCCGCTCGAGTTGATCGAGGTGCAGTCGGGCGCGTATCTCGGCGAGGATGACATCGTGCGGTTCGAGGATACGTACGGGCGTGTGGCGAAGGTTTAACGCCGTCGACGTTTAGCCTCGGCGACGTGTTTCAAAGGCCACTGGTCGAAGGACCGGTGGCTTTTTTCATTTGCGTGAGCGCATCCGGAACCCGACTTACCGCACGCGAAGGGGACTTCAAATAAGAGCACGAAGCGCGCGATGCGGCCCGATCGTACCAACCCGGGCCGCAACCCATGCATGATTGCGCCGTCGTACGCAGCGGCGCTGGGCCTCGTGCTTACAGCGGCACGATCTTGACCGGCTCCGGATGGCAGACCGGGGTGTAGACCGGCCCGCAGCCGTAATGCACGGGCTGGCAGGGGTTGTAGGAGGGCGGGTTGTAGTACGACGGGCCGCGAACCGGCGGTTTTTCGCCGTAACACGAAGGCGGGTATTCGTGCGGGAAACACGAGTGGCCGCCGCGCACGGACTGTGCAGCTGCGTGGTCGAGGTCGTCGCAGCGCGACAGGTCGGCAAGGGTCAAGTTCGACATGATGAATCTCCGGCAACGTTGGATGGGTATCGAGCGCGCAAATGCTTTGCGCCCGGTCGTTCCAGTTGCACGCACCATGCCATGCGGCGGGATTCAACGTCTGTGCTGGGTCGAGCGCTGATCGACCGGATCTGCGCAGTCGAAAACTGATCGGCGTTGGCCAACTTGCGGCAAGCCGGTGTCGTTCAACCGCCAACACGTCGGTCGATCAGCGCGTGCCCCATCCCGCGAGCAACGCCGGTAGCTCGGCCATCTCCCTGAAGACGTGCACCGCGCCCGCGCCATGCAACGCGGTCGCGCTGCTATGGCCGAGGTGCGTCGGGCAATAGCCGAATACCGTCGCGCCGGCCGCGACGCCCGCGGTCGCGCCCGTCACCGTATCCTCGATGACCGCACAGCGTGTCGGCTCGACGCCGAGTGCCGCGGCCGCGGCGAGGTAGACGTCGGGAAACGGCTTGCTGCGCGGCGTTTCGTGGCCGCTGAAGATGCGTCCGTCGAAGCAGTCGAGGATGCCGGCCTTCACGAGCTGCAATTCGATCTTGATGCGATCCGCGCCCGACGCCACCGCGATGCGTCCATTCAACCTCTGCTGCAGCGCGCGGACCGCGAAAGGCGCGCCGTCGATCGCGCGCAACTCATTGTCGAGCGCCACGTTGCGACGCGCACGGAACTGCGCCAGCCACCCGGCCGTGATCGCGAAGCCGGTGCGCGCCTCGATCAACGCGGCTTCGTCCCTGACCATCTTGCCGACGAAGATGCACATCGTCTCTTCGACACTCAAATGCCAGCCGAGCTCGCCGAGCATCTCGGTGAGCACGCGGTTCGTGATCGGTTCGGAATCGACGAGCACGCCGTCGCAGTCGAAGAGCACGGCGTCGAAAGGAAAATCGGCCATCGGGGAGGGTAGGGATAAGGTCGCGGACCGGCAAGGATACCGCACCGGGCCGCGTGCCGCAGCCTGGAAGCTGCAGCGCGGCGGCGTCCAGCGCGGGTGCTCAGTCCTTGTACCCGTCGCTCAGCGTCTTCATGAACGCGATGATGTCCTGGATGTCTTGATCGGTCATCGCGGGCTGGTCGCCGAACTTGCGGTCGAACGGCGCATCGGCCACATCCACGTTCGCATGGTATTGCGGCGGCAGATCGTCGTACTTCTGCACCTTGCCCGACGCATCGCGCGGATAGATTCTGTCCGGCGACGTATTGCGCAGGTTGTAGAAGTCCAGCACCTGCTTGAGGTCGTGATACACGCCATTGTGGAAGAACGTCTTGCGTTCGGCGGCATTGCGTAGTGTCGGCGTCAGGAACATGCCGCAATACTGCGTCTCCTTGGCCATGTCGGTCCGGAAGGGCCCACAAATGCCCATGTCGTAGAACTTCGGATTCCTGTTCGGCGCAAGTTCGCGATTGCGCGGCACGCCGAGCGCTTCATACTGCGTGTCGGTAAAAAGAGGTGGAAGGCCGTCCGACGTCGGCTGGCTCAGGTGGCAACCCGCGCAATTGGCCTTGTCCTTGTCGTTGAACAGACGCAAGCCACGTAGTTCGGCTTGCGTGAGGCGTGCACGTCCTTCGAGCCAGGCGTCGTATTTGCTCGAGAATGGATGGAACGCCGGGTCTTCGAATTCATACCGAGCGATCGCGAACATGGCTTCCGACACGAGCAGATCGGGATCGTTGACGACGTGCGGACCGAAGAGTTGTCTGAGCGTATCGATGTGCTTCGAGTGCCTTAGCTTGTCGGCAACCGAAGCCAGATCGGGGTTCGCCATCTCGACCGGGTTGGTCAGCGGCCCAAGCGCCTGGTCCTGCAGCGTGCTTGCCCGGCCGTCCCAGAAGAGTCCCCCTTGCGGCACCATAGCCGGCGCGGCAGGCGCAACGCCCGCGGTTTTCTGGGCGCGCTGCACGCCTAGCGCGGCCGAGGCCTGCGTATCGAGGCTGACCGGTGCGGCGTCGGTATCGCCCTGATCGGGACCGATGCTGAACGGCGCCTGGCGATACAGGTACGCGAGCGACGGCACCGGCCGATAGCCCGCTTCCGTCATGTGAAGGCCGCCCGGTTGTACCGTCAGGTCGTTGGGAGGCGAGAAAGCGTGCGCGGCGCTGTGGCACGACGCGCACGACTGTTTGCCCGACGCCGAAAGCGACGGATCATTGAACAGGTCCCTGCCGAGTACCGCGACCGCGCTAAGGGGCGCGACGGGGGGACGCTGGAGCTTGACCGGATGGGCGTTGAGGCCCGTCAGATTCTCGACCGTATCGCCGATCGCCGCGGGCATACGCTCGGGATAGATCAGCGCGTAGCCAACCAGAGCGGCGCCCAGCAGCACGATGCCCAGAATTATCCGGAGGATCAGGAGACGCCACATGCTGCTCGCAGCGCGAGGGGACGGGGCGCTTGCGGTGGGTAGTTGCGAAGACAAGGTGGCGTTCGAACGACGATTCATGGCGATAGCGGTAGTCAGGCTGAACTGCAAACAAGCACGTCGAGCCACCGTACCGGCTGGCTCGACGTCATCACTGATTGACGGGCATCAACAGCTCCGTTCCCTGAACGTCACACCGCGTACTTCCCTGTGCGGCAGAACGGACGGATAAACGGGTGGCTCCTTAGTTCGTTGCAGGAGGAGCCGACAGCTTGGTGCCAAGGTTCGTGTCGAGGTACAACGCCGGCGTTTTGCCACCGTTGGTGAAGTCGAACAGCGACGCGATGCTCCCCGTCGCCGCATCGTGCGATCCGTTGCCGATGCGGGTGCCGCCGAGCCAGTTGTCTTCGATGAACCTGACAACCGAAGCCTGAGTGATCGCCGTGTGGTCGACGTAGTTGCTACGTGCGTACGGCGAGATCACCAGAAGCGGAATACGCGTTCCCGGGCCGCAACGGCCGTTGACAGCCGCGCCTGTCACGCCGACGCCTTGCTTCGCGCCCGTTGCGTTGCAGGTGCCGGCGCCGTTCAGCTGGTCGGCGGTGGCGTCAAACGACGAAGTCGTCGGCGTCGCATAAGCGTGGTCGTACCAGCCATCCGAATCGTCGTACGTGATGATGACGGCGGTGTTCTTCCAGTCCGGCTGTTGTTGCAGGAAGTTGACGACCTTCGTGACGAACGCCTGCTCGTCGATCGGATCCGAGTTGCCCGGGTGCGCATCGCCGACGGCCGGTGCCTTCAGGTAGCTGACCGACGGGAAGTTGCCCGCCGAGACGGCCGTGAAGAAGTCGTTGACGTCGTATTGATGGTGCACCGGCGTCGCCGTCGAATCGAGCGGGTCGGTCTGTCCAATCAGCGGGGTCGACGTCGGGCGCGTGTGCGCCAGGTTGGCCGTCGTAGCGTAGTACTGGAACCAGTTGTGGTGAGGTACGTAGTCCGTCTTCGTTGCGCCGAGGACCGACGAGTAGGTACTGCGCTTGCACGCCGTGGTGCCGTTCGAGTTGGTGGCGCTCAGGTCGAAGCCGCCCATGAAGCCGCCCCACGTAATGCCTTTCGCGTTGAGGAGGTCACCAATGTTTTTGTTATTCGAGCTCAGCGTGGCCTGGCCGCTCGACGTCGAGGTGTTGCACACGTCCCCGGTCGGGTCGGAATCGCCGTTCATCGTGAAGCTGCCCGCGCCGTCGGCGATCACGTTGTCGCCTTGAGCGGCACCGTTCGCAGGAATAGCGCCGTTGGTCTGGCCGGAAACCACCTCGAGCGCGCCCGGTGTCGACGGACCGTACGTGTCGGTGTACATGTTGTCGCTCATCGCGAAGTTCTGCGCGTAATTCCACAGCGCGGTGACCGTGTTGCCGTCGAAATAGCCCATCACGAGACCCGGCGTGCCGAACGTCGAACCGCTGCCGGCGCTGTTGTTACCCGTGTACTTGGGAAACAGGTCCGCCGCGCCATTGTCGTAGGCGAGCTGTTCCTTCATGTAGTCGTGCGACTGGCCGTTGGTGTTGGCCTGGCTGCGGTCGAGGCGGAACGGATTGATACCGCTGCCTGCGGAGGCCGCGTTGTTCGCCGTGTTCAGGAAGTTCGGGTTGCTCGTCAGAAGCGAATTCTGATTCAGATTGTTGATCTGGGCCGGCGTGTTCGCCGCCGTGAACGCCGGTTCACCGGCCGGGTTCTGCGCGTTCGGATAGGTGCCGAAGTAGTGATCGAAAGAACGATTCTCACCGAAGATCACGACGAGGTGCTTGATCGGCGTTGCCGTGGCCAACGCGTCCTGGGCGGATACGGTAGCAGCCGGTGCGGAGGCCGGCGCGGATGCAGTCGAAGGAGAGCTGACGTTGCTGTTTCCGCATGCGCTCAGCACGAACAGTGCGGCGGCAAACGGAATGGGCAAAAGGGCTTTACGAAACATTTTTTGGTGGCTCCACATTCGCGGTCCAGCCCTTCCATCGATAGGTATGAACGGTGCTGGAAATTGTTGTTAGAAGCGTAACGGCCGACGCCATTGATTGCAGCCCGGGCATTGGACCATCAAAAAATGAAAGTTTTCGGGCAATACGCCGACTATTGCCTTTCGTGAGCCCGACTGTATTCGTGCTTTTTTGCCAATAGCGCGACGGATTTCTTCCGCTGCCGCGTTCAAGTAGAAACGGGGCCGTCCTGGGCGCCGACTTGTTCCAGCCTTGAAGGGAGAAATCGACATGGACACCAACCGCATCACTCGTCTGCTCGGTTCCACGCTGAGCGCCGCGCTGTGCTGCGCGGCCACGCTGACCGCCGCGCCCGCCTCCGCACAAGTGATGATCGCGCCGATGGCACCGCCGCCGCCGCGCGTCGAAGTCGTGCCCGCGCCACGGGACGGCTATGTGTGGGATCAGGGCCGCTGGCGCTGGGAGCACGGCCGCTATGCGTGGGTGCCGGGCCACTGGCAGCCGGTGCGCGTCGGCTATCACTGGGTGCCCGGGCATTGGGCGCAACGTGGGCCGCACTGGCGCTGGATCGAAGGACATTGGGCTTGAACGAGGCTTGCGATGAAAACACTCGTGATGATTCTGCTGGCGGCCTCGCTCGCCGGCTGTGTGGTCTATCCGGCACGCCCGGCCTATTACCGGCCGGCGGTCGTCGTATATTGACCGCGTACGTGATACCTGGCCCGATAGCGGCGTAGCGGCACGACAACATAACGACACGACAGCTGAAGGAGCGGCGGCAAGTGAACGACGTTGATCCCGTGATGCGGTCCTCACGCGAAAGCGCGCGCGT
Source organism: Paraburkholderia sp. 31.1 (assembly GCF_014397645.1). Lineage (NCBI taxonomy): Bacteria > Pseudomonadati > Pseudomonadota > Betaproteobacteria > Burkholderiales > Burkholderiaceae > Paraburkholderia > Paraburkholderia sp. 31.1. Next base: position 31,408 of record NZ_VZQN01000012.1, read on the forward strand.
GATGTCGCGACCGAGCCGCACGCCTTGAGCGACGCACCACCCGATCCGGACGCCGAGCTGATCGCGCGGGTGGGCCGCGCGGAGCCCGGCGCGGTCCGCTCGCTGGTCGCGCGCAAGCTGCCGCGGCTACTTGCGCTCGCCACGCGCATGCTCGGCGATCGCATGGAAGCGGAGGACGTCGCGCAGGAGGTCTTCGTGCGAATCTGGAAACAGGCGGCCCGCTGGCGCGAAGGCGAAGCGAAGTTCGACACGTGGATGCATCGGGTCGCGCTCAATCTCTGCTATGACCGTCTGCGCGGCCGGCGCGAAGACCCGAGCGACGAACTGCCCGATTCGGCCGATCCCGCCGCGCCGCCCGACGCGCGGCTCGAAGCACGAGCCGACCACGCGCGCGTGCGCGCGGCGCTCGCCGCGCTGCCGGCGCGACAGCGCGAGGCACTCGTGCTGACCTACTACCAGGAGATGTCGAACCTCGACGCTGCCGCCTTGATGGGCGTCAGCGTCGATGCGCTGGAGAGTCTGCTGGGCCGCGCGCGGCGCAATTTGCGCGCTCAACTGGCCGGCAGCGGCCTTAGCAAGGACAAGTCATGACGCCCGAAAGATTCCATCAGATCGTTGCAGCGTACGGCGCCGACGCGCGCCGCTGGCCGGAGCGCGAACGCGAAGCCGCGCAGGCGTGGGCGCGCGCGCATCGCGACGAAGCCGATGCGGCATTGAGCGACGCGGCCAGCCTCGACGCGTGGCTCGCCGCCGACGAACTCGAGCCGCCGAGCCTCGAACTGCAGCGTCGCATCATCGACCGCGCGCCGTCCCGACGCCCAGCCGCGCGCTGGCGCTTGTGGTGGTCGGGCGCGGCGGTGGCAGGTGTCGGGCTGCTCGGCGGCGTGGCGGGGGCGTTCGCGGTGTCGTTCTTCGTGCTGACCGAGAACGCGCCGGTCGTGCATGAATCCTCGTATCTGACTTCGAGCTTCGGCGGCAGCTCCGCCGATTGGAGCGGCGAATGAACGGGCGCTCGTGGAAATTTGCGCTGCTGGGCTCGGTGGTGCTCAACGTGTTCCTGCTCGGCGCGATCGCCGGCGGCGCGTATCAATGGTTCGCCGCGCACGGTGCGAATCCGCCGGCGGCGGCGCAGGACCGGCGCGCGCTGCGGTTCGCCGCCGAGCCGCTGTCGGCGCAGCAGCGGCAGGCGTTTATCGACGGCCTGAAGAGCGCGCGGCGCGACGGCCGCCAGTATGCGCGCGACGCTCGCGAAGGGCGTCGTGAAGTGCTGCGTCTGCTGGCCGCGCCGAAGTTCGATCGCGCCGCACTCGATGCCGCGCTCGCGCGCACGCGCGCGGCCGACGTCAGCCTGCGCGCGATGGTCGAAGCGAGCGTCGCCGATTTCGCGGCGACGCTGACGCCCGAGGAGCGCGTCGAATTCGCCGAGAGTTTGAAGTTGCGCGGGCAATGGCGCGAAGCGCAGCCGGCGCCGAACGCGAAAAAACCGGCGGCGAATGCCGCATCGAGCGAATAAAAAATGCGCGCGATGGCGACGGATTTCAGCGTGTCGACCGTTTAACGGACATGCAGGGGTCCTACCTGCCGACGAGGATCGTATGGCCAACTCACCGAACCTGAATGCCGCGGCGATCGCACTGAACCGCTTCGGCCTCGGCGCGCGCGCCGACGACACGCCGCCCGCCGATCCGAAGGGCTGGCTGCTCGCGCAGTTCGAGCAATATCAGCCGCGGCCCGACGCGTGGGCAAACCAACCCGATTCGATCGCATTGTCGACGCAGCTCGTGCAGCAGCGCATGCAGATGGAGCAGCAGTCGAAACAGAAGGCGGGCGAGGAGACCAACCCGAGCCAGAATGCGAACCACACCGCAGCACCCAGCCAGACCGACGCGCAAGCCGCCAGGCAAGCCGAAAGAAAAGCTCTGCGCGTCGAGATACTCGACATGTACCGCTCGTCGGTCAATGCGCGCGTCGCAAGCGCGCTGACCACGCAGACGCCGTTCATCGAACGCCTCGTGCATTTCTGGGCGAATCACTTCGCGGTGTCGACCGAAAAGCCCGGCGTCGCGGCGCTCGCCGGGTCGTTCGAAGCGGAGGCGATTCGCCCGCACGTGCTCGGCCGTTTCGAGGACATGCTGGTGGCCGTCGAGCGTCATCCGGCCATGCAGCTGTTCCTCGACCAGACCCGCTCGGTCGGTCCCGACAGCATGGCCGCGCTGCGCGCCGCGCAGCGCAATCCGGACAACAAACGCGGACTCAACGAGAACCTTGCGCGCGAGATCATGGAGCTGCATACGCTCGGCGTGCGCAGCGGCTATAGCCAGGACGACGTGACCGAGTTTGCGCGTGCGCTGACCGGCTGGAGTCTCGTCGGCAATCCGGGGAGCGGCGGCGCCAATGCAAACCGGCGCGCGCTGGAACAGAACGGCGAACCCGGCAGCTTCGTGTTTCGTCCCGCGCTGCACGAGCCCGGCTCGCGCACGATCATGGGACGCCGCTACGACGAAGCCGGCGAACAGCAGGCGCTCGCGATCCTGCACGACCTCGCGCACGCGCCGGCCACCGCGCAGCATATCGGCACGAAGCTCGCGCGCCATTTCGTCGCCGACGATCCGCCACCTGGCGTCAGCGAACGTCTGGCCGATGCGTTCGCGCGCAGCGACGGCGATCTGCCGGCCGTCTATCGCGCGTTGATCGATACGCCGCAAGCGTGGTCGCCGGCCGCGGTGAAGTTCAAGACGCCGTGGGAGTGGACCATCTCGTCGATGCGCGGACTCGGCTGGCACGAGCCCGGCAATCTGCAGAGCGCGCCGATCCTCACGCAGCTTGGCCAGCCGGTGTGGCGGCCCGGTTCACCCGCCGGCTACGACGATATCGCCGCGAGCTGGGCCGCGCCCGATGCGCTCGTGCGCCGCGTCGAAGTCGCGCAACGTTTCGCCGCGCGCGTGGGTGACCGGCTCGATGCGCGCTCGCTCGGCCAGACCTTGCTGGCTGGCTCGCTCAGCGAGCCGACGGCCACGGCGGTGGCGCGCGCGGAAAGCGCATCGACGGCGATCGCGCTGCTGCTCGTATCGCCCGATTTTCAACGGAGATGAACGCCATGCTGTCACGCCGTCAGTTTCTGAGCGTCGCCGCCGCCGGTGCCGGCGCACTGCTCGTGTCGCCGCGGATTGCGTTCGCGCATGTCGCGACCGACCGCCGCTTCGTGTTCGTGATCCAGCGTGGCGCGGCCGACGGGCTGAACATCGTCGTGCCGTACGCGGACCCCGCGTATGCGACGCTGCGCGGGCCGCTCGCGATCGATACGTCGAACGCGCCGCATCTGGACGGCACGTTCGCGCTGCATCCGGCGCTCGCGCAGATGGCGAAGCTGTACGCGCAGCGCGAGGCGTTGTTCGTGCACGCGGTCGCCTCACCGTATCGCGACCGCTCGCATTTCGACGGACAGAACGTGCTGGAAACCGGCGGCACGTCGCCGTATCAGACGAAGGACGGCTGGCTCAACCGGCTCGCCGCGCAACTGCCCGCCACCCGCGAAAACGCGATCGCGTTCGCGCCGACCGTGCCGATGGCGCTGCGCGGGCCCGCGGCGGTGACGTCGTATGCACCGTCGGCCTTGCCGCAGGCGCCCGATGATCTGCTCGCGCGCGTGTCGCAACTGTACGAGCAGGACGCGCAGCTGCGTGCGCTGTGGGAATCGGCGATGGCGGCGCGCGGCCTTGCGGGCGACGCTGGCGCGCGCCAGGACCCGGCGAGCCTCGGCAAGCTCGCGGCCAGTTTTCTGGTGCGCGACGACGGTCCGCGCATCGCGATGATCGAGACCGGCGGGTGGGACACGCACAGCGCGCAGAACGCGCGGCTCGCGAATCAACTGAAGGCACTCGACACGATGCTCGCGGCGTTGCGCGACGGCATGGGGTCATCGTGGAGCAAGACCACGGTGCTGGTCGCGACGGAGTTCGGCAGGACCGCCGCCGCGAACGGCACGGGCGGCACCGATCATGGCACCGGCTCGGTCGCGATGGTGCTCGGCGGGTCGGTGCAGGGCGGACGCGTGATTGCCGATTGGCCGGGCCTCGCGCCGCATCAGCTGTATCAGTCGCGCGACCTGAAGCCGACCGCCTCGCTCGATGCGTTGATCGCCGGCACCGCGAGTGAAAGTCTCGGGCTCGATCCCGAACGGACGGCGGCAGCGCTGTTTGGCCGGACCATGGCGGGCAGACCGATGACGGGCGTCGTGCGGGCGTGACGCGTTGATCGCACAACGGCGTGCAATGACGATGGGACGGAGGTGTGATGGGCGATCGAGGATTCCGTGGGCGAGCGACCTGCGATCGCGGCGGACGGGCGTTCGCGTCGCGTCGGCGTGGCGAGTCGCGTGAGCCGACGCTGACTGCTTTGCTCGACGCGTTGATCGTCGGTGCAGCGAGCGAAAGTATTGCGCTCGATCCGGAGCGCACCGCGGCCGCGCTATTCGGCCGGACGATCGCGGCCGGGCCGTTGGCGAGGGTGGGGCGGGGCAGGTGAAGCGGCGGGCGTCGCGTGAACCGAGCGCTCGCCGACGCGATGATAGCGGCGGCCGTAGTAGATCAGCGCATCGCCCGCGTCCTGCGTGCGCGCGGCTTTCACCGCGCAGAAGAACACCGTGTGCGTACCGACTTCGGTCACCGACTCGATCTCGCAGTCAAGCGACGCGAGCGCGTCCTGCAACACCGGTGCGCCGGTTGCGAGGTCGTCCCATTGCGCGGCGGCGAAGCGCTCTTCGATCGCGAGCGCGCTCGTGGCGAAGTGCGCGGCAAGCGCCTGCTGCTCGGCGCTCAGCACGTTCACGCAGAGCTTGCCGTTGCTGCGAAACGCCGCGTTGTTGCGGCTGCTGCGGTTGATGCAAACGAGCAGGGTGGGCGGCTCGTCGGTGACGCCGCAGACCGCCGACGCGGTGCAGCCCGCAAGGCCGGCTTTGCCGTCGCTGCTGATGATGTTGACGGCCGCGCCAAGCCCGGCCATCGCGTCGCGGAACGTGCTCTTGTCAAGCATGGGGGCCTCTGCTGGAAGTCGGGTTCGCCAAAACAACGGTGGTCGAGTTAGCCGCGAGGCTCGTCGTCCAGCGCCGCCGCGCAAGCCGGCGAACGGAAGCGCGCCGCCGTGTGGCTCTCAGGCAGCCGCGCATGGCCGAACAGCTTTTCGCGCAGCGTGCCGTCACGATACGCGCGCTTGTACGCGCCACGCTCCTGCAGCAGCGGCACGACCAGTTCGATGAAATCGTCGAAGCACTCGGGCACGACGGTGCGCGACAGATTGAAGCCATCGACGCCGGTTTGCTCGGTCCACGCGATCAGATCGTCGGCGATTTTGTCGGCCGAACCGACGAGCGGCTGCTGGCGGCTGCCGAGCACCATCTGTTCGAGCAGCTTGCGCTTCGTCCATTGCGGACCGGCCGCGCGCGTCATCGCTTCGACGTTCGACACGATCGCCTGGCTCTTGCCCGTTTCGATCGGCTCGTCGAGGTCGTAGCGCGCGAAGTCGATGCCAAGCGACGCGGCCGCATGCACCAGCGCCGCCTCCGAGCTCACATAGCGGCGGTACTCCTCGAATTTCTCCCGCGCCTCCTGATCGGTGCGGCCCGTGATCACGGTCTGGCCGAGCAGTACCTTGATGTCGTCGGCGCGGCGGCCGCCGGCGACCGCGTGCGCGCGGATGTCGTCGACGATCGTCTTGACCGCCGGCTTCGCCTGGCCGTTGACGAACACGCACTCCGCGTGTGCCGCCGCGAACTGTTTGCCGCGCGCGGACGAACCGGCCTGATACAGCACCGGCGTGCGCTGCGGCGACGGCTCCGCGAGGTGCATCGCATCGACGCGGTACTGCTTGCCGTGGTGATGGATCACGTGGACTTTCGACGCGTCCGCATAGACGCCGCGCGCCTTGTCGCGCAGCACCGCGCCGGCCTTGTCGCGCAGCACCGCGCCGTCTTCCCAGCTGCATTCCCACAGCTTGTACACGAGCTCCATGTACTCGTCGGCGAGATCGTAGCGGTCGTCGTGCGCCATCTGGCCGCTCAGGCCGATCGCGCGCGATGCGCTGTCCAGATAGCCGGTCACGATGTTCCAGCCGACCCGGCCGCGCGTCAGATGATCGAGCGTCGACATGCGGCGCGCGAACAGAAACGGCTGCTCGACCGACAGATTCGACGTGACGCCGAACGACAGATGCCGCGTGAGCGCGGCCATCGCCGGAATCAGCAGCGTCGGATCGTTGACCGGCACCTGCACGGCGCCGCCGATTGCCGCGTCCGGGCTGGCGCCGTAGACGTCGTAGACGCCGACCACGTCCGCGAAAAAGATGCCGTCGAACAGGCCCGCTTCGAGCTTGCGCGCGTAGTCGGTCCAGTACTGCAGATCCGTGTAGCGTGTGGACTGATCGCGCGGATGGGTCCACAGCCCTTGCTGGATGTGGCCTACGCAGTTCATGTCGAACGCGTTGAGAACGATTTCCTTCGGCATGGTGTGTTCCTGCTGACGAGCGGGTTCGGGCGATGGCGTTGCGTTTAATATAGTGGACGAAAAATCACTATGCAAGACATGATTCGCTGACGTGGATGAGGGCGCTTTGAACGCCGTTTGCACGCCCGCCGCCGCATCGCATCGATATAATTTCGCGGTACTCACCTCTGCACCGACAACTCGCCATGTCCGAAACTTCCGCCATCGATCTGACCCAGGCGATCTCCGCGCGCGTGAAGACCGAGCGCGAGGCGCGCAACTGGTCGCTCGCCGAGCTGGCCGAGCGCTCGGGTGTATCGAAGGCGATGATCAGCAAGATCGAGCGTGGCGAGGCGAGTCCGACCGCGACGGTGCTCGGGCGGCTGTCGGGCGCGTTCGGGCTGACGCTGTCCACGTTGCTCGCACTCGCCGAGCAGACCGGCGAGCGGCTCGTGCGTCATGCGGACCAGTCGCTGTGGGAGGACCCCGAAACCGGCTATACGCGGCGGCGTATTTCACCGCCGACCGGCGGCGTGCTGGAACTGCTCGAAATCGAATTGCCGGCTGGGGTCAGGGTGCCTTATCCGTCGGATGCGTTCGTGTTTCAGCATCAGCAGATCTGGGTCACGCAAGGGGTGCTGACGTTTCGCGAGGGCGCGCTCACGCACCGGCTCGAAGCGGGGGATTGTTTGCAACTCGGTGCGCCGGTCGAATGCGAGTTCTTCAATGCGGGCACCGAGGTGTGCAGATATGTGGTGGGCTTGGTGCGGCGCTGAGTTGCGTCCAGCTTGTGCTCAGCTCCCGCCACTCCCGCGGGATGGCAGGCTCAGGGTGAGTCTGTTGGTCACCGAGGTCACGCCCGGCACGCCTTTCGCAACATCGCCGGCCTGCTGGATCATGTCGCCCTGAGGCACCGAGCCGGTCAACGTCACCGCGCCGCCGCGCGCCCGCACGAACACGTTCGATACATTGAAGCCCGGCGCTTTACCGAGCGCGCGCCGCACGTCGCGGCCGAGCTTGCGATCCGCCGCACGCGTCGACGGGGCGGTCGTGGCCGGCGCGGCTGCCGTGGCGGCGGGCGCCTGCGCGTCGCTCGCCTGGGCATAGGCGCTGGATGCGGTTGCCACGCACAATGCAATACCGAACACCTTCAAAAGATTGACTGTTTTCACTGTTTCACCATCCTCGATAAGTTGATGTCGCTTCGTTGCATGTTAGAAACGCCGCGCTTTGTCGAGCAGGTCTGGACTCTGGGAAGCGTCTGTCTTGTAGAGGAGTGGTGGTGTTGGCGCTTCCGGCGCGGTTAAAAGATACTCCTGACGGCGCGGACATGCCAAAAAACTGAATCGCGGAAGGAAGTGCGTGCGGCTTGATTCCAGCACGGTGAGACACAGGCACTGGCATACGACGCAGCCGACTATAAGTGCGGGCGCGCGGCGGCTAGTTCGTCCCAGAACGACGGAGGTAACGAAATACTCGAATCTCCTTCACCGCCATCTCCGCGGGAAAATTCGACGGACGGACCGAGATAACGGGGCGGCGAATACGGATTCAGCGAGTATCGCAGACCCGTTGACCAGAAGAGATCGGGGACTGGCGTGCTGAACGTGCGCTGTGCAAGCAGCTTCCCGGTTTTTGCATCGAATAGCCGGCCGACATATTCAGGGCTTCCACTGCGGCCCGGAATCCATCGCAACAGGCAAAGCTCTGCCGTGTACAGGCCGTGGACAGGTGCCGATTTGCGACACTCGCTTCCTTGCGGAGTATGGTCGAACAGACCGAGATAAAGCACGGCAATGAGACCCGCTAACAATGCGACACGCGTAGAGATGCGTTTCATAGATAGAGCACGATCGGCGGAAAGATGTGAACGAAGCGACGGTCCGAGTAGAGGATGAAATCGATCCGCGCCACTATTGTTCATGAGTCAATCTCGGCAAAACCCGGAGAATTCTGAAAACGAGGCCGCCAAGGGCCGTCCACGCTCCCGACCCGCATCCCGCTATTTGGCAGTAAGCTCCCGTTGACGGGTTCGTGTGGAGGCTGCGCGACCCGGCGTGTGGTTCACGATTCGCAGACGCAACTCGTACGTTATTGCCAATTTTTTCAGGGGATATCAGTGATGAAGAGCTTCGCCATTAAACGAATCATGCTGGGGGTTTCGGCCGTCGCACTGATGGCCGGTACGATTCCGCTCGCGCTCGCGCAGGGCTCGACGGATGCCGCAGCCCAGGAAGGCGCGACGACGACCACCCCAAAGCCGACCAAGGCCGAGCGCAAGGCAGAGCGCAAACAGGCCCGCGCGAAAAAGAACGCCGAGTTGAAGAAACTCGAAGACGCGGGCTACCAGCCGGCGCAGAACGATCCGAACTATCCGGACAAGCTGCAGGCAGCCCAGAAGAAGGCCGGCGTTGGTGCGCCTGCCAGCCAGTAACGGACAGGCGGACGCCCGGCGTGGCATTCATCGTTGATGAGGCGCCGGGCAGTTGCGAGGCGCGATCATGGCAACGAAACATGAAGTGAAACGCTACAAGGCGAATCTCTCCGACGAACTGCACAGCGCCGCCCTCTATGAGACGCTCGCACAGGTCGAGAAAGACGAGACCCGCAAGCAGGTCTATCAGGATCTCGCGCAATCCGAACACAGCCACGCGCAAGTGTGGGCCGACAAGCTCAGAGCCAATGGCATCGAACCGAAGGGCCGTGGCCATGCGGTCAAGACGCGTCTGATGAAGGGGCTCGTGCGCGTGTGCGGGGCGGACTTCGTGCTGCCGACGCTCGCCGCAGCCGAATACGCGGACCGCAACAAATATCAAGGCCAACGCGACGCGGGCCACATGTCGGCCGACGAACATCATCACGCGGCCATCGTGCAGACGCTCGCGAGCACCGGCAATGCCAACCTGTCGTCCGGCGCGCGCATTGCCGCGGCCGAGTCGTGGCACAAGGGCGCCGCGTCGGGCAACGATCTGCGCGCGGCGGTTCTCGGCGCGAACGATGGCCTCGTGTCCAACTTCTGCCTGATCATGGGCGTCGCCGGCGCGGGCACCGGCAACAAGGCGATCCTGTTGACCGGCCTCGCCGGGCTGATCGCCGGTGCCTGTTCGATGGCGCTCGGCGAATGGCTGTCGGTCACCAATGCGCGCGAACTCGCGAGCACGCAGATCGCCAAGGAAGCCGAGGAGATCGAAGAACAGCCCGAAGCGGAGGAGCACGAGCTCGCGCTGATCTACCGCGCGAAAGGGCTCGACGCGAGCGAGGCGAAACGCGTGGCCTCGCAGATGATGCGCGACAAGGACAAGGCGCTCGACACCCTCACGCGCGAGGAGCTCGGTCTCGATCCGGCGGAACTGGGCGGCAATCCGTGGTCGGCGGCGGGTGTGTCGTTCTGCTTGTTCTCGCTCGGCGCGATTTTCCCGGTGATGCCTTTCCTGTGGACGCGCGGCGTCAGCGCAATCGTGCAGTGTGTCGTGCTGAGCATGCTGGCGCTCGCGTTGATCGGCGTGTTCACGTCGTTGTTCAACGGACGCAGCGCGGGGTTTTCGGCGCTGCGCCAGATCGTCATCGGGCTCATCGCGGCAGGGTTCACGTTCGGCGTCGGGCGCTTGCTGGGCGTGTCGATTTCCTGAACCCCGCGCCTCCAGGCCTCTCGCGCGCGCCGCCGTCCGGGAGCGCCGCTTGCTCTGTTGCGACACGCTCCGTGCGCGGGCCAACCCGCGTCAATCCTTTCTCCCACATCGTTCTCCCAAGGGTTTGCTCGCCGCGCCGAACGTCCACGGCATGACCGGGTGTCGCATTTCCTCATGTGGTTGTCGGAATTAGTCGGTTAGCCGCACTTTTTTCTGGCAACTATGTAGGCACAGCGCGGACGGACGTCCGCAAGCGAGGAGAGCACTCGATGAATTCCCCCAAGGTCGTGGTCGAAGGGCTGTGCAAGGTGTTCGGCAGCAACCCGAAACAGGCGCTCGCGATGCTGGCCGGCGGCGCCACGAAAGAAGAGGTGTTTGCCCGCACCGGTCAGATCGTCGGCGTCCACAACGCATCGTTCGAGGTTCGCGAGGGCGAGATCTTCGTGCTGATGGGCCTGTCCGGCTCGGGCAAGTCGACGCTGATTCGCCTGATCAATCGGCTCGTCGAGCCCAGCGCCGGCAAGGTGCTGATCGACGGCCGCGATGTCGCGGGCGTGCCGCGCGCCGAGCTGACCGCGCTGCGCCGCAAGGACATGAGCATGGTGTTCCAGTCCTTCGCGCTGATGCCGCAGCGCAACGTGCTGGCCAACACGGCGTTCGGCCTCGAAGTCGCGGGCGTCGGCCGCAAGGAGCGCGAGGCGCGGGCGCTGACGGTGCTCGAACAGGTCGGCCTTGCACCGTTCGCGCAGAAACTGCCGGCCGAGTTGTCGGGCGGCATGCAGCAGCGCGTCGGGCTCGCGCGCGCGCTCGCGGTCAACCCGTCGCTGATGATCATGGACGAGGCGTTCTCCGCGCTCGATCCGCTCAAGCGCAAGGAGATGCAGAACGTGCTGCTCGATCTGCAACGCGAGCAGCAGCGCACGATCCTGTTCGTGTCGCACGATCTGGAGGAGGCGATGCGCATCGGCACGCGCATCGCGATCATGGAGGGCGGGCGCGTGGTGCAGATCGGCACGCCGCGGGAAATCATCAAGAACCCGGCCGACGACTACGTGCGAGCGTTCTTCGAAGGCATCGACACGAGCCGCTATCTGACGGCCGGCGATCTGATGCAGACCGACGACGTGCCGCTGATGCACGCGCCGCAGATCGACGCGTCGAGCGTCGCCGCGACGCTCAACGGCAGCGCCGACTACGCGTTCGTGCTCGATAGCGAGCGCCGGATTCGCGGCTTCGTGTGCCGCGATGCGACGGGCAGCGCGTCGCCGCAGCTCAACCAGATCGAATGCATCCGCCGCAGCACGCCGCTCGACGACGTGGTCGCGCGCGTGGTGGCGAGCCGCGCGCCGCTGCCGGTCGTCGAAGCGGACGGCTCCTACTGCGGTTCGGTCAACAAGACGAACGTGCTGAACGTTCTCACGCGCCATCGAGGTTCTCATGTCTGAAGTCATTCCAGTTGGCGCGTGGGTCGATCACGGCGTTCACTACCTGCTCGATCACGACGCGCAGACCTTCGACACGATCGGCAAGGTCATCGAGAGTTTCGCCGCGGCGGTCGAGCACGGTTTGCAGGCCGTGCCGATGTGGGCGCTGATGGCGTTTTTCGTCGGCATCGGCTTGTGGCGCGTCGGCTGGCGCTTCGCGCTGTTCACGCTGGCGGCGCTGCTGCTGATCTACGGCACCGGCTTCTGGGATCAGATGGTGATCACGCTCGGCCTCACGCTGTCATCGACGGTGATCAGTCTCGTGCTCGGCGTGCCGCTCGGCATCTGGACGGCGAAGAGCCGCGCCATCGAAATGATCGTGCGCCCGGTGCTCGATCTGATGCAGACGATGCCCGCGTTCGTCTACCTGATTCCGGCCGCGATGCTGTTCGGTCTCGGCCGCGTGCCGGGCATCCTGTCGACGGTGATCTTCGCGATGCCGCCCGCGGTGCGTCTGACCGCGCTCGGCATCAAGCACGTGAATCGCGAAATCGTCGAAGCGGGACAGGCGTTCGGCTGCACGCCGTCGCAACTGCTGTACAAGGTGCAGTTTCCGAACGCGCTGCCGTCGATCATGACCGGCGTGAACCAGACCATCATGATGGCGCTGTCGATGGTGATCATCGCGTCGATGGTCGGTGCGGGCGGCCTCGGTAACGACGTGCTCGCGAGCATCCAGCGGCTCGATATCGGACTCGGCTTCGAAAGCGGGATGTCGGTCGTGATGCTGGCGATCATTCTGGACCGCATCACCGAGAGCTTCGGCCGGGCGCCGGGCAAGGTACGCGCGCCCCTGTTCGCCGGTTTGCGCAATGCGATGAAAGTGCGCCGCGAGCCGGCGGCGCAACACGGTTGATGGCCTGATTCGATACGTCCATGAAGCGCGACGCAATCGCCTCCGCCGAAGCCGATGCGCGGCTGTGCGCCGTCGCGCACGTCGGCTTCCTGACGCTGCCGAACTTCTCGATGATCGCGTTCACGAGCGCGGTCGAGGTGCTGCGCATGGCGAACTACGTGGGCCGCGCGCAGCACTACCGGTGGTCGGTGATCACGCCGGACGGCGAGCCGGCGCGCGCGAGCAACGGCATCACGGTGAAACCGACCACCACGCTCGCCGAGGCCGGCATGCCGGACCTGCTGTTCGTGTGCGCGGGCTGGCACGTGCGCGAGTATGTGAACGACGCGGTGATCGCGCTGCTGCGCGAGGCGGCCGCGCACCGCGTGCCGCTCGGCGGGATCTGCACGGGTCCGTATGCGCTGCTCGCGGCCGGGCTGCTCGACGGCTATCGCGCGACCGTGCATTGGGAGGACATGTCGCCGTTGCACCAGCGCTATCCGCATGTGCATTTCGACGACGAACTGTTCGTGATCGACCGCGACCGGCTGACCTGCACCGGCGGAACCGCGCCGCTCGATCTGATGCTGCATCTGGTGGGCATGCGGCTGGGGGCCTCGGTGGCCGCGCAGGTGTCCGAGCAATTCATCGTCGAGCGGATTCGCGGCTCGACCGATTACCAGCACATTCCGGTCGACGCGCGGGTCGGCCTGTCGCGCACCGAACTGATCGAAGTGGTGCGGCTGATGGAAGCGAACATCGAGGAGCCGCTATCGCTCGACGAACTCGCCCGGCTCGTCAACCTGTCGCAGCGTCATTTGCAACGGATGTTCAAGCTATTCCTGAACGTGTCGCCGACGCATTACTACCTGAGCTTGCGGCTGCGCCGCGCGCGCGATCTGCTGCGCAATACCGATGCGTCGATCGCGCGCGTGACCACGGTGTGCGGTTTTCATTCTCCGTGCCATTTCAGCAAGGCCTATCGCGCGCAGTTCGGGCATGCGCCGAGCGTCGAGCGGCGCATGCCGGAGTAGCGGGTGCCGCGGCCTCGCGTGCCGCGCGGATTCAGATCGCCTGCGCGCGGCCCGGAAACGTTTCGTCGTAGCACGAGCCGTCGTCGGCTTGCTCCGCCGTGCCGCGCTGCTCGCGATACATCATCGGCGGCACGCCGAACTGTTTGCGAAATTCCCGTCCCAGGTGCGAGGCGTCCGAAAAGCCGCAGCTCGACGCGATATCGGCGACGGTTTTGTCTGAGCTCGTCAACAACCACGCGGCGGTGCGCAGGCGCACCTGCTTCGCGTAGGCTTGCGGCGCCTTGCCGGTCTGCGCCTTGAACAGCCGTTCGAGCTGACGCGGCGACAGATCGAGCTTGCCCGCCAGTTGGTCAAGCGGCAGCGCGCGGCCCACGTGCTGCTCCATCAGCAGGATCGCGCGCTTGACCTTCGGATGCGAGGCCGGCGCGAGACCGGGCGGATGCGGCTGCGGCGCGTTGCCTTTCTGCAGGTCGTCGACGAGCAGGATGCGCAGCGCCTTCTGCACCGTGGCGGTTTCGAAATGACGCAGCAGGATCGCGGCGGCGACGTCGATCGACGCGCGGCCGCCGGAACAGGTGATGCGCCGCCGGTCGATCACGAACAGCCGGTCGGCGACCAGCATCTGTTCGTCGACCGACGGAAAGCGCTCGATGAAATCCCAGTAGTGAAACCAGCTCACGCAGATCCGATGGCCGTCGAGCACGCCCGCGCGCATCAGCGAGAACACGCCGGTGCACATGCCGACCAGCGTCGCGTCGCGGGCGGCGGCGCGGCGGATGAACGCGAGCGTCGCCTCGCTCGCGGCCGGCCCCGAGTGCAGCAGTCCGCCGACCACCACCACGTAGTCGAACTTCCCGGCGGTCTCGAAGGTTTCCCACGGCGTGATCTGGATGCCGCAACTCGCCCGCACCGGGGCCAGGGTTTCCCCGATCACGCTCCACGAACAGCGCACCGGCTTGCTAAAGTCGCCTTCGTCGGCGGACAGGCGCAGCAGGTCGACGAAACCCGCGAATGCGGTCAGCGTGAAGTTCGGCAGCAGGATGATGCCGAAGCGGATGCGCTGCTTCGTGGCTGTGTCGAGTGAGGGAGGGGCAAGCGTTTCAGCGGAATTCATGCGCGCGGCGGGTCGGTGAAAAGAACGGCGAAAGAGGAACGAACGTTGACCGAAACGGTGAAGCGAGGATAGCACCACGGACCTTCAGCATTGCCGGCCGCAATCGGGCCGCCTGTCGCAAATGCGTCCCAAGTCATCGCAAATGCGCCGGAAGACCCGCCTGGCGGTTCACCTGACGACGCCATCCCATTGCGATGCCGTTTTTATTCTATCGATCCGGCCCGGCGTGCGGTGCAATAGACGCACATTCCGTCCGGGCGCATGAGTCGAGTCGAAGCGCTTCCGGCCATCGCAACACGCAAGACACAACGCACAAGGCACGCCATGAACGTCAGCGTCTTCGATCTGTTCAAGATCGGCATCGGTCCATCCAGCTCGCACACGGTCGGGCCGATGATCGCCGCATGCCGCTTCGCATCGCACATCGAGGACGCGAATCTGCTCGGCTTCGTGCGGCGCGTCAGAGCCGAGCTGTTCGGCTCGCTCGGCGCGACCGGCAAGGGCCACGGCACCGACAAGGCGGTGCTGCTCGGCCTCGAAGGCAATCTGCCCGACCGGCTCGATCCTGAGCTGATCGAGCCGCGGCTGCGCGCGATCCGCGAGACCCGACAGCTCGTGCTGCTCGGCAAGCATCCGGTCGCGTTCGACGAGCGCGAACATGTCGGCTTCTTGCGCAAGCTGATGCCGGGCGCGCCGGGCTCGGGCGTCGTGCATCCGAACGGCATGCGCTTCCAGGCCTTCGACGAGAACGGTCAACTGCTCGTCGAAAAAGAGTACTTCTCGATCGGCGGCGGCTTCGTCGTCAATCGCGACGGCGATCGCGTGAACGGCCGGCGCGCCAACGCGGAGGTGCCGTATCCGTTTCGCACCGGCGACGATCTGATGCGCGTGTGCCGCGAAAGCGGCCTGTCCATCGCCGAAGTGACGTTGCGCAACGAATGCGCGACCCGGCCCGAGCACGACGTGCGCGAGGGCCTGCTGGCGATCTGGCGCACGATGGCCGCATGCGTCGAGCGCGGTTGCAAGGCGCGCGGCGAGTTGCCCGGCCCGATGCACGTGAAGCGTCGCGCGGCCGAGCTGTGCGAGCGCTTGCGCGCACACTCGGAGGAATCGCTGCGCGACCCGCTGTCGATGCTCGACTGGGTCAACCTGTACGCGATGGCCGTCAACGAGGAGAACGCCGCGGGCGGCCGGGTCGTCACCGCGCCGACCAATGGCGCGGCCGGCGTGATCCCGGCAGTGCTGCACTACTACGTGAAATTCATGCATGCGGCGAACGACGCCGGCATCGTCGACTTCCTGCTGACCGCCGCGGCGATCGGCATCATCTACAAGGAAACGGCGTCGATCTCCGGCGCCGAGGTGGGCTGCCAGGGCGAAGTGGGCGTGGCCTGCTCGATGGCCGCCGCCGCGCTCGCGGCCGTGATGGGCGGCACGCCGACCCAGGTCGAGAACGCCGCCGAAATCGGCATGGAACACAACCTCGGCATGACCTGCGATCCGGTCGGCGGGTTGGTGCAGATTCCGTGCATCGAGCGCAACGCGATGGGCGCGATCAAGGCGATCAACGCGGCCCGCCTCGCGATGAAGGGCGACGGCAAGCACGTGGTGTCGCTCGACAGTGTGATCCGCACCATGCGCGAAACCGGCGCCGACATGAAGACGAAATACAAGGAGACGTCGCGCGGCGGACTGGCCGTGAACGTCATCGAGTGTTGAACCGCTACACCGCATCTGCAAAACCGCCAAGGAACGACGATGAGCCGCTATTCGATATTCAGCCTGCTACGCAACGGGATGTCGTATCACGAGAACTGGGAGCGGCAATGGCGCAGCCCCGAGCCTAAACGTGAATACGACGTCGTGATCGTCGGCGGCGGCGGGCACGGTCTCGCGACCGCGTACTACCTCGCGAAGGAGCATGGCGTGCGCAATGTCGCGGTGCTCGAGAAGGGCTGGATCGGCGGCGGCAACACCGCGCGCAATACGACGATCGTGCGGTCGAACTACCTGTGGGACGAATCCGCCGCGCTCTACGAGAAGGCGATGAAGCTGTGGGAAGGGCTCGCGCAGGATCTGAACTACAACGTGATGTTCAGCCAGCGCGGCGTGATGAATCTCGCGCATACGCTGCAGGACGTGCGCGACACCGAACGCCGCGTCAACGCGAACCGCCTGAACGGCGTCGACGCCGAATTTCTCACGCCCGCGCAGATCAAGGAACTCGAGCCGACCATCAATCTGAACAGCCGCTACCCCGTGCTCGGCGCATCGATCCAGCGGCGCGGCGGCGTGGCCCGGCATGATGCGGTGGCGTGGGGCTTCGCGCGCGGCGCCGATCAGGCCGGCGTCGATATCGTGCAGAACTGCCAGGTCGTCGGCATTCGCCGCGACGGCAGCCAGGTGACGGGCGTCGACACGACGAAGGGTTTCATCAAGGCGAAGAAGGTCGCGGTGGTCGCGGCCGGCAACACCTCGACGCTCGCCGACATGGCCGGCGTGCGGCTGCCGCTCGAAAGCCATCCGTTGCAGGCGCTGGTATCGGAGCCGATCAAGCCGGTCGTTAACACGGTCGTGATGTCGAATGCGGTCCACGCGTATATCAGCCAGTCCGACAAGGGCGATCTCGTGATCGGCGCGGGCGTCGATCAGTACACCGGGTTTGGGCAGCGCGGCAGCTTCCAGGTCATCGAGGGCACGCTCGAGGCGATCGTCGAAATGTTCCCGGTGTTTTCCCGCGTGCGGATGAACCGGCAGTGGGGCGGCATCGTCGACGTGTCGCCGGACGCGTGCCCGATCATCAGCAAGACCGATGTGAAGGGACTGTATTTCAACTGCGGCTGGGGGACGGGCGGCTTCAAGGCGACGCCCGGCTCGGGATGGGTCTATGCGCACACGATCGCGAAGGACGAACCCCATCCGTTGAACGCGCCGTTTTCGCTGGACCGGTTCTATACCGGTCATCTGATCGATGAGCATGGCGCTGCCGCCGTGGCCCACTAGTCGACAAGGAGACACAGATGCTGCTGATCGAATGCCCGTGGTGCGGTCCCCGCGCCGAAACCGAATTCTCGTGCGGCGGCGAGGCGGACATCGCCCGCCCGCTCGACACGGACAAGCTCACCGACAAGGAATGGGGCGACTACCTTTTCATGCGCAAGAACCCGCGCGGCGTGCATCGCGAGCAATGGTTCCACACGCAGGGCTGCCGCCGCTGGTTCAAGGCGCAGCGCGACACCGTCAGCTATGCGTTCCAGGGCTATCAGACGTTCGAGCGTCCGTTGCTGGCGCTGGACAGTACCGATACACAGGCAGCAAACGCACAGGTAAAGGCACAAGAGGGCAAAGCATCATGAGCCAGAAAGACCGACTCCCGACCGGCGGGCGCATCAATCGCGCGATCGCGCTGAGCTTCACGTTCAACGGCGTCGAGTATCAGGGTTATCAAGGCGATACGCTCGCGTCCGCATTGCTCGCGAACGGCATGCATTTCGTCGCGCGCAGCTGGAAATATCATCGGCCGCGCGGCATCGTGACCGCGGGCGTCGAGGAGCCGAACGCGGTCGTGCAGCTCGAGACCGGCGCCTACACGGTGCCGAACGCGCGCGCCACCGAGGTCGAGTTGTATCAGGGGCTCGTCGCGAGCAGCGTGAACGCGAAACCGAGCATCGAGAAGGACCGCATGGCGATCAACCAGAAGATCGCGCGCTTCATTCCGGCGGGCTTCTACTACAAGACCTTCATGTGGCCGCGCAAACTCTGGCCGAAGTACGAGGAAGCGATTCGCGACGCGGCCGGCCTCGGCACCGCGCCGCGACAGCGCGACGCGGACCGCTACGACAAGTGCTTCGCGCATTGCGACGTGCTGGTCGTCGGCGGCGGCCCGACCGGGCTCGCGGCCGCGCACGCGGCGGCCTTGTCCGGCGCGCGCGTGACGCTCGTCGACGATCAGCCCGAGCTGGGCGGCTCGCTGCTGTCCTGCGGCGCGGAGATCGACGGCAAGCCCGCGCTGCAGTGGGTGCGGAAAATCGAGGACGAATTGCGGCAGTTGCCCGATGTGAAGATCCTGAGCCGCAGCACCGCGTTCGGCTATCAGGACCACAATCTCGTCACGGTCACGCAGCGTCTGACCGATCATCTGCCCGTGTCGCAGCGCAAGGGCACGCGCGAACTGCTGTGGAAGATCCGCGCGAAACGCGTGATTCTCGCGACCGGCGCGCATGAACGGCCGATCGTGTTCGGCAACAACGATCTGCCTGGCGTGATGCTCGCGTCGGCGGTGTCGAGCTATTTGCATCGGTATGCGGTACTGCCGGGTCGCAATGCGATCGTGTTCACGAACAACGACGACGGCTATCAATGCGCGCTCGACCTGAAGGCGGCCGGCGCGCAGGTGAGCGTCATCGATCCGCGCGCGGGCGAATCGAAGGGCACGCTGCCCGCGCTTGCGCGCCGCCATGGCATCAAGGTGCTGAACGGCACGGTCGTCACGGCGGCGCATGGCAAGCTGCGCGTCGCGTCGGTGTCGCTCGCTTCGTATGCGAAAGGGCAAATCACCGCTCAGCAGGGCCAACTGCCGTGCGATCTGCTCGCGATGTCGGGTGGCTGGAGCCCAGTGCTGCATCTGTTCGCGCAGTCGGGCGGCAAGGCCCATTGGCATGACGACAAGGCCTGCTTCGTGCCGGGCAAGGCGGTCCAGCCTGAGACCAGCGTCGGCGCCTGCGCGGGCGACTTCAC
Source organism: Paraburkholderia sp. 31.1 (assembly GCF_014397645.1). Classification (NCBI taxonomy): domain Bacteria; kingdom Pseudomonadati; phylum Pseudomonadota; class Betaproteobacteria; order Burkholderiales; family Burkholderiaceae; genus Paraburkholderia; species Paraburkholderia sp. 31.1. The sequence goes on from NZ_VZQN01000012.1 coordinate 50,717, forward strand.
GCTCGGCCAGGGCATCCGCTTCGCGCTCGACGCCGGCGTCGAAGCGGCGCGCGCGGCCGGGCACATCGTCGCGCGGCCAAAGCCGGTGCAGGTCGCCGAACTGAGCGAAACGAAGCTGGAACCGCTGTGGCTCGTCGGCGGACGCGAGTTGGCCACGCGCGGGCCCAAGCAGTTCGTCGATTTCCAGAACGACGTCGCGGCGGCCGATATCTTCCTCGCGGCGCGCGAAGGCTTCGAATCCGTCGAACACGTGAAGCGCTACACCGCGATGGGCTTCGGCACCGACCAGGGCAAGCTCGGCAACATCAACGGCATGGCGATTCTCGCCCAGGCGCTCGGTAAGACCATTCCCGAGACCGGCACGACGACGTTCCGGCCGAACTACACGCCGGTCACGTTCGGCACTTTCGCCGGCCGGGAATTGGGCGAATTGCTCGATCCGGTGCGCAAGACGGCGGTACACGAATGGCACGTGGAACACGGCGCGGCGTTCGAGGACGTCGGCAACTGGAAGCGTCCGTGGTATTACCCGAAAGCGGGCGAGGATCTGCACGCGGCGGTTGCGCGCGAAGCGCTCGCGGTGCGCACAAGCGTCGGCATCCTCGATGCGTCGACGCTAGGCAAGATCGACATTCAGGGCCCCGATTCCGCGAAACTGTTGAACTGGGTGTACACGAATCCGTGGACCAAGCTCGAAGTCGGCAAGTGCCGCTACGGCCTGATGCTCGACGAAAACGGCATGATCTTCGACGACGGCGTGACCGTGCGCCTCGCCGAGCAGCACTACATGATGACGACCACCACCGGCGGCGCGGCGCGTGTGCTCACGTGGCTCGAACGCTGGCTGCAAACCGAATGGCCCGACCTGCGCGTGCGGCTCGCGTCGGTCACCGATCACTGGGCTACTTTTGCGGTAGTCGGCCCGATGAGCCGCAAGGTGCTGCAAAAGGTCTGCGACGACATCGACTTCGCGAACGCGGCGTTTCCGTTCATGACGTATCGTGAAGGCACCGTCGCGGGCGCGGCGGCGCGCGTGATGCGCATCAGCTTCTCGGGCGAACTCGCGTACGAGGTGAACGTGCCGGCCAACGTCGGACGCGCGGTGTGGGAAGCGTTGATGGCCGCGGGCGCGGAGTTCGACATCACGCCGTACGGCACCGAGACGATGCACGTGCTGCGCGCGGAGAAGGGCTACATCATCGTCGGCCAGGATACGGACGGCTCGATGACGCCGCACGACCTCGGCATGGGCGGGCTCGTCGCGAAGTCCAAGGACTTTCTCGGCAAGCGCTCGCTCGCCCGCTCGGACACCGCGAAGGCGGGACGTAAGCAACTGGTCGGGCTGCTCGCGGAGGATGCGTCGTTCGTGATACCCGAGGGCTCGCAGATCGTCGCCGGTCCGTTCCAGGGCGACACCGCGCCGATGCTCGGGCACGTCACGTCGAGCTATTACAGCCCGATTCTGCAACGCTCGATCGCGATGGCGGTCGTCAAGGGCGGTCTCGACAAGATCGGCACGACCGTCACGATTCCGCTCGCGAGCGGCAAACAGATCGCGGCGAAGATCGCGAGTCCGGTGTTCTACGACAGCGAAGGAGCACGTCAACATGTGGAATGAAACAGGCGGGACGGTGTCCATCGTGGACCGCACGCTCGGGCGGCAAAACGGCGCGTGGCAGGAGTCGCCGCTGGTCGGTGTGGATGGGCTGCTGAAACAGCATCAGGCCAACGCGACTGCCGCGTTCCGGCTCGGCGAGCGGCCATTTCTCGAACTCGTGAACGTGCGCGGCGATACGCGCGACTCGGCGTTCATTCGCGCGGTGGAACAGGTGATCGGCTGCAAGCCGCCGGAGAAGCCGAACACCGTCGCGCGCGGCAACGGCTACGACATGGTCTGGCTCGGCCCGGACGAATGGCTCGTGCGTTCGGAAACCGCGCACGATGCGACGCGCACGGCGCCGTTGCAGGCGAAGCTCGGCGCGGCGTTCGCGGGCGTGTTCGCATCGGCGGTCGATGTGGGCAGCGGCTATACGGTGCTCGAAATCACCGGCACGCGCACGCGCGACGTGCTCGCGCGCGGCTGTCCGCTCGATCTGCATCCCAGACTTTTCGGCCTGGGGCAGTGCGCGCAGAGCCACTATTTCAAGGCGTCGATCACGTTGCTGCCCACGGGCACCGACAGTTTCGACATCGTCGTGCGTCGCAGTTTCGCGGATTACTTCGTCAGGATCATGCTCGACGCCGCCGAGCCGTTGATGTGCTGAGCGACGCGCGCTTCGCTTTGCTGATTTCGCCATGACGTCGGCACGCGCGGCCACCTCGCTTCTCACGGCACGCGCGTGCGATGAGCGCGATGCCGGCGCCGCGCTCGCGCTGCTCGATCAAAGTATCGCGCTGCGTCATCGGCGCATTGCGCTGATCCGCTATCTGCTCGCGCGGGAGCTCGGTGCGCCGCTCGAAGCGCGGCATCATGCGTACGTCGAGAAAATCGCGGCCCGTCTGAGCGCGGATGCGCTCGCACGGATCGCCGGCGCAGCGCGTGCGCGGCTGCGCCCGTAAGTCCGCGCCGTATCAGGGCTTGCCGCCATCCAGCGCCGTGAGGATCTGATGCGCGGCGCTCACGCGCGCTTCGTTCGGGAAATTGCGGTTGGCGAGCATCACGATACCGATGCGCTTTTGCGGCACGAACGCGACATACGCGCCGAAGCCGTTGGTCGATCCGGTCTTGTTGATCCAGACGTTCTGCTGCGGCTGCAGCGGCGGTTTGATTGCGGTCGACGGCGTGCCGTTGAGGACCATCTCCGGCGAATTGCCGGCCAGCAAGGTCGGCAACGCGACCGGATACGGGTACTGCTCCCAGATCAGATCCTGGGTCAGCACGCCGGACTGGAAGTAGCCGGTATGCGTGTCCGTGATCGCGCGCTGCCACTGACTGTCGAGCGGAATCAGGTTCATGTTGGCCTGCACGTAACGCAGCATATCCGCGGCGGTCGACTTCACCCCGTACGCTTCGGCGGAAATCACGCCGCCCGTCAGGCGGATCGGCGCACCGTCTTTCGCATAGCCCTGCGCGTAGTCCGGCATTTTCGCCGCGGGCACGTCGATATAGGTGCTCTTCATACCGAGCGCCGGAAACACGCGTTGCTGCATCAGCACGGTGAAATCCTGTCCCATGGTCTTCGCGGTGATCAGGCCGAGCGTGCCGATGCCGGGATTCGAGTAGGTGCGGAACGTGCCGGGCGCATGAGCGGGCTCCCAGTCGTGGAAGTACCGCAGCAATTGCGCGTCGTTATGGATGTCGTCCGGCACCTGTAGCGGCAGACCGCCAGGCGTGTGCGTGCCGAGGTTCAGCAGGCTGACTTTGCCGAACGGGCGGCCGCGCAGCGTCGGCAGATAGCGTTCCGTGCCGTCCGACAACGACAGCTTGCCGTCGAGCTGCGCATACGACGCGAGCGTCGCCGTGAAGGTCTTGCTGACCGAGCCGAGTTCGAACAGCGTATCGCGTGTGACCGGCTTGCCGGTTTGCGTCGATGCGACGCCATAGTTGTAGACGTAGGGCTTGCCGTCGTCGATCACGCCGATCGCCATGCCGGCGATATGGTACTTCGCCATCAGCGGCTTGATCGCGGCATCGATGGTCGGTTGGAGTTGCGCGGCGGTGGGCTCGGCCGCGTGGCCGACGGGTGAGATCGCGCAGAGCGTGAACAGCGCGAACGTGCCGGTTGTTATCAGTTTGAGCGCTCGGGTCTTCATGGCAAACGGGTCCTCGGTCGGGGGAGTGCGAATCGGTGGATCGGCGATTCGGCTGAGGCAGCACTATCGGGCTTTTGCGAACCGCTGGCAAACGAGGATATGTTGCGCGGGGGTAAAGAAAAAGTTGTAGGCCGCTACGCTGGCGAAACGGTGCGCCGCGCAGCATGTGCGGCGTGCCGCTCACGAACATGGAGACGTCGACGGCGGCGCGCCGAAGAAGTTTGTGATCGACCCGCGCGGGTTGTTGAAGGCGGCTTGAGTTTGGTTGGCCGCTAAAGCGCTGCGTGGCCTGCCGGGCACGCGGCGCTTCTGTTCATTGATCAAGCCGCCATCACTGGCGCACCGGATAGCGAAGGCACCTGCTTGCGACGCTCGCGCGTCGGCGCGGTGCCGAACGCATCGCGATAGCTCTTCGAGAAGTGGCAGGCCGACTGGAAGCCGCAGGCCATCGTGATGTGCATGATCGACATGTCGGTCTGCAACAGCAGCTCGCGCGCGCGCCGCAGGCGCAGTGTCAGATAGTAGTGCGTCGGCGTCATCCCCAGATGTTCGCGGAACAGCCGTTGCAACTGCCGTTGCGACATGCCGGCGAGCCGCGCCAGTTCTTCGCGCGACAGCGGCTCCTCGATGTTGTTCTCCATCAGCGAGATCACTTCGAACAGCGATTTGTTGGCCGAGCCGAGCCGCGCGACGAGCGGCATCTTCTGCTGCGCGCTGGTGTCGCGCACGTGTTCGACGATGAACTGCTCGGCGATCTGCGTGACCCGAGCGGTGCCAACACGCGGCGCGATCAGGTTCAGCATCATGTCGAGCGGCGCGACGCCGCCGGTACAGGTCACGCGATCGCGATCGATCACGAACAGCTCTTTCAGAAAGCGCGTATCGGGAAACTCTTCCTTCAGCGCCGACATGTTTTCCCAATGAATCGCACACGCATAACCGGCCAGTAGGCCGCCGCGCGCGAGCGCATAGGTGCCCGTGCAAAGACTGCCCAGCACGCAGCCCATGCGCGCGAAACGGCGCAGCGCGGACAGATGCTCGGCGGTGGTGGAGCGCTGCACGTCGATGCCGCCAACCACGAACACGATGTCGGGTTGCCCGACGCATTCGACCGACCCCGTATCGACGGATAACCCGTTGCTCGCCATGACCGGCCCGCCGGCGGGACTCACGATCGACCAGCGGTAAAGCGTCTGGCCGGTCAGATAGTTCGCCATGCGTAGCACTTCGATCGCGTTCGAGAAGGCGATCATCGTGAAGTTGGGGACCGGCATGAATGCGAAATGCGACAACGATGCCGTGCGATCGGTGGACATGGGAACGGTGATTCCTGATGTAAATGTCGCGTCGCCGTGGGGAGGGCGACTATCTGAATTCTGAGTATCAGGGCAACTACCGTGCCATCAGGCTAAACCCTTGGATACTGCGCACAAAGCCTGGAATAGCCAAGCAATCGACTGATGAAAGCATCCGCGCGGCACCGGAACAGCGCGGCGACGCCCTTGCAGCGCACCCGATCGGCGCAGGAATACTGCGTTGTAGTGCAGCGCTGAGCGCGCGGATCGCGCCGACTTGTCGAAACAGGTTGCGCATGGCGGAAAAGGCAAAGAACGCGTCTGAATTCGTAAATAGACGCGCCGGGCGACCGTCAAGAATAGACCCAGGCAAAGCGGTAGCGCGATCCCGCCGGCAACCCGCAGCGGCCTTCCCGTCAACGATCTCACGGACCTTCCATGTCGAACCCGAATCCCTTCTTCGACGACTCGCTAGCGGTGCGCGACCCGGCCGTGCGCGGCGCCATTCTGAAAGAGCTCGAGCGTCAGCAGTCGCAAGTCGAGCTGATCGCTTCGGAAAACATCGTGTCGCGCGCGGTGCTCGACGCGCAGGGCTCGGTGCTGACCAACAAGTACGCGGAAGGGTATCCGGGCAAGCGTTACTACGGCGGTTGCGAATACGTCGACGCGATCGAGACGCTGGCGCTCGATCGTATCAAGCAGCTGTTCGACGCGAAGTTCGCCAACGTGCAGCCCCATTCCGGCGCGCAGGCGAACGGCGCGGTGATGCTCGCGCTCACCAGGCCGGGCGACACGGTGCTCGGCATGTCGCTCGACGCGGGCGGACATCTGACGCACGGCGCGAAACCCGCGATGTCGGGCAAGTGGTTCAACGCGGTGCAGTACGGCGTGCGGCGCGACACGATGCTGATCGACTACGAGCAGATCGAGGAACTGGCGCAACAGCACAAGCCGACGCTGCTGATCGCCGGCTTCTCCGCCTATCCGCGCGCGCTCGACTTCGCGCGGCTGCGCGCGATCGCCGATGGCGCCGGTGCGAAGCTGATGGTGGACATGGCGCATATCGCCGGCGTGATCGCGGCCGGCCGCCATGACAATCCGGTCCCGCATGCGCACGTGGTCACGTCGACCACCCACAAGACCTTGCGCGGTCCGCGCGGCGGATTCGTGCTGACCAACGACGAGGAGATCGCAAAGAAGATCAACTCTGCCGTGTTCCCCGGCTTGCAGGGCGGCCCGCTGATGCACGTGATCGCCGGCAAGGCGGTCGCATTCGGCGAGGCGCTGCAGCCGGACTTCAAAACCTATATCGACAGCGTGCTCGCGAACGCGCGGGCATTGGGCGAGGTGCTCACATCGGGCGGCGTCGATCTGGTGACGGGCGGCACCGACAACCATCTGCTGCTGGTCGATCTGCGGCCGAAGGGGCTCAAGGGCAATCAGGTCGAACAGGCGCTGGAGCGCGCGGGCATCACCTGCAACAAGAACGGCATTCCGTTCGATACGGAGAAGCCGACCATCACCTCCGGCATCCGCCTCGGCACACCGGCGGCCACGACACGCGGCTTCGGCGTCAGCGAGTTTCGCGAGGTCGGGCGTCTGATCGTCGAGGTGCTCGATGCGCTGCGCGTGTCGCCCGAAGGCAATGCCGCAACCGAACAACGCGTGCGCCGCGAGATTTTCGCGCTGTGCGAGCGCTTTCCCATTTACTGAGTACGCGTGGAGCAAACGATGAGTCAACTGCACGAGAACAGCATCATCATCGACGGGCTGAACATTTCGAAGTTCGAGCGCTCGGTGTTCGAGGACATGCGCAAGGGCGGCGTGACCGCGGTGAACTGCACGGTGTCGGTCTGGGAGAGTTTTCAGAAGACCGTCGACAACATCGCCGAAATGAAGCAGCAAATCCGCCAATACAGCGAGATCCTCACGCTGGTGCGCACCACCGACGACATCTTCCGCGCCAGGAAAGAGAACAGGACCGGCATCATCTTCGGCTTCCAGAACGCGCATGCGTTCGAGGACAACCTCGGCTATATCGAAGCGTTCAAGGATCTCGGCGTCAACGTGGTGCAGCTTTGCTACAACACGCAGAACCTGGTCGGCACCGGCTGCTACGAACGCGACGGCGGTCTGTCCGGCTACGGGCGCGAAGTGATTCAGGAGATGAACCGCGTCGGCATCATGGTCGATCTGTCGCATGTGGGCGGCAAGACGTCGTCGGAGGCGATCGCGGCGTCGAAGAAGCCGGTCTGCTATTCGCATTGCTGCCCGTCCGGGCTCAAGGAGCATCCGCGCAACAAGACCGACGAGCAGCTGAAGGAGATCGCGGACGCGGGCGGCTTCGTCGGCGTGACGATGTTCGCGCCGTTCCTGAAGCGCGGACCGGATGCGACCGTCGAGGACTATATCGAGGCGATCGAGTACGTGGTGAACCTGATCGGCGAGGACCAGGTGGGGATCGGCACGGATTTCACGCAGGGTTACAGCACCGAGTTTTTCGACTGGATCACGCACGACAAGGGCCGTTATCGCCAGTTGACGAACTTCGGCAAGGTCGTGAATCCCGAAGGCATTCGCACGATCGGCGAGTTTCCGAACCTGACCGCCGCGATGGAACGCGCCGGCTGGAGCGAGACGCGCATCCGCAAGATCATGGGCGAAAACTGGGTACGGGTGTTCGGCGAAGTCTGGAAGGTGTGAGCTTTAGCCCTTGTTTTCATAGCAAATACGAAACGGAGTCTCCACATGCAACCCCAACTGCCTATCGACGTCGATCCGGACACCGGCGTCTGGACCACCGACGCGCTGCCGATGCTGTACGTGCCGCGCCACTTCTTCACCAACAACCACGTCGCCGTCGAGGAAGCGCTCGGCCGAGATACGTACGCCGGGATTCTCTACAAGGCCGGTCACAAGTCCGCCTATTTCTGGTGCGAGAAGGAATCGAAGCAACATGGTCTTGCCGGCATGGCGGTATTCGAGCATTACCTGAACCGTCTGTCGCAGCGCGGCTGGGGCATCTTCAGGATCATCGAAGCCGATCCGGCCAGCTCGCATGCGCGGATCGAATTGCGGCACTCGTCGTTCGTGCTCGCGCAACCTGGCAAGACCGGCAAGCTTTGCTACATGTTCGCCGGCTGGTTCGCGGGCGCGATGGACTGGGTCAACGATACCGCGCCCGACGGCGCGCGCAAGGGCCCGCCGTCGCAGTCGAAAGAAGCGCGCTGCGCGGCGGAGGGACACGAGCACTGCGTGTTCGAAGTCTCGCCGCTCGCGTCAATCTAATCCGGGCATTCCGAGGTCGATCGCGATGCGTTACCCGAACCTTTTCAAGCCGCTCACGTTGAACCAGCTGACGCTGCGCAATCGCATCGTCAGTACCGCGCACGCGGAGGTCTATGCGGAGCCGGGTGGTCTGCCCGGCGACCGTTATATCCGCTACTACGAGGAAAAGGCGAAGGGCGGAGTCGGACTCGCCGTGTGCGGCGGTTCGAGCCCGGTGTCGATCGACAGCCCGCAAGGCTGGTGGAAGTCGGTGAATCTCGCCACCGACCGGATCGTCGATCCGCTCGCGCGGCTCGCCGAAGCGATGCACGCGCATGGCGCGAAAATCATGATTCAGGCCACCCACATGGGACGCCGCTCGGCGTTTCACGGCGAGCACTGGCCGCATCTGATGTCGCCGTCGGGAGTGCGCGAGCCGGTGCATCGCGGCAACGCGAAGATCATCGAGGTCGAAGAGATCCGCCGCATCATCGGCGACTTCGCGGCGGCCGCGAAGCGCGTGAAGGATGCGGGCATGGACGGCATCGAGATCTCGGCGGCGCATCAGCATCTGATCGATCAGTTCTGGAGCCCGCGCACCAACTTCCGTACCGACGAGTGGGGCGGCTCGCTCGAAAACCGCCTGCGTTTCGGCGTCGAAGTGTTGCAGGCGGTGCGCGCGGCGGTGGGTGCCGACTTCTGCGTCGGCCTGCGCATGTGCGGCGACGAATTCCACGAAGATGGGCTCGATCACGAGCAGCTGAAAGAGATTGCCCAGGCGATGAGCGAGACCGGCCTGATCGACTATCTCGGCGTGATCGGTTCCGGCGCGGACACGCACAATACGCTCGCCAACTGCATGCCGCCGATGGCGCTGCCGCCCGAGCCGTTCGTGCATCTCGCGGCCGGCATCAAGCAGATCGTCAAGGTGCCGGTGATGCACGCGCAAAGCATTCGCGACGCGGGCCAGGCCGAGCGCTTGCTCGCGAGCGGCGTGGTTGATCTGGTCGGCATGACGCGCGCGCAGATCGCCGATCCGCATATGGTCATCAAGATCCGCGATGGCCGCGAGGACGAAATCAGGCAGTGCGTCGGCGCGAACTACTGCATCGACCGTCAGTACAACGGGCTCGACGTGCTGTGCGTGCAGAACGCGGCGACCTCGCGCGAAGCGACGATGCCGCACGTGATCGCGAAGACGCGCGGGCCGAAGCGCAAGGTCGTGGTGGTCGGCGCGGGGCCGGCGGGGCTCGAAGCGGCGCGCGTCGCGAAGTCGCGTGGTCACGACGTGGTGCTGTTCGAACAGAACGATCACGTGGGCGGCCAGATCATGCTGGCGGCGAAAGCGCCGCAGCGCGAGCAGATGGCGGGCATCGTGCGCTGGTTCGACATGGAGACGAAGCGCCTCGGCGTGGACCGCCGCCTCGGTGTCGCCGCCGACGAGCGGACCATCATGGCCGAGAAGCCCGACATCGTCGTGCTCGCCACCGGCGGTTCGGCGTTCACGTCGCAGGTCGCGGCGTGGGGCGTCGACTCGGGGCTCGCGGTCAGTTCGTGGGACGTGCTGGCCGGCAAGGTCGAGCCGGGCAGGAACGTGCTCGTGTACGACGGCGTCAGCACGCATGCCGGCGCGGGCGTCGCCGATTTCATCGCGAGCCGCGGCGCCAACGTGGAGATCGTCACGCCCGACGTGAAGGTCGCCGACGACGTCGGCGGCACCACGTTCCCGATCTTCTATCGCCGTCTGTACGCGCAAGGCGTGATCCATACGCCCAATTACTGGCTCGACAGGGTGTACGAGGAGGACGGCAAGAAGATCGCCGTGATCCGCAACGAGTACACCGAGGAGCAGGAGGAGCGCGCGGTCGATCAGGTGGTGATCGAAAACGGCAGTACGCCGAACGATCAGCTTTACTGGAAACTGAAGCCTGAATCGGTCAATCGCGGCCAGGTCGACGTGCACAAACTGTTCGCGTCCGAACCGCAACCGTGTCTCGACGAGCAGCTCGGCGACGGCCGCTTCCTGCTGTTCCGGGTCGGCGACTGCATCTCGATGCACAACATTCACGGCGCGATCTACGACGCGCTGCGCCTTTGCAAGGATTTCTGACGATGAGCCCCGTGTTTGTCATCACCGTCCTGCTGTGGGTGTCGGTGGCCGGTCTCGCGTTCGCGCTGGCGCGCCGCGCCGCCTACTGGCGCGAGGGCCGTGCGACCGTCGCGGGCGCCTATGGCTGGGCCAATCTGCTCGCGATCCCGAAGCGTTACTTCGTCGACCTGCATCATGTGGTCGCGCGCGATCCGTATATCGCCCGCACGCACGTTGCCACGGCGGGCGGAGCGATCCTCGCGATGGCGCTCGTGTTCGTCAACTACGGTCTCGCGATCTACTCGCCGTGGCTGGACAAACTGATCTTTCTCGCCGCGCTGGCGATGCTGATCGGCACGGTGTTCGTGTGGCGCCGCCGGCATGGCGCGAAGACGGTGCCGGCGCGACTCTCGCGCGGCCCGTGGGATCAGTTGCCGTTGCTACTGGGCGCATTCGCGCTCGGTCTCGCGCTGTTCATCGCGCTTCCGGCGACGATGATGTCCGGCGCGCTCGCGGTGATCGTCGCGCTGTTGATCGCGACGGGCGCGTTCACGATGACGTTCGGCGCGGCGCGTGGCGGCCCGATGAAACATGCGTTGGCCGGATTGCTGCATCTCGCGTTTCATCCGCGCCAGGAGCGCTTTGCCGATTCCACCGCAGCGCGTCACGCTGGCGATGCCGTGCCGCCCACCGCGCTTAAAACCCCGCTGCTCGACGCGAAGGAATACGGCGTCGGCAAGCCGGTCGAATTCCGCTGGAACCAGTTGCTCAGCTTCGACGCCTGCGTGCAATGCGGCAAATGCGAAGCGGCGTGCCCCGCGTTCGCGGCCGGTCAGCCGCTCAATCCGAAGAAGCTGATTCAGGATCTGGTAACCGGCATGGTCGGCGGCACCGACGCGCAGTACGCAGGCAGCCCGACGCCCGGCATTCCGGTCGGCAAGCACGCGGGCGCGCCCGCCAAGCCGCTGATCTCGACGCTGATCGAAGCGGACACGCTGTGGTCCTGCACGACCTGCCGCGCCTGCGTGCAGGAGTGCCCGATGCTGATCGAGCACGTGGACGCGATCGTGGACATGCGCCGCAATCAGACGCTCGTCGAAGGCAGCGTGCCGGGCAAGGGGCCGGCGACGCTCGCGAATCTGCGCGAAACCGGCAGCCTCAACGGCTACGACATCGGCGCGCGCTACGACTGGGCCGTCGATCTGCAGGTGCAGCTCGCGCAGCCGGGCCGTCACGTGGACGTGCTGCTGATCGCCGGCGAAGGCGCGTTCGACATGCGCTATCAGCGCACGCTGCGCGCGCTCGTCAAGGTGCTGAACCGCGCGGGCGTCGATTACGCGGTGCTCGGCGGTGTCGAGACCGATACCGGCGACACCGCGCGGCGGCTCGGCGACGAAGCGACGTTCCAGCAACTGGCCCGTACGCTGATCGGGACGCTCGCGCAGTACTCGTTCGCGCGCATCGTTACCGCCGATCCGCATGTGCTGCATAGCCTGCGCAACGAGTATCGCGCGCTCGGCGGGTTCTATCAGGTCCAGCATCACACGGCGCTGATCGACGAACTGATCGCGAGCGGCAAGCTGTCGCCGCGCGCGGCCGCCGCCGTCGCGGCGCGCAACGTCACGTATCACGACCCGTGCTATCTGGGCCGCTACAACGGCGAGACGCAAGCGCCGCGCCGGGTGCTGGAGAGCATCGGCATCAAGGTGGTCGAGATGGAGCGTCACGGCCTGCGTGGACGCTGCTGCGGCGGTGGCGGCGGCGCACCGCTGACCGATATTCCCGGCAAACGGCGGATTCCCGACATCCGTATCGACGACGCGCGCGCGAGCGGCGCGGAGATCGTCGCGGTCGGCTGTCCGAATTGCACCGCGATGCTCGAAGGGGTGGTGGGGCCGCGACCGGAAGTGCTGGACGTGGCCGAACTGGTCGCCGCGGCGCTGGAGTAACGCGATGATGAATACGCTCAAACGAATCGATCCGCGCCGGCCGTTCACGGTGACGGCACAGGGACTCAGGCGCATCACGCTCGGCGTCGTTGGCATCGCGGAAGCCGACAGTGCCACACGGTCCGATGCGCGTCATGCCGGGCATCGCGAACAGCCGAAGCCGCGCCGCACGACGGCCGCCCCGCGCCATGTGCTGCTGGTCGCGGCGCACGCGGACCGCGGCGCGCTCGATGAACACGCGCGCCAGACGCTCGCCGCCGCCGCGCTGATCGCGGACACGCACAGCGAAGTCGTGCTGCTGGTGTTCGGCGAATTCACCGGCGATGCCGCCGCGCTCGGCGCCGACAAGCTGATCGAATTGCCGATGTTCGATCGCCGCACGTACGCGCCGAACGATGAACTGAATGCGCTGGCGGCCTGCGTCGCGGCCTATGCGCCAGCCCATGTCTTGCTGCCCGACAACGCGACCGGCGACGGCGACCTCGGCCGCCGCTATGCGGCGGTGGCCGAGGCAAGCGTCGCGACGCACGTCGTCGAGATCGCTGCCGGGCACGTGTGCAGCTATGTTCGCGCGAATACGGCGCTCGCCAGCCGCGCGCTGCCCGAGGTCGTGCTGCTCGAGCCGAATGCGGTCGATCCGAAGCTGCCGTTCGTCGGCGCGGGCGAGCGGGCCGCCTGGCGCTTCGACCGCGAAGCGAACAGCACAGTCGCGCAAGGAGCGATACACGATCTCGGCATCGACGAAATCGACGCGGCGCAGGTCGCGCTGGAAGAGGCGGATTTCATCGTGTCGGCGGGCAACGGCGTCAGCGACGTGCCCGCGTTCGAGCGACTCGCGACGACCCTCGGCGCGGCGATCGGTGCCAGCCGGGTTGCCGTCGACGACGGCAAGTTCACGCGCGACAAGCAGATCGGCGCGACCGGCAAGACCGTCGAGGCGAGCGTGTATATCGCGTTCGGCATCTCGGGGGCGGTGCAGCATCTACAAGGCATCAAGGATTGCCGCCATGTGATCGCGGTGAATCTCGACGCGAGCGCGCCGATCGCGAAGCGCGCCAATCTGACCGTGATCGCCGACGCGCAGGAAACCATCGCGGCGCTCGACGAGGCGGCGGCCGCGGCGCGCGGTGCCCGCGCCACCTCGGCCGCGCTGCTGCGGCCGGGCAAGCTTGCCGAAGGAGTGCTCGCATGAAGATCGCCGTGCTGGTTTCAGTCGGACGTCACCCGGTCAGCGGCGTCGCGCGCTACAGCCGCAACGATGCGGCGGCGTTGACGTTGGCGCTGTCGCTCGTCAGAACGCATGGCGCGACGCTCGACGTGCTGCACGCGGGCGATCCGTCGAACGCCGCGTTGAACGAGTATCTGGCGCTCGGCGCGCGTTCGGTCGAAGTGCTCGAGATGCCGCCCGACGCCGATCCTGCGCCGCAACTCGCCGGGCGTTTGCGTGGCTACGAGCTGGTGCTGACCGGCACGCGCGCCGAAGGCGGTTTCGATAGCGGCATGCTGCCGTATCGCGTCGCGCATGCGCTGGCGGTGCCGCTCGTCGGCGCCGCCGTCGATCTGGCGCTGCGCGACGGTCGAGCGCAGGTCCGGCAGTTCATGCCGAAGGGCCTGCGACGGCGCGTCGAAGTGCGGCTGCCGGCATTGGTTGTCGTGCATCCGCTCGCGAACGTCGCGACGTCGTACGCGTATGCACGAATGCGCGAAGGCACGATCGAGCGCGCCGACGCGCGGCACGGCACCACTCCCGAACAGTCCGCATGGACGATCGGCCCCGCCACAGCGAAACCGGTGCGCCTCGCCGCCGCCGAAAAGCGCTCGGGCCACGCGCGCATGCTGTCGGCGACGACGACCGAGAGCCGCGGCGGCAGCGTCGTAATTGAAGGGAGTTCCGTCGAAAAAGCACAAGTGATACTCGCGTATTTGCGCGAGCATCAACTGGTGGATTACTGAATTCCGGCTCGGGCCAGCATGCGACCAGGAGGGCCTGGCGCGGCGCCAGACGTGACACGCAACGGAGCACATAATGAAAGTTTCCGCAGACGTTCGCGCAATGATCGAACGCCGCAAGCAGAATTACACACTGGAAGCGCCGTTCTATACCAGCGAGCCCATCTTCGCGCTCGACATCGATGCGATTTTCCGTCGGCACTGGATTCAGGTCGCGGTCGAGCCCGACGTGCCCGAACCGGGCGACTATGTGACGGTCGAGATCGGCGACGATTCGATCCTGATCGTGCGCGACGACGACATGCGGGTGCGTGCGTTTCATAACGTATGCCGCCACCGCGGCGCGCGTCTGTGCAATACCGGCAAGGGCTCGCTCGGCAATATCGTCTGTCCGTATCACAGCTGGACGTATAGCCTCAATGGCGACCTGATGTTCGCCGAGCACATGGGGGAGCAGTTCGAGCGCTGCAAACATAGTCTGAAAGCGGTGCATGTCGAGAATCTGGCCGGACTGATTTTCATCTGCCTCGCCGAGCAGCCGCCCGCCGATTTCGCCGTGATGCGCGCCGCGATGGAACCGTATCTGTTGCCGCACGATCTGGCCGGCTGCAAGATCGCCGCGTCGATCGACATCATCGAGGAGGGAAACTGGAAGCTGACGATGGAAAACAATCGCGAGTGCTATCACTGCGTGGCGAACCATCCGGAGCTGACCATCTCGCTGTACGAATACGGTTTCGGTTATCAGCGCACGCCGGCGAACGAGGAGGGCATGGCCGCGTTCGAGACGACGGTCGCGCGCCGCACCGCGCAGTGGGAGGCGATGCAGTTGCCATCGGCGGAAATAGAGCGGCTCGCCGACCTGGTCACCGGGTTTCGTACGCAACGTCTGCCGCTCGATCGCGACGGCGAATCGCAGACGCTCGACGCGAAGGTCGCCTCGAAGAAGCTGCTCGGCGGTTTGAAGCATGCGGATCTCGGCGGCCTGTCGTTCTGGACCCAGCCGAATTCGTGGCATCACTTCATGAGCGACCACATCGTCAGTTTCTCGGCGATTCCGCTGTCGGCCGGCAAGACGCTGGTGCGCACCAAATGGCTCGTGCACAAGGACGCGCGCGAAGGCATCGATTACGACCTCGACAATCTGACCGCCGTGTGGCGCGCGACCAACGACCAGGATCGCGCGCTCGTCGAATATTCGCAGCGCGGCGCGACGAGCAGCGCGTATGAGCCGGGTCCTTATTCGCCGTTCACCGAAGGACTCGTCGAAAAGTTCTGCGAGTGGTATATCGGCCGTCTCGCGGATTACGACGGGAACTCGCGGGCGGTGCACGACGAGAAAGTCGTGTCGTTCGTGCGCTGAGCGCAAGACCGCAATGAGGAGCGGGGGGACAACCATGATGCGCGATCAGGCCATGTTTCAACCGGACATCGAGCAGACTTCGCAGAATCCAGCTGACGCGCCGAGCCGCGTCACGCAGCCGCGCTTCTGGGACGCGCTGCCGGCGCGCTGGAACAGCGACGCCGACGACACGCTGGAGTGCTGCCAGGTCCGCAGCGAAACGCACGACGTGAAGAGTTTCTTCTTCCGCGCGCCATCCGGTCGGGCGTTCGTGTTCGAGCCGGGGCAATTCATCACGCTGGAGTTGGAGATTGACGGCGAGCGCGTCAATCGCTGCTATACGATCTCCTCTGCGCCCACCCGGCCGCATACGATTTCGATCACCGTCAAGCGTGTGCCGGGCGGCCCGGTGTCCAACTGGCTGCACGACCATCTGCATGCGGGTATGCAGGTACGCGTGCTGGGCCCAGCCGGCGAATTCACCTGCGCGCGGCATCCGGCGCGCAAGTTGCTGTTTTTGTCGGCGGGCTCGGGCATCACGCCGCTGATGTCGATGAGCCGCGCGCATCATGAACTCGGCGAGGACAACGATATCGTCTTCGTGCACAGCGCGCGTACGCCGGACGACATCATTTTCGCGCGCGAGCTCGATCTGATCGCCGCCATTCAGGCGCATTTCCGCACCGCGTTCGTCTGCGAACGCGTGGGCGCGCGCACCAATTGGCCCGGCATCACCGGCTTTCTGACGCTGCCGCTGCTGAAACTGATTGCGCCGGATTTTCTGGAGCGCGAGATTTTCACGTGCGGCCCCGCGCCGTATATGCAGGCGGTGCGCAATCTGCTCGATGAAGGCGGCTTCGATCGCCAGCACTATCACGAGGAAAGCTTCTCGTTCGAGACCGTCAGCGAAGTGGCCGCGCAATTGGCCGAAGCGCATGTCGCGCACACGCTGAGCGATGCGTGCGCGCCGGCCGAAACCGCCACGCGTTTCAAGGTGAGCTTTACGCGCAGTCATCGCGAGATCGAGTGCGGCGGCGGCCAGCATGTGCTCGATGCGGCGAAGCAGGCGGGCGTGCGGCTGCCGGCGTCGTGCACGCAAGGCATGTGCGGCACCTGCAAGGTGAAGCTCGTGTCCGGCGAAGTGGCGATGAAGCACGCGGGCGGTATCCGTCAGCGCGAGATCGATCAGGGCATGGTGCTGCTGTGCTGTAGCAAGCCGCTGACCGATCTCGTCGTCGACAAGTAATACGACTGATAACACCGCAAGAACACGGCAAACACTGGGCGGATTTGCGTGGATGTCGCATGCGGACAACTGCATGTCGAAAAACAACGCTACCCGGCAATTCTGGTTGGCGATTCTAAATACGCGATGTGCGGTTCGATGGCAAACGCGTCAATGGGCAAATGGATCAACGGGAGAACGTCGATGAGACTGATCGGAAAGGTAGTGGTGGCAAGCGCGTTGGGGGTGATGCTGGCGGCGGTCAGTGCGGGCGTGTCGGCCGATTCGAAACCGACCATCAAGATCGGTTACGTGGAGGGCTGGGACGATAGCGTGGCGACCTCGAACGTGGCTGCCGAGGTGATCGAAAAACGCCTCGGCTATCAGGTGCAACTGGTGCCGGTGGCGGCCGGCGTGATGTGGCAGGGCGTGGCGCGCGGCGATCTCGACGCGACGCTGTCCGCGTGGCTGCCGGTCACGCACGGCGCCTACTGGAACAACTTCAAGGACAAGGTGGTCGACCTCGGGCCGAACTTCAACGACGCGAAGATCGGTCTGATCGTGCCGGACAACGCGGACGTGAAGAGCGTCGGCGATCTGCAGGCGAAGAAGGCCGAGTTCGGCGCGCGCATCGTCGGCATCGACGCCGGCGCGGGTGTGATGCAGAAAACCAGCGAGGCGATCAAGGCCTATGGGCTCGACTATCAACTGATGCCGAGTTCCGGAAGCGCGATGACCGCCGAACTGGCGCGCTCGGAGGCGGCCAGCAAGCCGATCATCGTGACCGGATGGAAGCCGCACTGGATGTTCGCCAAGTACAAGCTGAAATTCCTCGACGATCCGAAGAAGGTATTCGGTGAAGCCGAGCACGTGGACAGTGTGGTGAATCCCGAGCTCGAGAAAAAAGCGCCGACAGTGGTCGCGTTCCTGAAGAAGTTCCAATGGAAGCCGGGCGAGATCGACACGGTGATGCTGGCCACGCAGAATGGCGAAAAGCCGGCTGCAGCGGCCGACGCGTGGGTCAGCGCGCATGCGGACCGGGTGGATAGCTGGGTGAAGTAACTCGGCCAGGCGTCGGCGCAGCACACGAAAACGCCGCTTTTCAGCGGCGTTTTTCTGTTTACCGCAGCACGACGGTGCGCTCGCCGTTGATGAACACACGCCGCTCGACGAACGCCTTGACCGCGCGCGCGAGCGTAATGCATTCGACGTCGCGTCCGGTCGTCAGCAGCCGTTCGGGGCTGTACGAGTGATCGACCGGTTCGACTCCCTGCTCGATGATCGGACCTTCGTCGAGATCGTCGGTGACGAAATGCGCGGTGGCGCCGATTACCTTGACGCCGCGCGCATGGGCCTGATGATACGGTCTCGCTCCCTTGAAACCGGGTAGGAACGAATGGTGGATATTGATCGCGCGCCCGGCGAGCGCCCGGCTCGTTTCGGCGGACAGGATCTGCATGTAGCGCGCGAGAATCAGCAGTTCCGCGCCGGACGTATCGAACAGCTCGAGCAGGCCGGCTTCCTGTTGTGGCTTCGTGTCGGCTGTAATCGGCAGATGATGGAACGGCAGGCCGTGCGCTCGCGCGAGCGGTTCGAGATCGCGATGATTGGAGCCGATGCCGACGATGTCCATCTTCAGTTCGCCCATGCGCCAGCGAAACAGCAGGTCGGCGAGACAGTGTTCGAGCCTGGAAACCATGATCAGGACTTTCGGCCGGCTCGACAGATCGTGGATCGCCCACGTCATCCGGAAGCGTTCGGCGATCGGCGCGAATTCCTGCTTCAGCGTGGCGATCTGCAGCGCATCGTCGCGATCGACGTGGTGAAACACGCAGCGCACGAAAAAGCGCTCGCTCAGTTCGTCGTCGAATACGGTGAGTTCGTCGACATAGCAACGATGCCGTTCGAGAAAGCCAGCGACGGCGGCAACCTGGCCCGCCGCGCTCGGACACGCGACGGTGAGAACCCCTTGAGCAGGACGGGAAATGGCGGACATAAGCTCTCCACATTGACGATCAGGCGAGGCCGCGGGGTGCGGCGCGCATCGTCGCAGTAGAGCAAATCGGGCGATAACGCGGATAGAAGCTAACCGCCGTTGCGCTGGAATGGGAGCGCCAGGAGGATCTGCCGTGCTAATCCGCAGGCTCCGCCGCGAGCCTTCGCTTCAGCGTATCGATCAACGCGCGCACCTTCGCCGGCGGGTGACTCGTCGGCGGGAATACGGCCTGAATGCTCGCCGGTGCGCTCGCCCATTCTGGCAGCAGCCGGATCAGCCGTCCCGCCGCGACGTCGTTCGCGATCGAAAAATCCGTCAACAGACCGATGCCGCCGCCCGCGAGCGTCGCCGCGCGGCAGGCATCGGCCGTGTTGACGCGCAACGCGGACGCGCAGCGCACGCTCGCGATCTTGCCGTCGACGTGCCGCAAATCGAGCGTCAACGGATGCGGCAGTACCGACAACGCGCAATAGGGCAGCGTCTCCAGTGCGGCCGGCGTGCCCGGCATGCCCCACGTCCGCAGGAACTCCGGACTCGCGACGAGCCATTTGACGAAGCTGCCGAGCTTCACCGCGCGATAGTTGGAATCCGCGAGGCGACCAAGCCGGATCGCTACATCGATGCCATCGGCGATCAGATCGACGTAGCGGTCGCTGCTCAGCAGCTCGACGTCGAGCTGCGCATGCGTGCGGCGCAGTTCGACCAGCGCGGGCGCGACGACGAGCGTGCCGTAGTCGTTCGGCGCACTGACGCGCAGCGTGCCGCGCACCGGTGAAGTTTCCCCGCCGAGCGCGTTCAGCGCGTCCTCGGTGGCGCGCAGAATCTTCACGCTCGCCTCGTAGAACGTGCGGCCCGCCTCGGTGACGCCGAGCCGCCGGGTGGTGCGCACCAGCAGGCTCGCGCCGACTTCCGCCTCGAGCCTCTGCATGTGCGTGCTGACCATCGTCTTCGCGAGCCCGAGCCGCGTCGCGGCGGCGCTCAGCGAGCCCGCGTCGATGACCGCGACGAAGATCGCGAGGCGGTTCAGGTTCACGTTACGCACATCGGCCATGATCGATTGTCCATTCTCGCTTGACTGTGTTTCCCGGATTATCGGGCTTCCGCGCGACAGTGCCTACGCCTTATGCTGGGCGTGTCATTCAACGTATCCGGAGCCATCCATGCCCGCTGCCAGACTCGCCGAGCCTATCAAGCTGTATACGACGCTGCTTTCAGGCCACGGTCATCGCGTGAAGCTGTTTCTGACGCTGCTCGATCTGCCGTTCGAGGTCATCGAGCTGAACATGAAGACGGGCGACAACCGCAAGCCCGAGTACCTCGCGCTGAACCCATTCGGTCAGGTGCCGACGATTCAGGACGGCGAGCTCACGCTGTTCGATTCGAACGCGATTCTGGTCTATCTGGCGAAGCGCTATGGCGACGCATCGTGGCTGCCGGACGATCCGCGCGGCGCCGCGGCGGTGCAGCGCTGGCTGTCGCTCGCGGCTGGCCAGATCGCCTACGGGCCGTGCGCGGCGCGGCTCGTGACCGTGTTCGGCGCGCCGCTCGACCACGAACGTGCGAAGCAGATCGCCGTCAAGCTGTTCGACGTGATCGACGAGGAGCTTGCCGGTAAGCCGTTCGTGGCTGGCGCGCACGTCACGATCGCCGATATCGCCGCGCACACGTATATCGCTCACGCGCCTGAGGGCGGCGTGTCGTTGCGGCCGTATCCGAACATTCGTGCGTGGCTGCAGCGCGTGGAGGCACTGCCGCGTTTCATCGCAATGCCTTCGACGAAGGCGGGCTTGCTGGCGGCGTGATATGCGTTGACGGCTGCGTCAGATCTTGCAAAGGAGTCCGATCATGTCCGAGTTCGTCCCGTTGAATAACTGGGGAAGCGACGCGTCGCCGTTTCATGCCGGCGAGCAGGATGCGCAGCAGCGCGCGGGTGTGCGTGAGGTGGCCGAGTCGATGGGACGTCGAGGCATTCGCCGATTCATGCCTGAGCAGCATCGCGAGTTCTTTGCCGCGCAGCCGTTCGTCGTGATTGGCGGCGTCGATGCGAGCGCTCAGCCGTGGGCGACGCTGCGTGCGGGTGCGCCGGGTTTCGTCTCGTCACCGGAGGCGGGGACACTGCGTATCGAAGGTGGCACATTGGCTGGCGATCCGCTCGCCGCGGGTTGGCGCGAAGGCGCGCAGCTCGGTGCGCTGGGCATCGAGCCGCGTACGCGGCGGCGCAATCGGGCAAATGGCGTCGTCCGGTCCGTGGCAGGCGACACGTTGCAGGTCGAAGTCACGCAGAGCTTCGGCAATTGCCCGAAGTATATCCAGAGCCGCGCGCCGTCTTTCATCGAGCGGGACCCGGCCGCGACGCGCGCGCAGCCCGAGATCGCCACGCTTCTGAGCAGTGCCGACCGCGAGTTGCTCGCGAGCGCGGACACGTTCTTTATCGCCAGCGCGAATCTGAGCGAGGAAGCGGGGCCGGGAAAGGGGATCGACGTTTCCCATCGCGGCGGTGCGCCGGGCTTCGTGCGCGTGGACGACGCAACGACGCTGACCACGCCCGACTACAGCGGCAACCGCTTCTTCAACACGATCGGCAACCTCGTGCATGATCCGCGCACGGGTCTGCTGTTTATCGACTTCGCAACCGGCGATCTGCTTTATCTGGCGGTGCGAGCAGAGATCATCTGGGACGGCGACGAACTCGCGGCATTTGCGGGCGCGCAGCGGCTCGTGCGGTTTCATGTGAGCGAAGTGCGGCGCAGTCGCGGCGCGTTGCCGTTCCAATGGTCGGAGGTCGAACTGGCGCCGCAGTTTCTGCCAAAGGTACGAGAAAGCGCTTGAGCCGATGCGCACGCGCGTACTTTAGCTGGGTACGGGCGCCGTTTTACTGCGCATTCCGGCCGAGCCGATAAGACACGCCGAGTCTGGTGGCCAGTTGCCATACATAGACTCGCGAGTACGAAATGCCAAACTGACGGCTTATCAGCTCCCGCATGCGCGCATTGCTCCAGCCATCGGCGTCGAAGCCGTAGTCCCGCGGCGAGGCCCTCAGCGCCTGGGCCAACCAGTCCAGATCCGCCACCGCGAGTGCGGAATGGCGGCCGCCGACGCTCATGTTTCTCAGCGCCTCGAGCCCGCCTTGCTCCAACAGCTTGCGATATCGCTCGACGGTGGTCTTGGCCATCCCCATCTGTCTCGCGACCTCGGCCGCAGCGACGCCGTCGAGCAGTTTCTTGCCCGCCGTGAGACGCCGCGCGACGGTCGGCAAATCGTCATTTGGTCGATGCATCGGAGAACTCCGCCGTTGGGTCGCTGACCGGACTGCAATCGGTTATGGGGTAGACAGTGAGGAGGGCGCGCCACCTACAGATAATCGAAAAGTCGCCCGTTGTGTCCAAAAGAATAAAAAATCAATCGCGTCTTTCCTCTGATAGAAAATCACGCAAGCCGCCCGTAAGGCGGTTACGCGATGTTTTCTTTCTAAAATCTTAAATATCTCTCTTGCGATTGAATTTAACGTTTGCTAACCTGATTGACGTGATTTCAAACAGTCGGCTCGCTCTGGCAGCCCGGATAGCGCTAGGCCGCATACGGCTTGACGTCGGGCGCTTTTAAGTGCGGGCAGCAGGTCGGAAGACTGAACCGTTTGAGTGCGCGGATTCCTGTTTTGCGAATGTAATTGGAATGCATTTTTCGATGCAGGATGGTGACTCGCCGGAAAGCTGCGAAAAAGGTGCTGAAGATTGAAAATCCTTCGCGGCGTTTTTCCAGCGGATTATATGTAAGCGGGACATTCGCGCAGAGTGGCGTTGTGAAGCGTGAATCCAGTAACCACCCGCTTAATTTTAGCTGCGTCGTTCAATACCGGAAATATTTTGTGCCGGGTAGTTTCCGACTCGATACGCATAACCGCGATAAAAGCTGACAGTGCTTTCATCGGTTGCCATTGGGCGCTCGCAAGCTGGCGGTAAGGAGAACGACATGAACATGGATAGGACCCGCGATATTGCCGCGATGCTACTGCGTGCCGCGAAACGCAAAAGACTCGTGACTTATCAGGAACTGCACGCGCTTTTCGCTCGCGACGAACCGTTGCAAAGCCGCTATCGCGCATTGGAGGACGCGGCGCGTTCACTGAGCGATTGCGCATCGCTCGACTACGGCTGCCTGATGAGCCTCGACAACGGCCTGCCGGGCGATGACTTCTTCAATCGCTTCAGGCACGGCAGGCCGCGTGAGTACGAAAAGGTGATGGGCTTCGGATCCGCGGGACGCTCGATGACGAAGAAGCGACTGATTGCGGATGCCGAGCGTCTGCGCGTGTTCGAACATGCATCTCAGATCGCGGCAAGTGGGAGGGTGGCGAACACCTTGCGCCCGTATGCCACGTCGAAATGCACGTAGCCCATTCACAGTCGCTCAACGACGACACGCTCGCCGGTTGAGAGAAATGCGAAACGTCTCTAAGCCACAAGGCAATAGCCGACGATAAAAATCCGCGCGAGCTGCGATAGCGGCATTGGCTTTCGCTACCAAGCTTATTCTCGGGGTGCGCAAAGCAGTATTTAACAGTTGTCTAATTTCGGCATGTCGCGTGCATAAATTAATCTGTACGCACGGCCGCGTCTTAATTCGTGAGGGCTCTGATTGGGGCCGCCCATAAAAATTGGAATTGAATTGCCGCGCCAGTTTTGTTGGTCACTGAATCGGGCTGCACCCGGCGTCAGTTGTGGCAGGCGAAAGAGCCTCGGTTCGGACGATTCGCGATCGTCCACCGGGCATCGGTGTGCATCGCTTGTGGCGAAGGGCCGACTCGCGGCACGCGCATCGACGGCGGCCCGTGCGATGCGTACTGGAAGCCTTTTCCGAAGAATCCACGATTTGACATAAGATAAATTATCAACAGGACTGGTGTTAGTCCAAAGTTCAGATGTCGCGTTTCCGCTAAATTGAAATGTCGTGTTTGCGGGTTCAGGCTGGTGGCCAGCATTCCTTAAGGAGCGCCGGCCATGAACGCATCTGGGACGATCACCATGTCGATGACCGAGCTGGACCGGTTGAAGGTGGTACAGGCCGTTTGCGAGCGGCGGCTGAAGCCGGGCCAGGCCGCGGACCGGCTCGCGTTGAGCGTGCGTCAGCTTGAGCGCCTGGTGCTGCGCTATCAGGCCGCAGGCGTTGCCGGACTGGTCTCCGGCAAACGCGGTCGGGCGGGCAACCATCAATTGTCCGACGGTGTGGCGCGACGCGCGCTGGCGATCATTCGCGAGCGCTATGCCGATTTTGGACCGACACTGGCGTGCGAGAAGCTTCGGGAATGCCACAGCATCAGTTTGTCAGTCGAGACGGTGCGCGCGCTGATGATGGCCGCCGGTCTGTGGATTCCCCGCAAGGACCGGCCGCCCAGGGTGTACCAGCCGCGCAACCGCCGCGCGTGCCTGGGTGAACTGATCCAGATTGACGGCAGCGATCACCGCTGGTTCGAGGAACGCGCGCCAGCGTGCACGCTGCTGGTCTTTATCGACGATGCGACTGGCCGACTGATGACGCTGCATTTCACGCAGACGGAATCGACGTTCAGCTATTTTGAAGCGCTGGGCAAACACCTGGCAGCACACGGCAAACCGGTCGCGTTCTATAGCGACAAGTTCAGCGTGTTCTACGTCAAGGATCGGGCGAGCACGGCTGGCAAAGGCGTCACACAGTTCGGCCGCGCCCTTTACCAGCTCAATATCGAGGCGTTCTGTGCGAACACGAGTCAGGCCAAGGGGCGTGTCGAGCGCGCCAACCTGACGTTGCAGGACCGGCTCGTCAAGGAACTGAGGTTGCGTAACATCAGTACGCGGGAAGCGGCCAATGCGTATGCGCCCTCCTTCATCGCCGATTTCAACCGGCGCTTTGGCAAGCCACCGAAGAGCGACCACAACGCGCACCGGCCGCTGCGTGACGACGAGGACCTGAAGCAGATCCTGGCCTATCGCGTGGCGCGCAAGGTCTCCAATGCGCTGACGGTGCAGTACGACAGGGTGATGTACATGTTGCAGGACACCGAGGCAAACCGGCGTCTGATGCATGAATACGTCGAGGTCGTTGAATACCGGAACGGAGCCATCGAGATTCAGGCGGCGGGCCGCGTGTTGCCCTGTCGCGAATACGACCGGATCACGCAGATCGATCAGGGCGCGGAGGTTGAGAACAAGCGGCTGTCCGCGGCATTGGCGGTTGCGAGGCTGGTGCAGGCGCAGCGTGATGACCGGCGCGTTTCCGGCTCGCCTTCACGCACCCATATTGGAGAGGAGGTCCGGGCGAAGAAAGCGCTGGTGGGCCTGAAGAAACAGCGGGCGATCACGCTAGCGGACGTCACTCAGGTCGTGCACGAAGTGAGCCGCAAAAAACATGAAGAACGGGGGGTGGGCGGCTGCGCCGCCCACCCCAAAAACATAAGAAAAGCACCGTAAAACCCGACATTTCAATCTAGTGCAAACCCCGACATTTGAACTTGGCGGGGACATTTGATGTGTAGAGGCTAAGCTGTAATGTCGTACCTGGGCAAAGCTGAAGCGTCGCAGTCGCAGCATTTTCCAAATCTGCCCAACGAGATTTACCAAAGCTGTCAGAGAAGTCCGCTTTAGATTTAATGATCGAG
Organism: Paraburkholderia sp. 31.1; assembly: GCF_014397645.1. Taxonomy (NCBI): domain Bacteria; kingdom Pseudomonadati; phylum Pseudomonadota; class Betaproteobacteria; order Burkholderiales; family Burkholderiaceae; genus Paraburkholderia; species Paraburkholderia sp. 31.1. The sequence continues at coordinate 76,214 of NZ_VZQN01000012.1, forward strand.
CTCAATCGCCTGAGGGCTTTATGTACGCTGGCGCACATTGTGCGCGCCTCGTAGGGGATATTTTGCAATACGGTCGTAGAATAAAAAGCGAATGGAAATTTGGGCTATGGACACCCTGACAGACGTGCGTGGGCATACAGAGACTAAGCGGATTCGAATCGACAAAAGCGTCGCTTTGAAGTCTTTTGATGACGTGATTCCGCAGGAGACGATCGTCGAAATCAACGACTTCATCGACCACCTGTTTGGCACGACGGCACCGCGCTCGCAGTCCGGCGCAGAGATTGCAGAGATGCTGCGTCGCGGTCAGGCCTTTCGCGAACTCGAACAGACGATCTGCGCGAATGCGCGCGCGATGGCCGCGAAGTTCGGTCGGACAAACTTACCGACTGAGCCGTTCCACGTACTGCGCTGTGCGAGCAAGACTTCGTTGGCCGAGAGCCACTGCCGCCACTACGACTCGCACCTGCTGACGCTGCTGATTCCGCTTCAGCTCGCACCCGACGGAGTTCACAACGGCGACCTCGTGATGTACCGCAAGCCGCGCCTGTCCGTAACGACGCTGACCAACGTGATCTGCAAGATGCGCCATGGCTTCCTGCAAAGCCTGCCGCTCAGCTGGCGCAGCTGGCATACCTTGCATGATCTGCGTGTCGGCAACTGCAAGCGCATTCCGGTCAAGCCGGGCAGCGTCTACGAATTCAACGGCTTCGCACTTCAGCATGCGAACCTCGACGTACAGAACGGACAGCGGCGCACGCTCCTCATTCACTACTACGACCCAGGCCACTCGCTCGGTCTGAGCGGCGTGCTGCGGCGCGGACGGATCGGCTGAGGTCCGCCCCGCAAGCCTGAAATCGTCCACGTTGGCTTGCCGATTCCGCAATCGCACATCGTAAGTCCTCCTGAATCGAACCAGAGGCCTTGCTTGCGATCGCCTGCCATCGCACTGCCCTATCGCCCCGACAAAGCAAGCGGATTTCACTTTGCCTTTAATCCGGCATAGACTGAATTTTCCGTTAGATGCTTTCTCCGCACTTGCCGTGGCCATTGCCGTGCACGGCGACGGATGTTTTTGTCGTGCTCCACGAGCCGATGGCAGCCTAACCGGTTCGTGCCTGATCAACACTGAAAAGGGACGACTTATCATGGCCGATACCGGTTACATGGCACGCAAAACCGTTGCTGATATCGTCGCCAGCGCCGACGCCGAAGAAGGCCGTCACCTGTCGAAAACGCTGGGCGCGACGAGTATCACCGCGATGGGCATCGGCGCGATCATCGGCGCAGGCATCTTCGTGCTGACAGGGACCGCCGCCGCGCAGTTCGCGGGGCCGGCCATCACGCTGTCGTTCGTGCTGGGCGGCATCGCGTGCGCGTTCGTCGGCCTGTGCTATTCGGAGCTTGCGGCGATGCTGCCCGTGTGCGGGAGCAGCTACACGTACACGTATGCGACGCTCGGCGAGATCTTCGCGTGGATGATCGGCTGGGACCTGATCCTCGAGTACGCGATGGGCGCCGCGACCGTCGCGGTCGGTTGGTCCGGCTATATCGTGAGCCTGTTGCGCAACGTCGGCATCGACATTCCACCTACCCTCGCCGCCGCCCCCGGCACCGTCGTCAAACTGGCCGATGGCTCGGCGGTCACCGGCGTGATCAACCTGCCGGCGGTGTTGATCATCGCGATCCTGACCACGTTGCTCGTGTTGGGGACCAGGGAGTCGGCGCGGCTCAACAACGTGATGGTCGCGATCAAGCTGACCGTGGTGGTCGCGTTTATCGCCGTCGGCGTGTTTTTCATCAAGCCGGAACACTGGCATCCGTTCATTCCTGCCAATACCGGCCAGTTCGGCAGTTTCGGCATGAGCGGTATTCTGCGCGGCTCGGCCGTGGTGTTCTTCGCGTTCATCGGCTTCGATGCGGTGTCGACCGCCGCGCAGGAAGCGCGACAGCCGCAGCGCGACATGCCGATCGGCATTCTCGGCTCGCTGATCATCTGTACGGTGCTGTACATCCTCGTCGCCGGCGTGCTGACCGGCCTCGTTGCGTACCCCGAGCTGAACGTTCCTGATCCGATCGCCAAGGGCGTCGACGTGATCGGGCTCACGTGGTTCTCGATCCTGATCAAAATCGGCGCGTTGACGGGGCTGACCACCGTGATACTCGTGCTGCTCTATGGTCAAAGCCGCATCTTCTTCACGATGTCGCAAGACGGTTTGTTGCCGCACTTTTTCTCGAGGGTCCATCTGCGTCTGCATACACCCTATCTGAGTCAGATCCTGATCGGCACCGTCGTCGCGATCGTCGCGGCGCTGACACCGATCGGCGTGCTCGGCGAGATGGTCAGCATCGGCACCCTGTTCGCGTTCGTCCTCGTGTGCGGCGCGGTGATCTATCTGCGGCGCAGCGACTCGGAGGCGACGCGTCCATTCCGGGCGCCCGGCGTGCCGGTCGTGCCAGTGCTCGGCATCCTGTTCTGCCTGCTGCTGATGGTCGGCTTGCCGCTCGTCACGTGGCTGCGGCTCGTCGTGTGGCTCGTGATCGGCATGACGATTTATCTGTCATACGGCCGCAACCATTCGGTGTTGCGGCATCCGGAGCGCAAACGTACGTGAGTGTGTGGCGACTCGGAATATTATTTTCAGGCGCATCGATTTCGATGACAATTGCATGCCTTTGAATTGCGGCAATTGCTGGATGGCAATTGACATGTAATTGACAATTACCATTCAAGATCTCGTCTGCGAGCGGGAATCCCCCGGTCGTGACCGCTGCGTCCGCCGCCTGGTCCTTGCGAGTCCATCCCACTCGCGACCACCAAGAATAAATTGACAAGCCACCCAGACACGGTAGGATCAACAGAAATCTTTTCCCCGCATTAACGCACCCACACACGTTCTGAATAGTTAATTCGACCGCAAACCGTTAAAACCGTCACCGATCTTACGCGCAAAAAAGACTGCCTTGATCAAAGGAGTTTCTCTTGCTTTGCTCCGCACTCCGCCTGCGTAGTCGTGCCGTATCGCTTCTGATCACCGGTTTGCCGCTCCTGCTTGCCGCCTGCAACGAGCGGTCGCAGACTCCCACCGCCGCGTCGATGCCACCGGTTCCCGTGCTGGTCGAAACGGTTTCCACCACCCCTGTCGCCGATATCGTCGAGTTGCCTGGCCGCATCGAGGCCGTGCGCACCGCCGAGATTCGCGCGCGCGTCGACGGCATCGTCCAGCGCACGCTCTATCGGGAAGGCACGGACCTGCCGGCCAACGCCCCACTCTTCCAGATCGACGCGAGCGACTATCGCGCGCAGTTGCAGCAGGCGCAGGCCGCGCTCACGCGCGCGACCGCCGTGCGCGACAACGCGGCGTCGGTGGTGGACCGGTTCAAGCCGCTCGTCGGCCGTCATGCAGTCAGCGCGCAGGAATACGACGCCGCGCTCGCGACCATGCAGCAGGCGCAGGCCAATGTCTCCGATGCGCAAGCTGCGGTTTCGCTTGCGCAATTGCGGCTCGATCGCTGCATCGTGCGCACGCCGATCGCCGGACGCGCGGGCCGCGCGCTCGTCACCGAAGGCGCGCTCGTCAGTGCGGGCGCCGCCACGCTGCTCACGCAGGTCAATCAACTGACGCCGATCAACGCGGTGTTCACGCAGTCGAATACCGCGATGCTCGACGTCGAGCAGCAGATCCAGTCGGGCGCGCGCAAGCCGACCAGCATGAAGCACGTCGGGGTGCAACTGATCCTTGCCAACGGCCAGGTCTACAACGAGCGCGGTTTTCTGGACTTCGCCGATCTCGTCGTCGATCCGTCGACCGGTACGCAGACGGTGCGCGCGCAGTTCGCGAATCCGGACCGCACGCTGTTGCCGGGGCAGTTCGTGCGCGGGCGCATCATCGCGGCGGGCAATGCGCAGGGCATCCGTATTCCCGAGCGCGCGGTGCAGCTCGACAACGGCATTGCAAGCGTTGCGTTGGTCGCCGACGACGGCACCGTGATCCGCCGCAATATCGATCTCGGCGAGCAGGGCGAAGGACGCTGGACCGTGCGCGACGGTCTGAAGCCCGGCGAGCGCCTGATCGTCGATGGCTGGCAGAAGGTGCAGCCCGGTCAACGGGTCGACGCGCGGCCCGCCCCCGATGCGTCGCCAGCGGCGCATTCGGCCGCGTCCCCCGCTCCCGCTTCGACCGCGCACTGACGGGCTCGCCGATGAATCGATTCTTCGTCGCCAGGCCGGTCTTCGCGTGGGTCATCGCCCTTTTCATCGTGCTGTTCGGCTCGATCGCGCTCGCGCTGCTACCGGTCGAGCAGTACCCCGACGTCGCTCCGCCGTCGCTCACCATCAGCGCGGTCTACAGCGGCGCGGACGCGAGCACGCTCGAGCGCACCGTCACGTCGATCGTCGAAGACGAGATGAACGGCATCGAGAATTTCCTGTACATGTCGTCGGTGAGCCGCTCGAACGGCACGATGCAGATCACCGTGGTGCTAAAGCCCGGCACCAATCTCGACATCGCGCGCACTCAGGTGCAGGACCGTCTGAGCCGCGTCGAACCGCGCCTGCCGCTCGAAGTCCGTCAGATCGGCTTGAGCGTGACGAAGGCGTCGTCGGGCTTTCTGATGCTGCTTGCACTGCAGGCGACCGACGGCACCACCGACGCCGTCGCGATGGGCAACTTCGCGTCGAACAACATCGTCAACGAGCTGCGCCGTATCGACGGCGTCGGCGACGTGCAACTGTTCGGCTCGTCGTACGCGATGAGGATCTGGCTCGATCCGCGCAAGCTCGCGGGCTTTGGGCTGTCGGCCAGCGAGGTGCTGCAGGCGATCCAGGAGCAGAACAGCCAGACCGCGGGCGGCAGCCTCGGCGATCAGCCGATCGCGCCGGGCTCCGAGTTCACCGCGCAGATCGTCACGCAAAGCCGCTTCACGACGCCCGAGCAGTTCCGCGAAATCATCGTGCACGCGAATCCGGATGGCTCGACCGTGCGGGTGGGCGACGTCGCGCGCGTCGAGCTCGGCAACGACAGCTACGGCAACCGCCTGACCGTCAACGGCAAGGCGTCGGCCGGGATCGCGATCCAGCTCGCGAGCGGCGCGAACGCGCTCGCAGTCGCCAACGCGGTGCGCCAGCGCATGGCCGAATTGCAGCCGATCTTCCCGCGCGGCGTCGCGTGGACCGTGCCGTTCGACACCACGCCGTTCATCACGACCTCGGTGCAGGGCGTGATCCGCACGATGGTCGAGGCGCTGTTGCTCGTGACGGTCGTGGTGTTCCTGTTCCTGCAGGACTGGCGCGCGACCGTGATCCCGACGATCGTGGTGCCGATCGCGTTGATCGGCACGTGCGCGGGGCTCTACCTGTTCGGGCTGTCGATCAACATTCTGTCGCTGTTCGGCATGGTGGTCGCGATCGGTATCCTCAACGACGACGCGATCGTCGTCGTCGAAAACGTCGCGCGCATCATGCGCGAGGAAGGGCTCGGCGCGCCGCGCGCAACGGTGAAGGCGATCGGGCAGATATCGGGCGCGGCGATCGCGAGTACGCTGGTGCTCGTCGCGGTGTTCATTCCGATGGCGTTTTTTCCGGGCTCGACGGGCGGCATCTACCGGCAGTTTTCGGTCACGCTCGCGGTGTCGATCCTGCTGTCGACGATGTTGGCGCTGACACTCGGCGCGGCGTTGTGCGCGGCGCTGTTGCGCAGCGAGGCGGCCGCCAAAGAGCGGCCGAAGAACGCGGCTTCGCGTCTGCTGCATCGCGTGTTCGACGGCTTCAATCGTGGGCTCGACGCGGGCACCACACGCTATATCGTGGGCGTCGATGCGATGCTGCGCTCGCCGCTGCGCTGGCTGCTGGTGTTCGTCGCGGCCTGCGCGATCACCGTGTTTTTCTTCACGCGGCTGCCGACGGGCTTTCTGCCGACCGAGGACCAGGGGCATATCTTCATCACGTATACCGGCCCGCCGGGTTCGACCGACCAGCGCACGCAGCGCGCGATCGACCAGGTCGAGGCGTTTCTGCGAACCCAGCCGCAAGTGCGCAACATCGCGTCCGTGACGGGCTTCAGCTTCTTTGGCCAGGGGCAATCGGCGGCTCTGTCGTTCGTCGATCTGAAGCCGTGGGACGAGCGCTCGGGCGAGGCCAATTCGGCGAGCGCGCTGGTGCGTCGCGCGAATGCGGCGTTTCGGCAGATTCCCGAGGCGATCATTTTTGCGCTCGACCCGCCGCCGATTCCGTCGCTCGGCAACGCGACCGGCTTCACGATGAAGATCCAGGATCGCAGCGGCATCGGCGGCGAAGCGCTGCAACAGGCCGCGCGGCGGATGATGATCGAGGCGTCGCAAAGCCCCCTTCTCGCGGGCGTGCGCGCTGAGGGCATGCCGGAAGCGCCGCAACTGTATGTCGACATCGACCGCGTGAAGGCGCGCGCATTAGGCCTGCAAATCGGTCAGGTCAACCAGGCGCTTGCGCTGACGTTCGGCTCGAACTACGTGAACGACTTCGTGTTCGAGGGCAACGTGCTGCGCGTGCTGTTGCAGGCGGACGCCGAGCAACGCATGCGTGCCGAGGACGTGACTTCGCTGCGCTTGCGCAATAACCGCGGCGAGATGGTGCCGTTCTCGGCGTTCACGCGCGTGCGCTGGATTTCCGGACCGCAGCAGCTCGAACGCTATAACGGCTTTCCGTCCGCGACGCTGTCGGGTCAGGCCGCGCCCGGCCGCTCGAGCGGCGCGGCGATCGCCGAGATGGAGCGCATCGCGTCGCACGTGTTGACCGGCAACCTGACTTACGAATGGACCGGCACCGCGCTCGAGGAAAAACAGGCGAGCGGCCAGATCGGCATGCTGCTCGGGCTGTCGCTCGTGGTCGTGTTCCTGTTGCTCGCGGCGCTGTACGAGAGCTGGGCGATTCCGGTCGCGGTGTTGCTGATCATCCCGTTCGGCGTGATCGGCGCGGTACTGTTGACGATGCTGCGTGGACTGTCCGCGGACGTGTATTTCAACATCGGCCTCGTGACGATCATCGGCCTTGCCGCGAAGAACGCCATTCTGATCGTCGAATTTGCGATCAAGGAGGAATCCGAAGGAAGGGACGCGCTAGCCGCCGCCAAAAGCGGCGCACAGCAGCGTCTGCGCCCGATTCTGATGACGAGCGTCACGTTCGTGTTGGGCATGCTGCCGCTCGTGCTCGCGACCGGCGCGGGCGCGGCGAGCCGCCGCGCGGTCGGCACCGGCGTGATGGGCAGCATGCTGACCGCGACGATGTTCGGCGTCTTCTTTACGCCGCTGTTCTATGTCGCCGCGCGACGCTGGCTGAGCCGCAAGAAACGCAGCACCGATCTCGACGATGACGATCTGCCGACAGCCATGCCGCGCGATTCGGGTGGAGGGCAGCGCGATGCGTAAATGCCTTCATGTGCGCCTGGTGCTGCCCCTCTTCTGCTGCTCGCTCGCCGCCTGCAACTTTGCGCCGAACTATCAGCAGCCCCAATTGCCGATCGCCGATCGTTTCGACACGACGGAGACCGCCAATCCGGCCGCCGCGCATCTGGCAAGCGAAGTCGACTGGCAGACCTTCTTCGCCGATCCGCAACTGAAGCTGCTGATCGAGGCGGCGCTCGAGCACAACCGCGATCTCGCCGCGTCGATCGCGCGCATCGAGCAGGCGCGCGCGTTTTATCGCATCCAGAACGCCGCGCGTTTGCCGCAGGTCAATGCGAACGCGGGTGCGACCCGCACCAGGGCGCCACTCGGTTCGTTCGATCCCGAGTTCGACAACACGGACATCTCGGTCCAGTTCAACCAGTACAACGTGCAGGCCGCAGTGACGTCGTTCGAACTCGACTTCTGGGGGCGCGTGCGCAACACCAGCGAAGCCGCGCGGCGTCGATATCTGGCCACTGTCGACGCGCAGCACGCGTTCCGTTTGTCGCTGATCGGCAATGTCGCGTCGAACTACTACGCGATCCGCTCGGGTGAGGAAGGCATCGAGCTTGCACAACACACGCTCGACAGTCGGCGCTACGCGCTGGAAGTCGCGAAGATGCGGCTCGACGCGGGCGTCACGTCGATGGTCGATTACGACCAGGCGGCCATTCTGGTCACGCAGGCGCAGACGCAGCTGGCAGAGCTGCAACGGACCACCGCGCAGCAGCGCCATCTGCTCGAGGTGCTGATCGGCGGCCCGCTCAGCGGGTCGCTACCGCCGGCGCCGCCGATCGCCGACGCCGCGCAGTTCCGCGAACTCGATGCGGGCCTGCCCTCCGCACTGCTGATCGACCGGCCGGACATCCAGCAGGCCGAGCAGCAACTGCGCGCAGCCAATGCCGACATCGGCGCCGCTCGTGCGGACTTTTTTCCACGCATCGCGCTGACGGGTAGCTTCGGATATGTGTCGCCCGAACTCGGCGATCTGTTCGTGCCGGCCAAGCAGGCATGGTCGTTCGGCGCGCTGGTCGGCATGCCGATCTTCGATGCGGGACAGCGCCAGGCGCAACTATCGCAGGCGCGCGCGCGACGCGACGAACTGGTCGCCGATTATCAGCGCACGGTGCAGAACGCGTTTCGTGAAGTGTCCGACGCATTGGTCGCGCGACAACGCTACAAGGAACAGATCGCGGCGCAGGAGCAGGCGGTGCAGGCGCAGCGGCAACTCGCCGAAACGGCGGAGCTGCGCTACGAAAACGGGATCTCGATCTATCTCGAGGTGGTGGATGCGCGACGCAATCAGTTTGCCGCCGAGCAGCAGCTGATCCAGCTTCGGGCGACGGCCTTGCAGAACGGGGTGTCGCTTTACGTCGCATTGGGGGGCGGGCCCGACGAGCCGCGGAACGTCACGCAAAGCACGTCTCACGCTGAGGGGGTCCACCCGTCCAACTGAGGCACGCGCGCCACAGCAGCGCGTCGTGTCCGCCGCCGGCATTGCACCGGCGGGTTCTACTGATCAGCCAAGCGTTACGTCGACCGATGCTTGTTCACCATCGCGCACCACGGTGACAGACACGCTGTCGTCCGCCTGAGCGATCATGCGGCGCAGTTGCTCGACGCCGTGAATCACCTTGCCGTCGACGGCAACGATGATGTCGCCCGCCTGAATGCCGGCTTCGGCGGCCGGACCGGTGGACTGCTGCACCACCACGCCGCCCGGCAGCTGCGCTTGCTGCTGTTCGTCCTGAGTCAGTGCACGCACGGCGACGCCGAGACGCGGACGGTTTTGCTGCTGCGGTTGTTCCTGCTGCTCTTCGCGTGGCGCGGCCGACGCCATGTCCGACGCTTGCTGCGCGCCCACCGTCACCGCCAGCTTGCTTTCGCCGCCGTTGCGCCACACGCTGATCGTCGCTTTGCTGCCCGGCGACAGTTGCGCGACCTGACCGATCAATTCGGTCGTGTTACCAATATGCTTGCCGTTCACGCCGACGATCACGTCGCCCTGGCGCAGACCGGCTGCGTGCGCGGGACCATTCGGATCGACCGAGCCGACCAGTGCGCCGCCCGTCGAGTCGAGGCCGAGCGCCTTGGCCTTATCGGCGCTGAGCGGCTGCACGCCCACGCCGATGCGGCCGCGGCTTACGTGACCGGTACTCACGAGCTGGTCCTTCACGTGCATCGCCGCGTCGATCGGGATGGCGAACGACAGTCCCTGGAAGCCGCCGGTGCGCGAGTAGATCATCGAGTTGATGCCGATCACTTCGCCGTTCAGGTTGAACAGCGGACCGCCCGAGTTGCCCGGGTTGACCGGCACGTCGGTCTGGATGAACGGGATCGGGCTATCGTCGGAGAACGAGCGCGACTTCGCGCTGATGATGCCCGAGGTCACCGTGCTGTCGAAGCCGTAGGGCGAGCCGATCGCCACGACCCATTCGCCGACCTTGCTGCTGTCCGGGTTGCCGATCTTCACGGTCGGCAGATTGGTCGCGTCGATCTTGACGACGGCGACGTCGGTGGCCTTGTCCTTGCCGATCACGCGCGCGTGGAATTCGCGGCCGTCGGTGAGCTTCACGGTCACGCTGGTCGCGCCGTCGACGACGTGATTGTTGGTCAGGATGTACCCGTCCTGGCTGATGATGAAGCCCGAGCCGAGCGCTTCGCCGCCGCTCTTGCGTTGACCGTTCTCGTCGACCGACGCGGCTTGTTTCACGCCGATATGCACGACCGCCGGGCCATAGCGCGTCACGATGCTGGAGAAGTCCGGTGCCGACGAGCGCGAGCCGACGACATCCGCCGCCGAGTGCAGCGACGACGTCGGGCCCTGCGCGTCGTTCACCGACGCATCGGCATTGCGATGGCTGAGAGCGTACGCGCCGCCGATTGCGAGGACAGCGCAGATCGCAGCGCTACCGCGCCAATAGTTTTTGGTGGTCATAGTCAGGGAGTCTTGCGGAGGGTTACGTGGTGGATGCGTAATGTAGTGGCCTCCACTTAAAGCAGACTTAAAGATGGTGTTCGATCAGAATGCGCGCGCAGGCCTTGTTTTAGGCGCTTTTTGCGTGTCGTGCGGCTTTTATGAGATAGCAACACCTGCATCTTTCGCGCGATTCGAGAACGAGTGCGGCGTCGCTTTATCGTGCCTGACCAGTAATTTCCCCAGGATTGACCCCGCCCAAAGCGGTTCGGATAATAACCATATCGTGGACTTGTTATCCACAATGTGGACATTGCTTTTTTCTGCACACTTCGCGAGGAATTTCCCATGCCAGAGGCCAATCAATCCGACCTGACGCCGTACCAGCTACCGTTCCCGAAGGAAGCGCAAAAGGAAATCGTCGTGCCCTTCGCGATTCCGACCGACGAACGCGTGTGGGTCCCGCAGGCAGAAAACGTGTCGTTCCGCCCACTGTGCCTGAATGCGTCGCAGGGATACTGGATGAATCTGCTGCGCGTACGCCGCTCGGGCGTGTTGAGCCGGCATCGTCATCCGCAGGCCGTGCACGGCATGGTGCTCAAGGGCCGCTGGCGTTATCTCGAGCATGACTGGGTCGCGACCGAAGGCAGCTACGTGTACGAGCCGCCGGGCGAAACGCATACGTTATATGTGCCCGAGGACGTCGAGGAAATGATCACGTACTTCCAGGTCAACGGCGTGATGTTCTATTGCGATCCGTACGGGAACTACACCGGTTACGAAGACGTATTCACGAAGATCGACATGTGCCGCAAGCACTACGCGGCGGTGGGCCTCGGCGAAGACTACGTCGAGCAGTTCGTCCGGTAAAAGGCCGCGCAAGCCCCAACAGAACCAACAGCCAGGACACCGCAATACCGACAGGCACGGCAACACCATTCCCACACAGCAGGACCCATTGCGCAGGAGACAAACATGCTTCAGAAGTCGCAGCGTCTGAAACGTATCCAGGTGGTCGCCGTCGTCTTTCTGACGGTGGCGGGCATCGTCAATTATCTCGACCGCAGCACGCTGTCGATCGCGAATCATCTGGTCAGCGAGGAATTGCATCTGTCCGCTTCGCAGATGGGGCTGCTGCTGTCCGCGTTCTCGTTGTCGTATGCGTTCGCGCAGTTGCCGGTCGGCGCGCTGCTGGACCGTTTCGGATCGCGCGTGATGCTCGGCCTCGGCATGCTCGTGTGGTCGATCGCCCAGGTCGCGGGCGGCTTCATCCAGACGCTCAATCACTTCCTCACGGCGCGCGTCGTGCTCGGCATCGCCGAGGCGCCGCTGTTTCCCGCCGGCGCCAAAGTCGTCAGCGAATGGTTCGCGGTACGCGAGCGCGGCACGCCGATCGGCACCTTCATCTCGTCGTCCACCATCGCGCCGATGATCGCACCGCCGCTGCTCACGGTGCTGATGCTTTCCTTCGGATGGCGAACGATGTTCGTCATCATGGGCGTGGTCGGCGTTGTCGTCGCGCTCGCGTGGTACCTCGTCTATCGTAATCGCAGCGAAATCGCGCTGACCGAAGAAGAAACCGCGCATCTGAACGAAGGCGCGACCGGCCAGGAGAACCCGCAGGGCCTCAGCTGGTCCGAATGGGGCGCGCTGTTCAAGCTGCGCAACACGTGGGGCATGATCTTCGGCTTCATGGGCGTGATCTACATGGTGTGGCTCTATCTGACGTGGCTGCCCGGCTATCTGGAGCGTGAGCGTCATCTGAGCATCGCGCACACCGGCTGGCTCGTCGCGATTCCGTATGTGTTCGGCACGATCGGCATGGCGAGCAGCGGCGTGATCGCCGACTATCTGTTGAAGCGCGGCATGGCGCCGATCCGCAGCCGCAAGTGGCCGCTGTGCGTTGGTCTCGTCGGCGCGGCCGCATTCACGGTGCCGGCCGCCTACACACCGAGCACGACGCTCGCGATCGTCTACGTGTCGCTCGCGATGCTGTTCGTGAACCTGTCGAGCGGCAGCGCATGGGCGCTCGTCAGCGTCGCCGCGCCGCGACATCTGGTGGCGTCGCTCGGCAGCATGCAGAACTTCGGTGGCTATCTGGGCGGCTCGTTCGCGCCGGTGATCACCGGCATCGTCGTCGATCGGACGCATTCGTTCGTCAACGCGCTGCTGATCAGCGCGGCCGTCGCGTTCGCGGCGGCGCTCGTCTATCTGTTCGTCGTCCAGGAAGTGGCGCCCGCGCCGCTCGCGAACTCGATCGAGACCCAACCCACCTGAGGCGGCTTCTCCCATGACGTTCCAGAACCAGCTCCTCGAAGGCAAGACCGCGCTCGTGACCGGCGGCTTGTCCGGTATCGGCGCGGCGATCGCCAACACGCTCGCGCAGCTTGGCGCGCACACGGTGGCGGCTGGTTTGCCGCTGCCCGAAGGCACGCCCGATACGCTCAATCGCGAGATTGCGCGCGTCACGCTGGATGTCCGCTCGGGCAACGCCGTCACGGCCGCGGTGAACGCGTTCGAGCGTCTCGACATCGTGGTCAACTGCGCCGGCGTGATCAGCCGCGTCGAAGAACATCGGCTCGACGTGTTCGAACGCGTGATGGATATCAATCTGAACGGCACGATGCGCGTGTGCGCCGCCGCGCGCGACTTGTTGAAGGCGTCGGCGGGCTGCATCGTCAATACGGCGTCGATGCTGAGTTTTTTCGGCGGCGGTCTCGTGCCCGCTTATAGCGCGAGCAAGGGCGCGGTGGCGCAGCTAACGAAGTCACTCGCGATCGCCTATGCCGCCGACGGCATTCGCGTCAATGCGGTTGCGCCGGGCTGGATCGCAACGCCGCTCACCCAGACGTTGCAGGACGACGATGGCCGCTCGCTGGCGATTCTGGAACGTACGCCGCTGCGTCGCTGGGGCACGCCGGAGGAAGTCGCGCAGGTCGCGGTGTTCCTGTGCTCGCCGGCGGCGTCGTTCATGACGGGCGCAATCGTGCCGGTCGACGGCGGATATCTCGTCGCGTGATCGGGTCGTCGCGTGAAGCGGCGCCGCCGTCGTTCGACGCCATCGATAAAGGCATAATTGCGTCCCCCTGCTCTGCCCTGCCTCTGTGTGATGTCGAGTTCCGCTTCCAAACCCCGTTCCCACGCCGGCGCCGCCGGCCATGACGCCGTCGGGCACGCCGACGACAAAGCCGACTCCAAGGCCGTCGCCGGCGCGGCCGCGTTCTCGAAGTTCATCGCGGTGCTGCAACTGATCGCCGATGCGCCAACGCCGCCCAACGTCGCGAAGCTGAGTGCGGCGAGCGGCTATCCACGCCCGACCGTCCATCGCATCGTCGCGGCTTTGCAGGCTGAAGGGCTGATCGTCGCGAGCGGCAGCGCCAACACCTTCGGCCTCGGACCTCGCCTGATCAACCTTGCGAGCCATAGCTGGGAGCGCTCGGATCTGCGGCTCGCGGCCGTCGATGCGTTGATGGCGTTGCGCGACTTCACATCGGAGACGATCCACCTCGCGGTGCCCAGCCAGGGCGAGATGGTCTACATCGAAAAGCTCGAAAGCCCGCACGCGGTGCGCATGGCATCGCGCATCGGCACGCGCGTGTCGCTGACGTCGAGTTCGGTCGGCAAGGCGTATCTGGCGACACTCAGTGTGGCCGAGCGCGAGGCGCTGCTGAAGAACGCGCCGCTCGAGCGTTTCACCGAGCACACGCTGACCGACCTCGACGCCGTGCGCCGCGAGCTCGACGCGACCGCGCAGCACGGCTACGCGGAAGACCGCGAGGAGAACGAAGTATCGATCTGCTGCTACGGCGCCGCGATTCGCGGCCCGGACGGCCGCGCGGCCGGCTGCGTGAGCGTCAGCATGCCGACCTTCCGCCGCCGCGACGATGTGCAAGCCACTTACATCGAGCCGCTGCTTGCGGCATGCCGCACGATCGCGGCGCGGCTGGGGCCGGCGAGCGGCAGATAGCGGACGATAGTGCGGCCGCGCCCGCCGATAAACTGCTATTCTTGCTGTCGCGCGGCCGCTCTGGCCGCCCGCCGCGTGCAAGCGGCAGACCCCGACAAGCTCCCGGCGGCGCTCACGCGCCCGCCTTCGCAAAGACAGGAATACGCATGTTCGGTTTTCTGCGCGGCTACTTTTCCAACGACCTGGCAATCGACCTCGGTACGTCGAACACGCTGATCTACATGCGCGGCAAGGGCATCGTTCTCGACGAGCCGTCGGTCGTGTCGATCCGCCAGGAAGGCGGGCCGAACGGCAAGAAGATCATCCTCGCCGTGGGCCGCGAAGCGAAGCAGATGCTCGGCAAGGTACCGGGCAACATCGAGGCGATCCGCCCGATGAAAGACGGCGTGATCGCCGATTTCAACATCACCCAGCAGATGATCAAGCGCTTCATCCAGATGGCGCACGAGTCGCGGCTGTTTGCGCCATCGCCGCGCATCATCATCTGCGTGCCGTGCGGTTCGACCCAGGTCGAGCGCCGCGCGATCAAGGAGGCCGCGCATAGCGCGGGCGCCTCGCAGGTCTATCTGATCGAGGAACCGATGGCCGCGGCGACGGGCGCCGGCCTGCCGGTGTCGGATGCAACCGGTTCGATGGTCGTCGATATCGGCGGCGGCACCACCGAGGTCGGCGTGATCTCGCTCGGCGGCATTGTGTACAAAGGCTCGGTGCGCGTCGGCGGCGACAAGTTCGACGACGCCATCGTCAACTACATCCGCCGCAACTACGGCATGCTGATCGGCGAGCAGACCGCCGAGGCGATCAAGAAGGAAATCGGCTCCGCGTTTCCGGGCTCCGAGGTCATGGAGATGGAAGTCAAAGGCCGCAACATGTCCGAGGGCATTCCGCGCAGCTTCACGGTGTCGAGCAACGAGATCCTCGAAGCGCTGACCGATCCGCTGAATCAGATCGTGTCGTCGGTGAAGATCGCACTGGAACAGACGCCGCCGGAACTCGGCGCGGACATCGCCGAGCGCGGCATCACGCTCGCGGGTGGCGGCGCGCTGCTGCGCGACCTCGACCGTCTGCTCGCCGAGGAAACCGGCCTGCCGGTGTTCGTTGCAGAGGCGCCGCTGACCTGCGTGGTACGCGGCTCGGGCATGGCGCTGGAGCGGATCGAGAAGTTCGGCAGCTCGTTTTCCTACGATTGATGCGCGTGCCGAACGCTGAACGATGACGACCCTGCCCGCCTACGAGCCGCCCGTCGACGAAACCGAGCTGCTGTTGAAATGGATTCGCCGCGCGCGCGAATCGCAGATGAGCCATTACGACATGGCGGATCTGCTGTCGGCGCGCGAGCGCCGCATGGGCTGGCTCGTGACCGCGCTGACCGCGTTCGTCGGCACGGCGGTGTTCGCGTCGTTGAGCGCGCCGCCGGTGTCGATCGAGATGCGGATAGTCGTTGGGCTCGTCAGCGTGGCGGCGGCGCTGTCGGCCGCGTTGCAGACGTTCCTGCGCTATGCGGAGCGTGCCGAGAAGCATCGCGCGGCCGGTGCGCGCTATGGCGCGGTGCGTCGGCGGCTCGAAGCGGTGTTTGCCGGCGACCCCGATGCGCGCGAAGCGCACTACCTCACCGGGATCCGTACCGAGCTCGACCGTCTCGCCGAAGACTCGCCGAACGTGCCGCCGCGGATCTTCTATCGCACTCAGCGCACGTTGCTGGCGGACAGGCCGCGTCGGCGTGATGCGTGAAACAGGCGGCCGGGCGCGTTTTCGCCTTCGCTTTCGTTTCCGTTTCAGATCACAGATCGTCCGCGCTGATGCCCAGCTCGGTCGCCATGCGCCGCACGACGGCCTGCAGACGGCTGACTTCATCGGCGAGACGCTTCTGCTCGGCCTTCAGCGCCTCGAATGCCGACAGCGGCACGCTGTCGTCCTCGGCGAGCGCGGACTGCGCGGCTTCGGTGATGCTGACCTCGCCGCACAACAGATGCAACCAGCGATTCTCACGCTCGCCCGCCATGCGCGGCAGCCGGACGACGCGAGGCGGATCGTTCGCGGCCAGCTCGTCGAGAAACGCCTCGACCGACGAAATATCGGCGAAGCCATGCAGGCGCGCGCTGTTCAGGCGCAATTCGGCGGCCGTTTGCGCGCCGCGCAGCAGCAGCGTTGTCAGCAGCGCGATCGACTGTCCCGGCAGCCCGAGCACGCGGTTCATGTTGTGCTCGAAGCGCGGCACGCGGCTGCTGCTGCCCTCGAACACGAGGCTCAGGCGTTTCAGGCCGTCGACGGCGGTCAGCACCTCGGCCTCGGTCGCGCTCATCACCGGCGCGCGGCCGGTCTTCTGATTGCAGCCGAGCGTCAGCGCGTTCAGCGACAACGGATAACTGTCGGGTACCGTGTGCTGTTTTTCGACGAGCACGCCGAGAACACGTCCTTCGAGCGCAGTCAGCGCGCGCAGCGAGGGTCGGGAAGGAGCGTCGGGAGTCGAATTCATGGGATTGCGAGGTCTCGTGGAAGATGCGCGCGCCGTTCGCGGCTGGACGGCGCGTTCTGTCAGGTGGGCACTATGATAAACGCGGCGAGCCCGGCGCGGCGAGCGAATCTACGCTGCCGGCGAAGCGCGCACGCCGGCAAAACCCGCCACATCTGCTAGTGTGAGTTGATCGACATTCTGTTTCGCGGAGAAGCCATGCGGTCCACAAGCTCGAGATCGAGCGAATCTGCCCGCCTGACCGACGCGCAGATCGCCGCCGAAGCAGCGCGCCGTCTCGCGTGGGATTCGGCCGTGCCGCCGCGCGCCGTGCGCGTGAAGGTCGCGCGGGGGCGCATCACGCTGTCGGGCGAGCTTCAGCGCGAAGCACAGCGCGCCGCGATGCTCGAAGACGTGACGCGTCTGTTCGGCGTCACCTCAGTCGCGGACCGGACCGTCATCCGCAAGGGCTGACCTCAGTCAGGCGAGTCAGCTCCCGCCCGCTTGCAGCAGTTCCCGGCAATGCCGCGCGATCTGCCTTTCCTCCTCGGCGTGCAACACCCTCACCTTGCCCGCCGGATCGTTTTCGATGAGCCCAAGAAACGCAAGCCCATCGCATACGCGCCGCCGAACCTCGACGCTGTGCTCGCCGATCCCGCCGGTAAACACGAGCAGATCGATGCCGCCAAGCAGTGCCGCGTACCCGCCGATCGTCTTGCGCACCGCGGTCGCGAAGGCATCGAGCGCGAGTGCCGGCGGGATATGCAGCGGCGCGAAGTGCAGCGCGTCGCGCAACTGACGGCGCACGTCGTCGGTGATGAGCTGGTGCGTGCGCAGATGCGGACCGCCATGCACGACGCGATGCCCCACCGCCGAGGGCCGCGCATGATGCTGTTGCACGAGCACCTGCGAGAGCGCCTGCAACGCCTCGGTCTGCGATTGGAGCAAGTGCTCCTGCTGCAACAGCACGCGGCCATCGGCCGCTCTGATCCGCAGCCGGCCGTCGTCGCGGCCGATGCCCTCGGCCGCGCCTTCGAGCAGCAGTGTTTCGTCGTTGGCCGAGTGGGCGAACAGCCCGAACTTCAGCGATGACGACCCGCTATTCAGCACGAGGATCGTCCGTTCCTGATCGTGGTCGTGCATGGCGCCTCCTCGCTCAGCCTTTCCACGTCCAGTTGCGGATTTCCTCCTTGTCGATCCCTTCCTCGTGCGCATACGCGAGATGCTCGATGATCTGCCCGCGCAGCCACTCCTTCGTATGATCGCCGACGCCGCGCAGCGACGGCACGCGATCGATCGCATCGATCGCCAGCGTGAAGCGGTCGACGCCGTTGATGATCGCGAGTTCGAGCGGGGTATTGATGTTGCCCTTCTCGTTATAGCCATGCACGTGCATGTTTCCGTGATTCTGTCGGTTGTACGTAAGCTTGTGCACGAGCGCCGCATACGAGTGGAAGTTGAAGATCACCGGCTTGCTGGTCGTAAACAGCGAATCGAAATCGCGGTCGGACAGTCCATGCGGATGCGCATGCTCGGGCATCAGGCGGAACAGATCGACCACGTTGACGAAGCGGATCTTCAGCGTCGGGCAGCGCTCCTTCAGGATCTGCACGGCGGCGAGCGCTTCCATCGTCGCGATGTCGCCCGCGCACGCGATCACGACGTCCGGCTCGACGCCCTGATCGGTCGACGCCCAGTCCCAGATGCCGATGCCCTTGGTGCAATGCGTGACGGCCGCGTCCATGTCGAGATAGTCCAGGTGCGGCTGCTTGTCGGACACGATCACGTTCACGTAGTCGCGCGAGCGCAGGCAGTGATCGGCGACGCTCAGCAGACAGTTCGCGTCGGGCGGCAGATAGATGCGCACGACGTCCGGGCTCTTGTTGGTGACCACGTCGAGAAAACCGGGGTCCTGGTGCGTGAAACCGTTGTGATCCTGGCGCCACACGATCGACGTGATCAGCAGATTGAGCGACGGCACCGGCTGCCGCCAGCCGAGCTCGCGCTTGGCTTTTTCGAGCCACTTCGCGTGCTGGTTGAACATCGAGTCGATCACGTGCACGAACGCTTCGTAGGTCGCGAAGAGTCCGTGACGGCCGGTCAGCGCATAGCCTTCCAACCAGCCTTCGAGCGTGTGCTCGCTGAGCATTTCCATCACGCGGCCATCGGGCGACAGTTCGCCGCCGTCGGCGTCGCCCGGTTCGAGCGCGGCGAGCCAGGTCTTGCCCGACGCTTCATAGACCGCGTGCAGCTTGTTGCTCGAAGTTTCGTCGGGACCGAACAGCCGGAAGTTCGACATGTTGTTGCGCATCACGTCGCGCAGGAACGTGCCGAGCACCGCGGTCGGCGACGTATACGCCGCCGCCGGTTTCTTCACGGCCACCGCGTAGTCGCGGAACGGCGGCATATCGAGCATCTTGCACAACAGCCCTCCGTTCGCGTGCGGATTCGCGCTGATGCGGCGCGCGCCCTCGGGCGCGAGCGCGCGCAGTTCTTCGACGAGCCGGCCGTTCGCATCGAACAGCGTTTCGGGGCCGTAGCTGCGCAGCCAATCTTCGACGATCTGCAGACTCTTGCGATTGCTCACCGCATCGGCCACCGGCACCTGATGCGAGCGCCACGAGCCTTCCACCTTGTGACCGTCGACTTCCTTCGGCCCGGTCCAGCCCTTCGGCGAGCGCAGCACGATCATCGGCCAGCGCGGCCGCGTGGTGTCGTTGTTCTGCCGCGCATGCTGCTGGATCGCGCGAATTTCGCCGATGCACTGTTCGAGCGTCGCGGCCATCTGCTGATGCATCGTGTCGGGATCGTCGCCTTCGACGAAATACGGCTTGTGCCCGTAGCCGACCATCAATGCTTCGAGTTCCTCACGCGGAATGCGCGCGAGCAGCGTCGGGTTGGCGATCTTGTAGCCGTTCAGATGCAGCACCGGCAGCACCGCGCCGTCGCGGATCGGGTTCAGGAATTTGTTCGAGTGCCACGACGTGGCGAGCGGGCCGGTTTCCGCTTCGCCGTCGCCGATCATCACGGTGACGATCAGCTCGGGGTTGTCGAACGCGGCGCCGTAGCCGTGCGACAGGCTGTAGCCGAGTTCGCCCCCTTCGTGAATCGAGCCCGGCGTTTCGGGCGTGCAATGCGAACCGATGCCGCCCGGGAACGAGAATTGCCGGAAAAAGCGCCGCATACCGGCTTCGTCCTCGCTGCGGTCCGGATAAATTTCCGAGTAGTGGCCTTCCAGGTAGCAGTGCGCGAGGCTCGCGGGGGCGCCGTGACCGGGGCCGGACAGAAAGATCACGTCGAGATCGTGTTTGCGGATCAGCCGGTTCAGATGCACGAGCACGAAGCTCTGGCCGGCGTCGGAGCCCCAGTGGCCGAGCAGCCGGTTCTTGATGTGCTCGGCCTTCAGCGGTTTGCGCAGCAACGGGTTGTCGCGCAGATAGATCATGCCCACCGACAGGTAATTGCATGCGCGCCAGTAGCGATCGAGGTTGCGCAGCGTATCGGGGTCCAGAACTTCCGGTGGGGTGGGATGCGAGGTTGCTTCGGCCATGGCGTCACTCCTCGAAAAGAACTGTCAGGCTGGTTGGCGGATGATGCGGCGCACTCGAAACGAAGCCGGGCGGTGCGAGTCGAATGTACTAAGCTGCTCAAACCGGGGCGAATGCTTTCTACCCCTCCCAGTATGTCGCGCTGAATGTGGCATTCGTGCTGCAACTCCTTGCGCTGTCTGCTTTCTTTTCGTGATCTTCTGTCTCAGGTCAATGGCCGCCATGTCGACATCTCCCAGTGCGCTCAAAGTGCTCGTGGTCCTGGTCCTTACGCTCGTGTTCACATTCCTGGCTGTCGCCATACCGATCGGCATATTCGGGCTGCTGGTCAAGCTGTTCAGCCACGTCTAGCACAGCGAGCGCCACGGAATGTGTATGCTCGCTGAAAGACCGGGCGCGGCATTGGCAACGCGCCGCTCATTCATCGCAAGGAGAGTGCCTTGACCGACCACACCGACAACCCGCCCGCATCGCAACCCGATCCCGAATTGCAGGCGCTCGCGCGCGAAGTCTTCGATCTCGCGCGGCGCGGCGATGCGACGATGCTCGCGGCCGTCATCGAGAAAGGCGTGCCGCCGAATTTGCGCAACGAACGCGGCGACAGCCTGCTGATGCTCGCGAGCTACCACGGCCACGTCGACGCGGTGCGCACGCTGCTCGACCGGGGCGCCGATGCGAACCTGCGCAACGACGCGGGCCAGACACCGATCGCGGGCGCCGCGTTCAAGGGCTTCGACAAGGTGATCGAAACCTTGCTCGCGCATGGCGCCGACGTCGAAGGCGCATCGCCCGATGGCCGTACCGCGCTGATGATCGCGGCGATGTTCAACCGCACCGCGATCGTCGATCTGCTGCTCGCGCACGGCGCGGACCCGCATGCGCGCGACGCGAACGGCGTCGGCGCGGCCGATGCCGCCGCACGGATGGGCGCGGCCGATACCCAGGCGCGCCTGAAAGCGCTGGGCGCGTGAGCCCGCGATGTCACCCATGAAACGGCGCCCGCACCACGCGCGCGGCGCCGCCTAGTTGCCCTTCGCGCTACGCAACAGTGTTTCCACGTCGAGCTCCGCCAACTCGCCGATCCGCCCGACCGTCACGTCCGCGGGCGGATTGCTCGCGATCTGCTTCGCATCGAACGCATAGTGTCCCTGGCGCGGAAACACGGTGGTCAGTTCCGCGCCCCATGCCTTCTTCATCGCGCTCAGAATTCGCAGCTTATCGTCGACCATCACGTAATGGCGCGCCGGATAGCATTCCATCACCTGGTCGAGCATCAACTCCTTGTGGATGTAGATCAACACGCGCCCGTCGACTTCGTCCCACAGGCCCGAGCGCGAAATCTTGCGCGGCTGGAACACGACGTCGCCATCCGACAGGATCACCGTCGGCCCGTGCTTGCCGAGATGCCGCAGCGCGTCGAGCGCACCCGGATAGAGCCGGTTCGCAAACGGATACTCGATCAGGAACGACGACATCAACAGCAGGCGCGTGTCGCGTGGATGCTCGGTCCGGTAGCGCTGCAGCGCGCCGAGGTAGTCGGCGTAACCGAGTTCCGTGCGCAGGTTTTCGAAGATTTCCCAATAGCGCGCACTGTTCTCTTCGCCGAACTGGCCCATCATGTGCGCGCGTAGATCCTGCAGCACGTGATCGTTGTCGAGCAGCGTGTTGTCGCAATCGAACAGAAACACGACGTCGTGCGGCGTGGCGGAGCTGACTGGCATCGCGGTTCCTTGTGGCAAGTTCGGCGGGACGGTTCGGCGGGTCGGCGGGTCGGCGTGATAGCGCACGCGTGGATGGCCTCGGCTACTTCAGCCCGCCGTCCGGCGCAACGGGTTTTTCCGCGTGGCCGCCGAAATCGTGCCGCATCGCCGACAGCACGCGATTCGCGAAATCGGCTTCTCCGCGGGAACTGAAGCGCGCGAACAGCGCCGCGCTGAGCACCGGCGTCGGCACACCTTCGTCGATGGCCGCCGTGACGGTCCAGCGCCCCTCGCCCGAATCCGATACGCGGCCCGCGTAGCCTTTCAGTTCGGTGTCGCTGGCGAGCGAGCCGGCGATCAGGTCGAGCAGCCACGAGCCGACCACGCTGCCGCGCCGCCAGACCTCGGCGATATCCGCGAGATTCAGATCGTACTGATACAGCTCGGGACGGCGCAGCGGCGAGGTCTCCGCATCGGCCTCGCGCGCGTGCCGGCCGGCGTCGGCGTGGCGCAGCACGTTCAGACCCTCGGCGTAGGCGGCCATCAGCCCATACTCGATGCCGTTATGAACCATCTTGACGAAATGCCCCGCGCCTTGCGGGCCGCAATGCAGAAAGCCCTGCTCAGCGGTGCTCGCGCCCGCCGCGCGGCCCGGTGTCGCGCTCTGCGTGCCCGCGCCGGGCGCCAACGTCGAGAAGATCGGTTCGAGCCGTTTGACGACCTCAGCCTCGCCGCCGATCATCAGGCAGTAGCCGCGCTCGCGCCCCGCGACGCCGCCGCTCGTGCCGACGTCCACGTAGTGAAGCTGGCGCGCGCCGAGTTGCTGGCCGCGGCGGATGTCGTCGTGGTAGTAGGAGTTGCCGCCGTCGATCACGACGTCGCCCGGCTCGAGCAGCGGCACGAGCTTGTCGAGCGTCGCGTCGACCACGGCGGCGGGCACCATCAGCCACACGGCGCGCGGCTTGTCGAGCTTCGCGACGAGGTCTTCGAGCGAGCTCGCGCCAGCCACGCCTTCCTGCTTCAGCCTGTCGACCGCCGCCGGCTGCACGTCGTAGACGATGCACTGCTGAGCTCCCCTGGTCAGGCGCCGCACCATGTCGGCGCCCATTCGTCCCAATCCAATCATGCCTAGCTGCATGGCTCGCTCCTAAAGATGCTGCGTTGCGCTGCCCGATTTTCCGGTCATCGTGTTGCGGCGGCGCGGCTGCCCTTAAGCATAGGCGCTGTGTCGCGAGCTACGCCGAATGTACCGAAGCAAGCCGCACTTTTTTGCAGAGGCGCAGCGCGGCTCAAAGTTCCACGCAACTGGAGGCGCGCCGCATCCGCACGAAAGCGAACGCGGCGGGCTCACGTGTCATTCGCTACGCTCGGGCACGCGGCTGCCGCGGCGGGCGGCCAGCTTCGCGTATTGCTCGGCCGCGAAGCGCTTGACCGCGCGCCACATCAGCGGATAGCGATAGCCGGGCACCGCGAACAGCACCAGCGCGCCCAGCGCCAGCAGTCCGCAGAACAGGAACGTGCCGCGATAGCTGAACGCCTGCACGAGCAGCCCCGACAGCACGCCCGACAGGATCGAGCCGACCCGCGCCGCATTGAAGAACAGCGCGGTCGCGCGCCCGGGCGAATGCGGCATCAGATCCTGCACGTAGGTCATGCCGAGGCACGAGGTCACGGCGACCACGAACGCGTTCAGCATCTGCATCGGGATCAGCACGCTGACGTTGCCGGCCAGCGACATCGCGACGAAGTACACCGCATGCACGGCCGCGCACGCGGCAAGCCAGTTCGGCTTGTGCAGCGACGACGACTTCGCGCCGAGCGCGAGCATCATCGGGATCTCGGTCAGCGCGCCGAGACCGAGCATCACCGACACGTCGAGATGCGTGCCGTTGAGCCCATGCACGATGTACAGCGGCAGTACGATCATCGTCGCGTTCGCGGCGAGGCCGAGCAAGGTCAGCGCGGTCACCGAGCGCAGGATGTCGTTCGCCGACGCGACCGGCAGTGTTTCGTGCGCGTCCTCGCCGGGCTGCCTCAGCGGCGGCACCGTGATCGACGCGGACGGCTCCGACGCGGTGTCCTCGACCGTGTGATCGCCGAGATGGCTCTGCGGCTCCTGCATGCGCCAGACGATGAAGCCGCAGGTCGCGAAGCTGGCGGCCGCGAACAGGAAGAGTCCGGTGAAGCTCGTCGCGGCGAGCACCAGCGCGCCGACCGCCGGCCCGAACACCCATGCGGCCGAGAGGATCGTACGCAGCGTCGCGCTCGCGAACACGCGCTCGGCAGGGTCGGGCACCGGCAGCGCCGCGCGGCTGAACGAGAACACCATCGAAATCGCCGAACCGCCCGCGCCGATGAACACGATGCCGACCACGAGCAGCAGCCGGTAATCGCGCACCACGCACAGACACAGGTAGCCGAGCGCGGCTGCGATGAGCGCCGCCAGCAATAACGGTCGATGCCGCCCGCTCCGGTCGCTCCAGCGCCCCGCCACCGTGCTCGCGAGCACGCCGCTCGCGGCGATCAGCGTCATGAATACGCCGAGCCGGAACGGCGTCATGCCGGCGCGTTCGATGCCGAACAGAGACAGATACGGTGCGGTGAAGGACATCGCCACACCGAGCATCAGGGTGGCGGCGGCGAGCGGCTTGAAGCCAGGAATGCGAAGCAGGTCGAAAAAACGCGCAGTTTTCAACACGGGGCGGTGGGTCAGGTGGAGCGGGCCTCGACACGCAGCGAAGCGCTCGAAGGCACGTTAGGCGTCGCAGGCAGGGGGCCGGAACGACCGGGGCATTATCGGCCCGGAGCGCGGCTCGCGTAAACCCGCTAATAGCTGTCCCAAATCCGTGAGGCGTGCGCGGATGCATCCGGCGACTCGCGCCGCGCCGTGCCGATGCGTGCCGTTAGCGGCAAGCTGCTGGCACGCTCGCCGCTACTTGCCCTCAGTTGCGCGCATTTGCTGCGCCTGCGCCTTGTAGTCGTAGGTCGGATCGAACTCGGTGTGATAGTTGTTCAAAAGCACCAGTTAATTGTCAGGTTCCCGATGCATTGAGTTTGCGTGCGGGAGAATGGAAAACCACATGAATATCGACGGGCTTCTCGTCATTGGTCGTAATCCGTGCGTAACCGTTGCTATCGGTCCTGCCGGCCTGTCTGACACCATCAACGTTCGCGATGAATTCACGGCCAGATAAAGGCTCATCGGTTACGCTGTCGACGATGGCGAACCAGCGCGTATGCGTTGGCTCGACAAGCGGTGCTGGCGGGGTGGAGTGCTTCTGAGTGCTCGTTGCTTTAAGCTGTGTGTCGTCAGTGATCGACCATCGCGTTCCGTGAATCGCAATGATGCGCGGCGGGGTCGAGCAGTTGCAGTGAATCGCATCTCCACCGACAGCCTGGCGGCGAGCCCCCCCGGCCAGATCAATCATGCGGCGATTCTCACTGATCCCCGCGCCGCCGACGATGACCCCTGTGCTTTGGCATGCACCACACCAGGCGCTATCGCCAATGTAGACCACACTTCGGGTTTTGCCGTCATCCCCTTTTACCGTGGCGGCGCGATGGCCTTCGCGCGCAATAACGTGACTGTCCTCGTGACTCGTCAGCGGATCTCCGTCCATAGCCGCATAAAAAATTCCCATGTAATCTCCTGCGCTATTTCGCCCTCAGATGAGTCGAGTGCAACCGAAAAAAAGCTTGTGCTCGATCACCTATAGGAAAGCTTTGAATTCGGTTACTGATTTTCTCGAAGAATCTGCGCCCTACAAGCCTCAAGGGACTTTGAGTCATTGAAAGTCAGACCGTATGCATATTTGCAAAAATCGGAAAGCTCTCTGCGAGTATTGGTTGATAGTTCATCCACGGAAGGGGCATCGCCTTCATTTGCAAATGGGTTGACAAATTCCCGTCTTAAAGTTGGAAATTTCTTTAAAAAATAGATCTCATTCTCATTATGATCGACATATGAATTGTAATACCCTACAAATACATTGAAGATGAGCATCCCCAATGCAAAAATCATAACAAAAACACCCACAAAAACTTTCTTTTTCATGGCAGATCACTTCCCGGCACAGATAGCGATAATCTCGAACGCAGCAATTTCACAACATCCATTCCAAGCTTGCCAGGACAGGCCCGCCCCGTATTCGTTGCCAATCTTTGATATTCCCTGTGTCCACCCAGTCTGGAAATATTAAAAAAATCTTTTAAGACGCCACACAAAGCTGTGGCAGCTTGAATCTGAGCCGGGGTTGGCTTATCATGCCCTGAAATAGTCTGATCGGTTAGAATCCCGCGAATATTTTTGAGCTTATCAAATATCGATAGATTGCCGTATTCCTGTTCATAGGCCTCACCTGCCTCAACCAAATCGGATAGAAACACAATACCGATTTTTCCCGAATTGCTTGCAGCCACATGCTCACCAACAAACCGAATATCGCGGGCCTCATATATCTCGCCCTGACATGAAACTGCGTAGTGGTATCCTGCATCGCCAAAAGGCGGGCTTCTGCGCATGTCCTCCGCCTGTAAGCGCTGCATCTCTTCAATAGAAGGTGCGCCACAAGAATAGCTGCGGCCCGCGTGGTGTATCACAATATCCTGATAGTCCCAATGACTTTCCCGCATCGCGCCACTCGGGGGCTTTGCGTGCCACGCTGAACGCTCAATCAGCCTGTAGCCTTTTCGCGCAAGCATATTGATAATCGCCTGCCGGGTGGCGGCGCGGTCATCGACCGATATTGCAATGGCGTTTTGCTTGCTGTCATGCTTTTCTGTAGTTGAGGAGGTCCAGTAGTTGCTGCTGTTATAGTCAGCCATTATTAGGTTTCTGAGGCATTAAGTTTGCGTGCGTGAGGGATGCGTGGGGATCACGCTAGCACGGAAGGAAATTCTGGCGCAATCAAACGGATTTTGGTTTTTGTTAACAATGGTCAATTATCCGGGGTGCATAGCGATGTCTAGCGTTGCTGCCCGCTCGGCGTAATCCGTTGTTAGGGCAGACAACCAGACAGCAGCGCGAGTCGTTCGCGACGGTAGGATAAGCAAGTGCCAGCAGTCGCTTTCGTCGTCATCGTTCAAGCCGCAGCCGTCATGCGTTCGGCGGGACGGGTCAATCGAGCGACGAGCCTGAATGTGTTCGTGGGCCGCACATTCGCAATGCTCGGCCAGTTGCCGCAGCGTGAGGGCAAGGCCGGCGCGTCGAACGCCGATCAGCGGAAAGACCTGCGACTGCCGATGCAATTAGCATAAAACGCCTCCATGACGGATTGAATTCAGCTTCGATCACACCCCTGCGCAGCAATCCCCGCTCCAGCGCGAACGCATCACACCACGACGTAGCCGCGCTGTTCGAGCGTCCAGCGGTGCCACCGGTTGCCATACGCGCCGCATGCGAAGGCGAACACGATCGACAGCACGAAGCCGATCAGATCGGCCGTCTCGCCCCACAGCCCGATGCCGAGCAGGATCACGTTGATGCCTAGCATCACGAACGCGGCGAACCACATTCTCTTCGACAGCGCCCAGATGAAGCCGAGCAGGCACGCGCCCCAGCTGAAGCCGGTCGCGACCGCGATAGCGTCCTTGTGTTGCGGATGTTGCAGATAGATTCGTGTGTTCATGTTTTGCGAGGTTCCGTGCGATGACGCGGCGCGTCGATCGGTCGAGCACGCGCGCACCGCTTTTTAACATGCCGCGGTGACACCGCGCGCATCGGCAGCATACGGCCGCTGCGCTGACGATCCGCGGCATAGCTGCTACCCTTGGCAGATCACGATCAGCAGCGGAGCACGCATGACCTCGCCGACAGCTTATTCCCCGAAAGGACCGACCCGCGCCGAGCTGGACTCGCTGCCCGGCGTCACCGTCGTCGAATTCGGCACCGACTGGTGCGGCTATTGCCAGGGCGCGCAGGCATCGATCCGCCAGGCGCTCGCGCCGCACGCGGGCCTGCGGCATCTGAAGATCGAGGACGGCCCGGGCCGCCCGCTCGGCCGCTCGTTCAAGGTCAAGCTGTGGCCGACGCTCGTGCTGATGCGCGACGGCGCCGAGGTCGCGCGCGTGGTGCGGCCACGCAGCGCCGAGGATATCGACGACGCGTTCGCGTCGCTCTGAGATTCGAGCTCCGTCATGCGCCAGGTCATCCATCATCTGAGTGTCCAGGCCCGCGGCCGCGGCCTCGTCGAATTTACCGACGACGCGCGCCGCTTCGTCGACGATACGGACATCCGTACTGGTCTGCTGACGCTGTTTTGCCGGCACACGTCGGCGTCGCTGCTGATTCAGGAGAATGCCGATCCGTCCGTGCGGCGAGATCTGCAGCGCTACTTCGAGACCCTCGCGCCCGAGGACGACACGCGCTACGAGCACGACACCGAAGGCCCCGACGACATGCCCGCGCATCTGCGCACGGCGCTCACCCAGGTGCAGTTGTGCGTGCCCGTCGAGCATGGAAGGATGGTGCTCGGCACATGGCAGGGGCTGTATCTGTTCGAACATCGGCGTCACCCGCAGCCGCGCGATATCGTGTTGCATCTGCTCGGCGAATGAAGTCCGCTTTCGCACCCACTCGTCACGCAAAGGAAACTGTCACCGGCACTTCTCCGCACACCGCATCGAACGGAGCCTACCCAAGGGAGCACACCTCATGGACACCCGTAGCGAGCTGCAAGCCACCGTCAAGGCGATGGTTCAACCGGGCAAGGGTCTTCTCGCCGCCGACGAAAGCGGCCCGACCATCGCCAAACGCTTCAAGACGATCGGTCTCGAATCGAGCGAGGAAAACCGTCGCGCGTATCGCAACCTGCTCCTGACGACGCCCGGCCTCGGCGAGTTCGTGAGCGGCGTGATCCTCTACGAAGAAACGCTCGGCCAGAAAGCCGACGACGGCACGCCGTTCCCGCAGGTGGCCGCGGCAAACGGCATCGTGCCCGGCATCAAGGTCGACCTCGGCAAGGTGCCGCTCGCGCTCGCTCCCGGCGACGAGATCACCGAGGGCCTCGACGGTCTCGCCAAACGCTTCGTCGATTACAAGCGGCAAGGCGCGCGCTTCGCGAAGTGGCGCGCGGTCTACAACATCACGGCGAGCCTGCCGAGCCGGCTCGCGATCGAGGCGAACGCCGATTCGCTCGCGCGCTACGCGGCGATCAGCCAGGAAGCCGGCATCGTGCCGATCGTCGAACCCGAGGTGCTGATGGACGGCGAGCACACGATCGAGCGTTGCGCGGAAGTCACCGAGGCCGTGTTGCACGAGGTGTTTCATGCGCTGCATCGGCATCGCGTGGTGCTCGAACATATCGTGCTGAAGCCGAGCATGGTGCTGGCCGGCTCCGAGCATCAGCAGCAGTCGAGCACGGCGCATATCGCGGCGGCAACCGTGCGCGTGCTGATGCGTACGGTGCCCTCTTCGGTTCCCGGTCTCGTGTTCCTGTCGGGCGGACAGTCGCCCGAGGAGGCTACCGCCAATCTCAGTGCGATGAACCGGCTCGGCGCGCTGCCGTGGAATCTGAGCTTTTCGTACGGGCGCGCGTTGCAGGAGCCGCCGTTGAATGCGTGGCGCGGACAGCCGGCCAACGTGAAGGAAGCGCAGCAGGCGTTGCTCAAGCGCGCGCGTCTGAACGGCGCGGCCGCGCTCGGCAAGTACGACGCGGCGATGGAAAAGGATTGAACCCAGGGATTGAACCCAGGCGCGGGCGCAGGCTATCCGGGAGCTGTGGAAAAAGGCTTCTGGATCGCGTCCGCACATAACATCCATCCCGCACATATCACAGCCGACAGTACGAATTGACGGTCAGCGACTGTTACGGGCTTTGCAGATAATCCAACGCCGAGATTTGCCTTTTCCTGGGGACGTTCGTCACGATAAAGACCAGGGATCAACCTTGCCGCCCTCGATGATAAAGTGCTTCGCATCGGAGGTTGGGTCAAAAAAGCGCCAGTCTTCTTCGTCAGGCGCACTGTTCGGGCTGATGACAAGCCGCAAGCCACCGGACAGTAAAATGTCTGCACCGCCTTCTTCGCTTCCCGATACGCCTTTCACAATGGCAGGGCCCTGTTTGACCAGCAAATCGTCAATGCGCTGAGCCGAACGGTGTGCCTTTTCATCGGGACCGAAAAGATCATCTTGCGTTGCAATCGCACTGCCAGCCTGTTCTATTTTCCAGTTGCATTGGATGTGTAACGACCACTCCCCAACGTGCCTGATCGCACCTTTGAAATTGGCTACCGGTCTTAGGGAGCCAAACTGCATCGTCAGCGTGCCTGCTGCATGATGTACCGCACTTATCGGCAGTCCTTCAACAGCTGACAGGCGGCGCTCAATCTCGTCTCGTGTGTTAATCATTCGGTAATTCCACTGTTTGTTGGCCGCGTTACCACAAGTTGAACATATCTTTGGCGCGTTCCATTATTTCGTGATAGCCGAGCCGTTGACCGCCAATTTCCCGATGAAGCTGCTGCGCCTGATTTTTGTTGAGGCCCAAGGCAGTTGCTACATCACGAGTCTGCCTGTTTTGCGCCTGATTATTACCCGGCATTCCCTCGGCGCCCGCCAGTACCTCAACGTCGCCACTTGCCGCGTCCGGTGTGTACTCGAACGGCTTTACATTGGCGAGATTCTGCGGCACGCGCGCGCTGTTGCTACGAAGAAGCTTTGCCATGTCCGCGTCGGCTGGCTGTTGCGCGCGCGCGGGCGCTTGCCTGGAACCCTTGTCTCGCTGCTCCTGTATCGCCTGCACGCACTTGCGCATATCCTGCCGCTCCGGCACAAAGAGCAGGCCACCGTTCCGCACTTCGTTGTAAAGGGCCTTTGCAACCTCATGGTCGTCCATCCGGCGCATATCGAATCGGTTGTCACTTCGGCCAAGCACGTCGCGCAGCTCGTACGACTGGAGGGACAGCAGCATCGAGGGGGCGTGTTGCAGCCACGCTGCGCGCGCTTCCTCCATGCCTTGCGCCAGGTCGTCGTTTCCCGCGCGGGGTGCGCCGGCTGGCAGGGCAAAATGAAACCAGCGGTCCGCGTCAAACATGCGGGGCGACTCAATGTGAAGGTAGATCGATTTGCGAACGCTCTGCCAGAAGAAATGTCCGTGCCGTCTTTCACGGACGTCGAGGTGAGGAGCGGGAAAAAGTGAAGTCATCGTGCCTCACAGTCAATTGACGAGGCCCGATTGTGCAACACGGCACCATCTCATAAAACCCCCGTTGCCGACAGTGCCGGGTTCTGGCGGGGACTGCGGCGCACAGAAAAACTGCCGGAGCCGACACGCTGGGTCACACCCGACGCGCGACTCCAGCCGCCCTGCCTTGACACGCTGCGCTTACTGCCCCTTCGTATCGCTGCTCGCGTCGGCGCCCGGCGTATTCGTCGAGTCGGTCATGGGCTTCTTCGACTTCGAATGCTTCTTCATGTGATGGTGAGTCGAAGGCGTGGTCTCCCCGGTCGCGCCCGCATCGCCGCCCTCGCGTGTCGAGGTCGCGGCGTTGCTGTTCGGGTCGTTGCCGGCCGGCCCCCCGCCGCCGCCTGCGCCACCGCCGGCGCCTTGGGCCATTGCGAGCGACGAAGCCGCGAGCAAGGTGGAAACGAGCACTGCGTGTCTGATCTTCATGGCGATTCTCCTGGGTGTCGAGATTGTCGAAAGGAAGTGGGCGCGCGGTGACCGCACGCGCAAACCTCGCGCTCTTTTCAGCAAGGGCTGTGCCGCAGCACAGCACGCCAGGAAAAGCCCATGGACGCGATAGACGAACGGTGCCGCGGCTTCAGGTGCCGCAAGCCACCAGCGCATGCAGTTCGTCGATATTGAACGGCTTCGCGAGTATCGCAATGCCGAGCCGACGCGCGCGGTCGAGCTCGTCGGCGTAACCGGTCATCAGCGCGATCTTCTGCGACGGCCACGCGCTGCGGACCTTCTCCGCCAGGTCGATACCGTTCAGCTTGCCCGGCATCTGGATGTCCGACAGCACGAGCTCGAAGCGCTCGCCGGCGTTCAGCACGTCGAACGCCTGGTCGGCGGTCGGCTCGTGATGCACCTCGCAGCCGAAGGTTTCGAGCACCGCGGTCACGCCGGCAGCGACGTCCTCGTTGTCCTCGACGAGCAGCACGGCCCCGGCCGCGGTCGGCAGCGGCTGGCGCGCATCGGCGCCGGCCAGCGCGGCGCCCTCACGATAGCGCGGCAAAAACATCCGCACCGTCGTGCCGCTGCCCGGCACGCTGTCGATCTTCGCGGTGCCACCGGCCTGCTCGGACATCGACAGCACCTGGGCGAGCCCGAGGCCGGTGCCCGAGCCGCGCAGCTTGGTCGTGAACAGCGGCTCGAACGCGCGTCGCGCGACCGATTCGGGCATCCCTTCGCCGTCGTCGGAACAGGCGATCAGCACGTACTCGCCGTCCGGCAGCAGCGTATCGCTGCTGACCAGCCGATTGTTCTGGCAGCGGATCACGAAGCGCCCGCCGCGCGGCATCGCATCGCGCGCGTTCATCGCGATGTTCACGATCGCGAACTCGAGATCGGTCGAATCGACGAGCACCTGCCACAGGTTCTCCGGCATGCGCAACGCCAGTTCGATCGTGTCGCCGAGTGCCGCGTTGATCAGCGGCACGGCGGTCGGCAGCCAGCGCGCAAGCTCGACGGGCTCCTGCTTCAGCGGCTGCTTGCGCGCGACGCTCAAGAGACGCCGCGTCAGCGCTTCGGCCGTAGCGGTGGCACGCTCGACCGCATGCACTTCCTTCTCGAGATCGTTGTAATGCTTGAGGCGCGCGAGCTCGGTGTTCGCCGACACCACCATCAGCAGGTTGTTGAAATCGTGCGCGACATTCGCGACCAGATTGCCGAGCGCGCCCATGCGCTGCAGTTGCCGGCTCGACGCCTCGGCCGACAGACGCATCGCGACCTCGCCCTGCCACCGCTCCCACGCGCGCCGCTCCGCCTCGAGCTGACGCAGCGAATACAGCACGAGCCCCCAGATCGCGATGCAGGGCACCGCCGTCAGCGCCGCGATCAACATAAAGTGCGTGCGCCACGCCGCCACGATCGATGACATCGCGTACGCGCTCATCACATACAACGGATAGTCGCCGACGCGGCGAAACGCGAGCAGCCGCTCGACACCATCGACGGTCGAATTCAGATGCAGGTGCCCGAACAGCTGTTTGTCGCGCAACGCGGACATGAACGCGCTGTGCATCGACGGCCGCGCGCCGGCCGGCCATGGCGGATAGTGCACCAGCAGATTGCCGTCCTGCCGGTACAGCGCGAGCGCGAGCGACGGATCGCCGTTGGTCAGCTCGCGATAGAAGCGCGAAAAATATTCGCTGCGCAGCGCCACCGTGACCACGCCGAGAAACTGACCGTCCGTACCCGAGCGGCCGATCGCGGTCGTGAACACGTCGACCTTCGACAGCTTGCCGAACATCGGCAGCGAGAAATACGGCTGCGGACGCATCGCCTTCGCGGCGAGAAAGTCGTCGCGCAAGCCGCTCGTCACTGCCGGCGCCGGATACGCGAGGCTCGACGCAAGTAACTGGCCGTTCACACCAAGCAGCGAGATCGACGCCACCTGCGGAAAGTCGCCGCCGATGCTCTGCAGACGCTCGTGCAATTCGCGCTCGCGCGCGCGGATCTGCGCGTCGTCGGAATTGCCGAGCAGCTCGATCACGCGCGAGGCCATCTGCCGGTTCAAATCCAGCACCTTGACGGCCTGCTCCTGCGCCACGCGCGCGAGGCGGTCGAGCGCATCGTTCGCATCGGAGATGCGGCGCTGGTAGTCGAAGTAGCCGTAGCCCACGAGGCAGGCCAACGGAAACACGATCGACACGGCCAGCAAGATCAGCAGCATGCGCTGCGTCGCCGCGAAGTTGCGTGACGGCATCGGCACATCGACTGCGACACGTTCTGCACGCTGCACGGTCACCTGCTCCATCAAAGTTGCATACGGTCAGGGAAGGCATTGCCTGTGAATTCGCACGCCGCTGTTCGCGCGCTAATTCACCTGCCTCGAAATTTACCGCATCTCGGCCTATCTTCCCAAGCAGCTTCACGGCATCACTCCGCCGACGCGTCCGGGCACGACGATTGCTGGCTTATCGCTGCTTGATGGCAAGCGTACTTCCGTCACCGCTCGCGACGCGTTTGCGTGCGCTGCGCGAGCTCTTTCTTGCGCGAGGCCTCACCATGTCCACGACTGCCCGCCGCGTCGCGCGGCTCTCGGAATTGCCAGCGGACCGCGCGGTGCGCGTGATCGTGGA
The DNA here is from genome assembly GCF_014397645.1 of Paraburkholderia sp. 31.1. NCBI lineage: Bacteria > Pseudomonadati > Pseudomonadota > Betaproteobacteria > Burkholderiales > Burkholderiaceae > Paraburkholderia > Paraburkholderia sp. 31.1. The sequence continues at coordinate 110,464 of NZ_VZQN01000012.1, forward strand.
CGGCACGCCGATTCTGCTGGTGCGCGATGGCGACACCGTGCGGGCTTACTCGCCTGATTGCCCGCATGCCGGGGGCCCGCTCGAAGAGGGCGCGCTGTGCCACGGCCGCATCATCTGCCCATGGCACAAGGGTACGTTCGACGTCGCGACCGGCAACGTGCTCGAGCCGCCCGCGCTGCTGCCGCTCGATCGCTACCCGGTCACGCTCGATGGCGACGACGTGCTCGTGTCGGCGAAAAAAATCGCAGCGCCGGCACCGGCGGCGCGCACATCACCGCCCGATGCCACCGCGCAAGACAAGCACTACGTGGTAATCGGCGCGGGCGCGGCCGGCGCCGCTGCCTGTGCCGCGCTACGCGAGTTCGGCTTCGAGGGCCGCATCACGCTGATCGGCGACGAAGCGCACGCGCCCTATGACCGTACCTCGCTGAGCAAATTCGTCCCCTCGTTTGAAATGACGCCCGCCGACGTGCCGCCGCTGCTGCCGCCCGACTGGCTGCACACGCACGGCATCGAGCGCATCGTCGCGAAGGTCGCGCGGCTCGACGTGCCTGCGCACACGATCCATTTCGAAGCCGGCGCGGGTGGTAGCGAGCAGAGCATCGAGCCGCTGAAATACGACACCGCGCTGCTCGCGACAGGCAGCGTGCCGAAAGTGCCCGACATGCCCGGCTGCGAACTCGGCGGCGTGCATGTGCTTCGACACCTCGACGATGCCGCCGCGTTGATCGACGCGCTCGGCGACGATGCATCGCAAACCCGCGTCGCGATTCTCGGCAGCAGCTTCATCGGCCTCGAAGTCGCGTCCGCGTTGCGCAAGAACGGGGTGCCCGTCACCGTGATTTCGCGCGACAAGGTGCCGTTCGCGAAGCAGTTCGGCGAGCGCGCGGGCCAGATGTTTCGCGCGCTGCACGAAAGCAATGGCGTGAAGTTTTATCTCGACGCCAAGGTCGCCTCGCTCGAGGGCGAGGAAGGCAATGTGCATACGGTGATGCTTGCCGGCGGCGAGGCCATCGCGGCCGATGTCGTGCTGCTGGGCACGGGGGTTGCGCCGGCTACGGGGTTTGTCGAAGGACTGCCATTGCAGAAGGACGGCGGCGTGGTCGTCAATGCCGGCATGAACGCCGCGTGCGGTCTGTATGCGGCCGGCGATATCGCCGTGTTCACGCTGCATGAGAACCAGGAGCCGGTGCGTATCGAGCATTGGCGCGTCGCGCAGCAGCATGCGCGCATCGCCGCGCAGAACATGTGCGGTTTGCGCAATCGCTATGCCGACGTGCCGTTCTTCTGGACCTATCACTACGGCAAGAACTTCGAATACCTCGGCCACGCGAGCGAGTGGGATGAAATCGTCGTCGATGGCGACTTCGATCGTCACCAGTTCATCGCGCTGTACGTGCGCGACGGCCACGTCGACGCGGTGTTCGCCTGCGAGCGCGAAGCGCTGACCGCGCGGCTTTCCGACGCGATGCGCGGCGGGCTGTCGCGGCCCGACGCGCTCGCAATCATCGGCGCGCCGGAAGCGGCGGCGTCGTGACGATGCGCACGTGGACCCGCGCGATCCGATGTCTTGACGTTTAACCTGGAGCAAGGAGCCACCATGACGACAAACAAGGAAAAGCATCCGCACTCGGAAAAGAGCGAGCAGCAGATCGACAAGCAGGTCGAAGACAGCTTCCCGGCTAGCGACCCGCCTTCGACGGGCGGCACCACGAAGATCGAGCCGGAGCAGGACAAGTCGAAGGGCGGGCACGACAAGCCCGCCGGTCAATAGGCGGATAACAAGCCGCGATGCCGGGACGCATCAGCAACGATTGCTCAGGAAAACCACCTATCGGCCATCCTCGAACTGCGCCCATACAGCAGCGGCTCGACCACCTGCCCCACCGCCAGCTCCGCGACCACGAACAGCACCAGCGACCAGATCGCCATCGCCCAGCCGGGACTGACGTGACGAGCCCCTCGATACCGAATGCGGTGGAGGCCGCCTGAATGCGCGAGGCGGCACTCATGCCGCGCGGCTCGGGTGTGTCGTTCATGTTGCGGAGCGAAGATCGGGCATGGGAAAACGGTCCCTGAGCCGCACGCGGTTCGCCGGCTCGGAGTCTTATTACTCAATCCCGTTGAGGAATGTCTATTTCATCGAATCGCCCGACACCGGCCCGCTCTCGACCGGTGGTGCCTCCTTCTCGATCTCACGGCGGGCCTGCTCCCAGTATTGCTCGGGCGTGCCCTTCGGCTCGGCCGCCTGCTCCCACAGATAGTAGGCGCGAATGCGGATCTGCTCGTCGACGCTCGGTTCCTGTTCCATTTGTTCACTCCAGCTTGGCCGTTTGCGTGCGCACGCCTGCCCTGGCGAAGGTCGCAGACGCGTGCGTATCGTCAACAACAGAACGAGCAAACCTTGTACCTGTGCTGCAGCCCGCTTTTCAACGGGGCTGGCGTCGCTCGCCAGCCTGCACTAGCCTGGCGCGGAGTCGCCTTCGTCGGAAGTCAACTGCTCTTCGAGGCGGTCGAACACGCGCTGCGTCGCGCGGCTCGGCGCTTCGAGCGCGAGCAGCAGCAGCGAGCGGCCGGTCACCTGGTAGGCATCGCCCGCGCTGAATTGCGGCAGCTCGGCGCGCACCGGCATGTTGGTGTCGACGAGGCAGGTCCACAAATCGCCCTCGGGAATGTCGGGCAGCGTGAAGTTGACGACGTCGTGATACGCGTTCAGCACCAGCAGCAAGGTCGCGTCGGACGCGAGACGGCGAATGCCGCTCGCCTGCGCACGGCCGTCGATCACGAGGCCGAAGCAGCGCATCGCCGGATCGGCCCACTGCTCGCCCGTGATGTCGGTGCCGTCCGGCGATAGCCAGCGCGTGTCGGTCACGTCGAGCGTCTCGTTGTATTCGCCAGTCAGAAAACGGCCGCGCCTCAGCACCGGCAAACGGTGGCGCAATGTGGTCAGATTGCGCACGAACTCGGTCAGCGCGCGGCCGTCGTCGTCGATCGCATCCCAATCGACCCAGCTGATCTCGTTGTCCTGGCAATACGCGTTGTTGTTGCCCTGCTGCGTGCGGCCGAATTCGTCGCCGGCGAGGATCATCGGCGTGCCCTGCGACAGCAGCAGCGTCGCGAGCAGATTGCGCTTCTGGCGCTCGCGTTGCTGGCGGATGTCGGCGTCGTCGGTCGGTCCTTCGGCGCCCATGTTCCACGACTTGTTGTCCGAATGGCCGTCGCGGTTGTCCTCGCCGTTTGCCTCGTTGTGCTTGTCGTTGTACGAGACCAGATCGTTCAGCGTGAAGCCGTCGTGCGCGGCGATGAAGTTCACGCTCGCCCACGGCCGCCGGCCGCGATGATTGAACTTGTCGCCCGACGCGGTGACGCGCGTCGCGAGATCGGCGGCGGTGCCCTCGTCGCCCTTCCAGTACGCGCGCGCGGTGTCGCGGAAGCGATCGTTCCATTCGGCCCAGCCCGGCGGAAAACCGCCCACCTGATAGCCGCCGGGGCCGCAATCCCACGGCTCGGCGATCAGCCGGATGCTGGAGAGGACCGGGTCCTGGCGGCAGCTGTCGAGAAAGCCGCCGCCCTCGTCGAAGCCGTGATCTTCGCGGCCGAGGATCGTCGCGAGATCGAAGCGGAAGCCGTCCACTTTCATTTCGGTGACCCAGTAGCGCAGGCTGTCGGTCACCATCTGCAGCACGCGCGGATGCGACAGGTTCAGCGTATTGCCGGTGCCGGTGTCGTTGATGTAGTAGCGCGGCTCGTCGGGCATCAGCCGGTAGTACGACGCGTTGTCGATACCCTTGAACGAGACCGTCGGGCCGCGTTCGTTGCCTTCGGCCGTGTGGTTGTACACGACGTCGAGTATCACTTCGAGATCGGCCTGGTGAAAACGGTCGACCATCTCCTTGAATTCGCCGACCGACTCGGTCGATGACGCGAAAAAGCGCGGATCGGCCGCGAAAAAGCCGATCGTGTTGTAACCCCAGTAGTTCGTGAGACCCTTGTCGAGCAGATGGCTGTCGTTGACGAAAGTCTGGATCGGCATCAGCTCGACCGAGGTCACGCCAAGGCTGCGGATATGGTCGAGCACCGGCTGCTGCGCCAGACCCGCGAACGTGCCGCGCAAACGCTCGGGCACCCGCGGATGACGTTTCGTGTACCCGCGCACGTGCGTCTCGTAGAGAATCACGCGCTCCCACGGCAGCGCGTTGCGCTCCGGATGGCTCCACGAAAAATTCGCGTCGACCACCTTGCACTTCGGCACGAAAGGCGCGCTGTCGCGTTCATCGAATGACAGGTCGAGCTCTTCCGAGCCGAGCGTATAGCCGAAGATTTCCGGCGCCCATTTCAGCTCGCCGATGTGCGCCTTCGCATATGGATCGAGCAGCAGCTTGTTCGGATTGAAGCGATGCCCGTTTTCGGGCTCGTAGGGACCATGCACGCGATATCCATAGACGGCACCCGGTTTCAGATTCGGTACGAACACATGCCATACCTCGTCGGTGTATTCGGGCAGCTCGATCCGTTCGAGTTCGTGTTGGCCAGTTTCATCGAACAGACACAGTTCGACTTTGGTTGCGTGCGCGGAGAACAACGCGAAGTTGACGCCACTGCCGTTCCATGTCGCGCCGAGCGGAAAAGGCGTGCCTTCGGCAATGCGCGTCGAGTAGCTGGCTGGGGATGACATAGGTGTTCTCAGTGGCTGCAAGGAGGTTGGTATCTCAGGGTCATGCATGTGTTTTTTTCAACTGCCTTTGCACGTGTGCTTTGCTGCTCATTGTTCCAGTGTAGGCATTCGAGGCCCGCGCGCCGGACATTGCACCGCGCGCAAGCAGCGGGCCGGTGCATGTAGCAACTTATGGGCCTGATCCGCCTCGCTTTCCCTCAGCTCAAAGTCGCGGCATGAGATTTGCAGCATAGCGGCAAGGCGCACGCATTGCGCGCCGTCGAAACGCCACGACACCAAACCGGGAGAACACAGATGATGCGCACACCGCTGGCCGCTTCCGCATCGCTTCTCGCCGCCATTACGCTGATTTCCGCGTTGGGCACGTGCGGCAGCGCGTTCGCGCAAGGCGCGCCGCAGGCGATCACCGAAAAACGCACGGACGTCGTGCAGCTCGCGAGCGGCTATCGCGCGTCGAAGCTGTCGGGCGCGGACGTGTACAACCGCAACAAGGACAACATCGGCACGCTCGACGATCTGATCGTGTCGCCGGGCACCGAGCGCACCACGTATGCGATCCTGTCGGTCGGCGGCTTTCTCGGCATGGGCAAGCATCTGGTCGCCGTGCCGTTCAACGATCTGCAGATCGACAACCGGCGCGTCGTGCTGCCCGAGGCGACGAAGAAATCGCTCGAGGCGTTGCCGGAGTTCAAGTACGCGAATTGAGCGCGGCGTTGCCGCGTCGAATCGATCGACGCGGCAACGGGCCATCCATGCACATGCGCTCAGGGGCGTAGTCAGCCGAGCAGCTTGTCGGGCGTAATGGGCAAATCACGGATGCGTTTGCCGGTCGCATGCCAGATCGCGTTGCACACTGCCGCGGCCACGCCCACCACGCCGATTTCGCCGACACCTTTGACGCCGAGCGGATTGACGATGTCATCGCGCTCGTCGACGAACAGCACGTCGATCTCGTGAATGTCGGCATTCACCGGCATGTGGTATTCGGCGAGGTTGTGATTCATCTGGCGTCCTAGCGCGTGATCGAACTGCCCGTGCTCGTGCAGCGCCATGCTGATGCCCCACACGACGCCGCCTGCGACCTGATTGGCCGCCGTCTTCGGATTGACGATGCGTCCCGCCGCGACCGCGCTGACCACGCGCGTCACCCGCACAGTGCCGAGCGCTTCGTCGACGCGCACTTCGGCGAACACCGCCGAATGCGTGCCCATCGAATACGCCTGCTGCTTTTCGTGCGGCTTCACGCTGGCCTGCTCTTCGAGTTCGTCCAGCCCGGCGCGCTGCAACAGCGTCGCAATCGCGATCGAGTCGTCCGCGTGTGGGCCGCACACGAGCCGGTTGCGCTCGCGCCGCACGTGTTCGCGAGTCGCCGACGCGAACCGTGCGCCACCATGTTCGCGCGCCAGTTCAACCAGACGGTTGTGCAGGCGCGTGCACGCGGCATCGACTGCGCTGCCCACCGACGACACCGTCCACGATCCGCCCTCGATCGGCGCCTTCGGCAGCCGGGTGTCGCCGAGTTCGAAGCTGACGTCGCCGAGCGGCACGCCGAGCGCATCGGCGGCGATCTGCGTCATCGCGGTGTAGGTTCCGGTGCCGATATCGGCGGTCGAACTCGACACGCTGACGCGGCCATCGGGCGTCAACACCGCGCGTGCGGCCGCTTCGTTCTGCATCGCGTCCCACGCACCGGTCGCCATGCCCCAGCCGATCAACTCGTTGCCGTCGCGGCGTGCGCGCGCCTCGAGCGGCCGCCCCGCCCAGCCGAAGCGGGCCGCGCCTTCGCGATAGCAGTCGCGCAGCGCCTTGCTCGAAAACGGCAGATTCTTGTTCGCGTCGCGCTCCGCATAGTTGACGAGCCTCAATTCGAGCGGGTCCATCCGCAATGCCTCGGCCAGTTCGTCCATCGCGACTTCGAGCGCAAAGAGCCCTTGTGTCGCGCCGGGCGCGCGCATGTCGGCCGGTGTCGGCACGTCGAGCTTCGCGACCCTGTAGCCCATCGACACGTTGTCGCATCGATACAGCTGCCCCGCCCAGTTGACCACCACGTCGCAGTAGTCCTCGTAGCGCGAGGTTTCCGACACCGCCTCGTGGATCACCGCCTGCAGGCGGCCATCCGCCGACGCGCCGAGCGCGACGCGCTGCACCGTTTGCGGACGATGCGCGAAGGTGAACATCTGCTGCCGGGTCAGCGTGACGCGCACGGGTTTGTTCAGTTCGCGCGCGGCCATCACCGCGAGCGCCAGATGATATTGCGGCCGCAAGCCGGAGCCGAACGCGCCGCCGACGAACGGCGACACCACCTGCACTTCGTCGTCTTTCAAACCGAACACACGCGTCAGATAGCCCTTCGTATTGACGACGCCCTGAGTCTTTTCATAGACGGTCAAGTGTCCTTGCGCATCGGGCACCACGGTGCATCCGTGCATTTCCATCGGATTGTGATACTCCGGTGGTGTCGTGTAGAACGCGTCCACGCGCGCCTTTGCTGCGGCCAGGGCCTTGCGTGGGTCGCCACGCTCGGGCGGAGGCGGATCGAAGCCGCCCTTCTCGGCCGACGGCGGCACGGCGCTCGTCAACGCTGCTTCGATATCGGTCTGGTGCGAGCCGGCCTCGTAACGCACCTGCACCAGCGACGCCGCGTAGCGCGCCAGTTCCAGCGATTGCGCGACCACCAGCGCGACCGGCTGCCCGCTGTACCACACGCGCTCGTCCCACAGCGGCCTCAATGGCGTGCCGCCGGGCGCGACCATGTCCTTGAACGCGTCGACGTCCGACGGCAGCGCCGGGCGCTTGCGATGCGTGAGCACGAGCAGCACGCCGGACAGCGCCTCGGCGGCCGAGGTATCGATCGACACGATCTTGCCTGTCGCGATCGTGCCCGACACGACGACGCCATACACGAGCCCTTCGACGCAGAACTCGGCGGCATATTGCGCGGCGCCGGTCACTTTGACGGGCCCGTCCACACGCGAATGTGGCACGCCGGTGGCAGGCTTCGGGCTGCCTGTCGACGGCAAGGTTTCGGCACGGTTCATCGCGCGGCCTCCTCGAACGAACGTTGTGTGGCCTCGCCGAAGGCGCGCACGATCACGCGCGCCGCGAGTTCGATCTTGAACGCGTTGTCGCGCTGAGGGCGCGCACCGCGCAGCAGCGTCGCCGCAAAGTCGCGCAACGTTCGCGCGTTCAGCATCGCGCCGCGCAGTGCGGCTTCGGCGGCCAGATCGCGCCACGGCTTGTGCGCGACCCCGCCGAGCGCGCAACGCGCGTCGACGATCCGCGACTCGTCATCGAGCTCGACACCGACCGCGGCCGACACCAGCGCGAACGCATACGATGCGCGGTCGCGCACCTTCACGTACGCGTGATGCGCGGCAAAACCTTGCGGCGGCAGTTCGATCGCGGTCACGAGTTCGTCGTCGCGCAGGTTGGTGTCGATCTGCGGCGTATCGCCGGGCAGCCGGTGAAAATCCGCGAACGGCAGCGTGCGTGCGCCGTCGTTGCCGATCAGATGCACGGTGGCGCCGAGCGCCGCCAACGCGACGCACATATCGGACGGATGCACGGCGATGCAGTGCTCGCTCGCACCGAGGATCGCGTGAATGCGGTTCACGCCGTGCAGCGCCGGACAGCCGCTGCCGGGTTCGCGCTTGTTGCACGGCGTGCCCACGTCGTAGAAGTAGTAGCAGCGCGTGCGTTGCAGCAGATTGCCGCCGACCGTCGCAACGTTGCGAATCTGCGGCGACGCGCCCGCCAGGATCGCCTTCGCGAGCAGCGGGTAGCGTGTCGCGACGGTATCGTCATACGCGAGCGCGCTATTGGTTACGAGCGCGCCGATCTTCAGGCCGCCTTGCGCCGACGCTTCGATCTGCCTGAGCGGCAAACGGTTGATGTCGACGAGCAAAGCCGGGCGCGCCACGTCTTCGCGCAGCAGGTCGACGAGATTCGTGCCGCCCGCGATGAACGCGGCGCCCCTGTCCGAACGATGCCGTTCGAGCGCATCCTGCACCGCATCGGCGCGCGTGTACGAGAAGCGGTTCATGGCCGCGCTCCAGATTTATTCGCGACCGCACGGTCTTGCCTTGCGTCATCGTCACCGAAATGCGCAGCGTCGAGAATCGCCGCGACGATGTTCGGATACGCGCCGCAGCGGCACAGATTGCCGCTCATCTGCTCGCGCACATCGTCCGCGCATCGCGCATGTCCTTCTTCGAGCATCGCGTGCGCCGAGCAGATTTGCCCGGGCGTACAGTAGCCGCACTGGAACGCGTCGTGATCGATGAACGCCTGCTGCAGCGGATGCAACGTGTCGCCGTTCGCGAGACCTTCGATCGTCGTGATCGACGCGCCGTCGTACACGACCGCGAGCGCGAGGCAGGTATTGATCCGCTGGCCATTGACGATCGCCGTACAAGCGCCGCATTGACCGTGATCGCAGCCCTTCTTGGTGCCGCTCAGGTGCGCATGCTCGCGCAGCAGATCGAGCAGCGAGGTCCACGCCTCGACGTCGAAGCGCCGCGTCTCGCCGTTGATCTCGAACGTCAATGCATGCGACGCGGGCGCGTCGGCCCGGGCGGTTTCAGCATTGGGGGTAGCCATCGGATTTCCTCCTCACAAGGCATCGCGCAAGCAGTGCGGCGCGCGACGGAACTCAACGCAACTCAAACCAATGCAAAGCGGCGACAGCGCGCGAGCGCGATGCCGCCGCGGCGTCCGGCGCGTCGCGAGGCAGGCCGACGCGCTCGACGGATCGCTTATTGCCCCGCCCCACTACCCGCGCGCGGCGGCGTCGCGCCTTTGAAGCGCCTGTTGGTGGTTTTCCCATTGCCGCCGCCGGCGACGCCATTGGTGGCGCCCCCCGATTCGCCGACATTGCCGTTCGCATTGTTCGCGCTGGTCGTGTCCGGCGTGCGCGATTCTTCCAGGCTTGCGCCGGGTTGCGCGGCAGACTTGCCGTTTTGCATGGACGGATTGGTACCGGTCTGCGCGAAGCCCGCCTGCGCAAAGCCTAGCGCGAAGCAGCCTGAAACGAGCGCGGCAGCCAGTTTGACGGATACATCGATCTTCATGGCACTCTCCCTTAAGACGTTATGAAAACCCACTGCGCGAACCTCGTACGTGAGCGCAGGCGGCCATGCCGCCATCAGTTCGACAACCTAAATAATCGGCGCGCCGCCCGTTACCGCAATCGTCGCGCCCGAGATGTAGCTCGCTTCATCCGACGCGAGCATCACGTACGCGGCGGCCAGTTCGGCCGGTTGGCCGGGGCGCTTCATCGGCACCTGCTTGCCGAACTGCTCGACCTTGTCGACCGGCATCGTCGATGGAATCAACGGCGTCCAGATCGGTCCCGGCGCCACGCAGTTCGCGCGAATGCCCTTTTCCGCGAGCAATTGCGCGAGGCCACCGGTGAAGTTCTGGATCGCGCCCTTGGTGGTCGCATACGCGATCAGGCCAGGATTCGGATGATCGGCATTGATCGACGAAGTATTGATGATCGCGCCGCCCGGCTTCATATGGCGCACCGCTGCGCGCGTGATCCTGAACATCGCGCCGATGTTGGTATCGAAGGTCTTGTCCCATTCTTCGTCGCTGATCGCATCGAGCGACGGATAGCTCATCTGATACGCGGCGTTGTTGACCACCACGTCGAGCCGGCCGAATGCCTCGATCGCCTTGTCGACGATCGCATCGCACTGCGTGCGATCGCGGATATCGCCGCCGACCAGCACCGCCTTGCGACCCGCGTCCTCGACCCAGCGCGCGGTCTCGCGCGCATCGTCGTGTTCGTCGAGATAGGCGTTCAGCACATCCGCACCTTCGCGCGCGAACGCGATCGCGACCGCGCGGCCGATGCCGCTGTCGCCGCCGGTCACGATCGCCGCCTTGCCTGCTAGACGCCCCGATCCTTCATAGGTTTTCTCGCCGTGATCCGGTTGCGGGTTCATGTCGGCCGTGCGGCCGGGCCTCTGGTCCTGCTGCTGTTCAGGAAACGGCGGTGCCGGACGTTGCGTGTCGCTCATGTCGGATCTCCCTCGGTGCGAATGACCATGGGCGGCGCGCACGAGCGCGCCGCGTCATCGGTCTTTGAGCAACGAGTGGGCCTGCATGCAATAGCGAGAGGAAACTCCTGTGCGCTTGGCAGCGCAGGGGCACGCATGGCTTAAGGAACTGCGTTGGACAGAATGGTGGCGGACAGATGGCAGATTGATGACAAACAGATTCGCAGAGCGACGAGTGCGATTTTCTGGCGACGACCGTGCAGAAACGACAGAACTGTCAGTAAGTTTTCGCTAACAACGTGATTCAGACGATGGCTCCGCCGCATGCAACGCCGCCGCCGATTCGAGCACGCGCAGCAGACGCTCGGGTGTCAATGGTTTGGCGCAGTGCGCGTCGAAGCCGGCGGCCTTCGCGAGCGCGCGATCGTCGCGCGACGCAAACGCGGTGCACGCGACCAGCAGCATGTGCGAAGTCTGCGGATGCGCGCGCAGCCGCCGCGCGAGTTCGAGCCCGTCGAGTCCAGGCATCTTGATGTCGAGCACCACCGCGAACGGCTGCCATTCGCGCGCGGTCTCGCACACGGCAAACGGATCGTCGAGCGCGCGGCATTCGAAGCCGTCGGCCATCAGTAGCATTTGCAGCGCATCGGCCGCTTCCCGGTAATCGTCGACTACCAGCACACGACGATGCGCGGCCATCGCATAGCGGATCGGCCGCCATACGAGCACGTCGTCGCTGCTGTCCACGTTGTCGTTGAACACAGTCATTTTTTCTCGCCGTTTTACATTGGCCCTGAAGGGCATCCGCGCCACCCGTGCAAGATTCGATCCCGTTGCGTCTGCCGGACTACGACCGGTTTTTTGTTATTTCCGCTTCGCTCGGACGATGCCGCGGCCAGCACGCCTGGTCGCGCATTCCGACGTTGCAATCACCTGGAATGCGGGATTCAGCGTGCCCATTCATCACGGCGTTTGAATGACGGCGCCTGCGATGTGCGCGCTGCGCAACATCGATCGACGCACTGTCCTTGTGCGATCCGTCTCGTTCAGAGGCGTCGCACGATATCGGTATTTCAACGGATTGAGGGGTCCACGCAATGCAAGCCGCAATCGCACTTATGGCGCGAATCGATGACGCGGTCTTATCAAAAGAATAAGCGACGATGCTGATAAAAAAATGCTCGACATGTTAGGGGTTTGTGCTCTGCGGGTTATCCCGCACGATTATCGATAAACCCTTTCAGCATCGCGAGCGTATCGGCGTCGTCGATGTGTTTGTCCGTGCGCCAGCGCAGCATGCGCGGAAAACGCACGGCCACGCCGGACTTGTGACGCGAGCTCGCTTGTATCCCTTCGAAGCCGATCTCGAACACGAGCGTCGGCGTCACGCTGCGCACGGGGCCGAATTTATCGACGGTGGTCTTGCGCACGATCGCATCGACCCGACGCATCTCTTCATCCGTGAGCCCTGAATAGGCCTTCGCGAACGGCACCAACGTGCGCACGCCGTCGGCCTCGTCCCACACCGCGAACGTGTAGTCCGTGTAAAGACTCGCGCGACGGCCATGACCGCGCTGCGCGTAAACAAGTACAGCGTCCACCGCATAAGGCTCGATCTTCCATTTCCACCACGTGCCCGACGCCTTGGTACGACCGACGCCGTACATCGACTCGCGCTCCTTGAGCATCAAACCTTCGACGCCGCGCGCGCGGCTCTCGTCGCGCAACGCCGCGAGCGCGGCCCAGTCCGCTGCAAGGACGAGCGGCGATACGCGCAGCAGACCACGCGCGAGCGTGCCATCGACGGAGCTGGCCAGCCCATCGAGGCGTGCACGCCGTTCGGCGAGCGGGTTCATGCGCTGGTCCTGTCCGTTTGCTTCGAGCAGGTCGTATGCGAGCAGCGCGGCGGGCGAATCCGCGAGTATCTTGCGCGTCAGCGTCTTGCGCGCGATGCGCGGTTGCAGCCGCGCGAACGGCAATGGCGCTGCCGCGCCGGGCTCCCACGCGAGAATCTCGCCATCGATCACGTAGCCATCGGGTAATGACTCGCCCAATGCCGCGACTTCGGGAAAACGATCGGTAATCAGATCCTCGCCGCGCGACCACAACCACACGCGGCCGCCGCGTTTGACGAGTTGCGCGCGTATGCCGTCCCACTTCCACTCGATCAGCCAGTGCGCGGGATCGCCGAGCGTCGCCGGATCGGTCTGCAAGGGATGCGCGAGAAAGAACGGATACGGCAGGCCGAGCTCGCTATCGTGTTCAGGCGCGTGCGCTTGCGGATCGTCGTCGGTCTGCGGCGCGATCAGACGCAGATAGCGCGCCGCATCGGGTTTCTGTTGCGAATCGGTCCAGCCGACCATTCGTTGCGCGATCCGCTTGTGATCGACGCCGGCCACTTCGGCGAGCGCACGCACCACCAGTTGCCGCGCGACGCCGACACGAAAGCCGCCGCCGATCAGCTTGGTCAGCAGGAAACGACCGCCCCAGTCGAGTTCGTCCCAGTAGCTGAGCAGACGCCTGCGCAACTCGTCGGGCGGCAGGCCGCGCAACGGCAGCATGCGTTGCTCGATCCATTGCGTGAGACCCAGCTCGGAGTTGCGCGACGCGGGCGGCAGGATATGCGCGATGGTCTCGGCCAGATCGCCCACCGCGTGATACGACTCCTCGAACAGCCACTCGGGCAAGCCGGCGCGCTCGCGCGCGATTTCGGTCAGCAAACGCGTCGGCACGAGTTGACGCGGCTTGCCGCCCGCGAGGAAATACGACGCCCATGCCGCGTCTTCGGGGTCGGCCACCGAGAAATAACTGGTCAGCGCCGCGAGCTTGTCGTGCGTCGACGTGGTCGCATCGAGCGCGGTGTAGAGAGCCGCGAAGCGTTTCATACGGTGCCCGTCATGATTCGCTCGCCGCCGGCGCCTGGTCGGCGCCGGCCGCGTCGGCTTCGACGGTATCGTCGCCGTATTGCGTTTCGAACGCGCTGGCGTGCAGGCCCTGCTCGTCGAGCCAGCGCACCATCGGTTCGATCGAGCCATGCGTGACGATCACGCGGGAGGCGCCGCTCTCGCGTATCGCCGTTTGCAAACCCGGCCAGTCCGCGTGATCCGACAGCACGAAGCCACGATCGACGCCGCGCCGGCGACGCGCGCCGCGCAGGCGCATCCAGCCCGACGCGAACGCATCGCTGTAGTCGCCGAAGCGCTTGAGCCACGCGCTGTTCTGCGCGGACGGCGGCGCGACGATCAGCGCCTGTTTGAATACGCCCTTGTCTTTCGCGGCAATCTCGCCGACCAGACCGAGCGCCGGCAGACGCACGCCCGCGTCGCGATACGCGCGATTGAGCGGCTCGAGCGCGCCGTGGCAGAAGATCGGCCCGATCGCCGCATCGACACTCGCGAGCACGCGTTGCGCCTTGCCGAATGAATAGCAGAACAGCACCGACGCGCGCCCTTCGGAGGCGTTGTGACGCCACCATGAATCGATCGAATCGAACACGCTTTGCGGCGTATCCCAGCGATAGATCGGCAGACCGAACGTCGATTCGGTGATGAACGTATCGCAGCGCACCGGTTCGAACGCGGCGCAGGTCGGATCGGCTTCGAGCTTGTAGTCGCCCGACGCCACCCACACGCGGCCCGCGTATTCGATCCGCACCTGCGCCGAGCCGAGCACGTGCCCGGCCGGATGCAGCGACACGCGCGCCGCGCCAATCGTCAGCGGCTCGCCGTAGTCGAGCGTGTGCAGCGCGATGCCGGGCAGCCGCGATAGCAGCACGCCCGCGCCCGCGCGCGCGGCCAGGTAGCGCTGATGACCGAAACGCGCGTGGTCGGAATGCGCATGTGTGATCACCGCGCGTTCGACCGGCCGCCACGGATCGATGTAAAAATCGCCGGGCGGGCAATACAGTCCCTCCGGCCGCGCGATCACCAGATCGTTGGCTTGCGGCGCGGTGTCGGTCTGACGCGGCGGCTGATCCATCGGCTGTCCTCGGCAAGGGAACGCGATCTTGCGAACGCGGCCAAGCAAACTATATGCCGCGCCATTGATGGCCCCGTTTCTGCTTACGGTATATAAAGCACACAGGCGTGTCGAGAGCGGCTGCCATCCGGCAGTGCCCGGCGCGCACCGCGAGGCCTCATGCCGATCCTGCTCGACCAGCAAGCGCTGTATATCGCCAGACATCCCTGGCGCTTCCTGCTGCAAACGCTGAAAGCGTTTCGCGCGAACCAGGGGCTGCTGCTCGCGGGCGCGGTCGCGTACTACGCGTTGCTGTCCATCGTGCCGCTGCTGATCCTGATCGTCATCGTGTTGTCGCGCGTGGTGCCGCAGCAGCTGGTGCTCGACGCGCTTGCGCATCTGCTGCGCTGGCTCGTGCCCGGACAATCGGCCGCGCTCGTGCGTGAGCTGTCGAACTTCCTGCTGCACCGCGCGGTAATCGGCTGGGTACTGCTGCTGACGATGATCTTCTTCAGCTCGCTCGCGTTCACCGTGCTCGAAAACGCGATGTCGCTGATCTTCGTGCATCGGGTCGTCGTGAAGCGGCGCCACTTCCTGATCTCGGCGCTGCTGCCGTACTGCTACATCCTGTTTCTCGGCGTGGGGCTGCTGATCGTCACGTTCGTGTCGAGCGCGCTCGACACGATCGGCGCCGGAGGACTCAGACTGTTCGGCCTGTACGTGTCGTTGCAGGGCTTCTCGCGAGTGATGCTGTATCTGTTCGGGCTCGCCGGCGAAATCTTCGTGCTGACCTCGGTTTATCTGGTGATGCCGGTGGGACGGCCGTCGCTCAAACACGCGCTGATCGGCGGCGTGGTGGCCGGCGCGTTGTGGGAGATCACGCGGCACGTGCTGGTCTGGTATTTCGCCACGCTGTCGCAGGTCAGCGTCGTCTACGGTTCGCTGACGATGGCGATCGTGATCCTGCTCAGCTTCGAATGGCTCGCGACACTGCTGCTGTTCGGCGCGCAGGTGATATCGCAATACGAGCGCTTCGGGCACGAACCGCTCGACGCGCCGCAGCCGAGGATCAAGACCGGGTAGCAAGCCATTCGCAAGGAACAACCCTTGCTCGCCGATACCGACGACGGCCGCCCATTTCGCAGGGCGGCATCGACTGGCTATCGAGGAGCGAGGATCATGGCTGAAACCGTCGGCGATTTCATCATCGGGCGGCTGCACGCATGGGGTGTGCGGCGAATCTACGGCTATCCGGGCGACGGCATCAACGGCGTGTTCGGCGCGTTGAACCGCGCGCAGAGCGAAGCGAAGAAACGCCACAAAAGCACGGATCAGCCGGGCCCGATCGAATTCATCCAGGTTCGACACGAAGAAATGGCCGCGTTCATGGCCTCCGCGCACGCGAAGTTCACCGGCGAGTTGGGCGTGTGCATCGCCACCTCGGGGCCGGGCGCATCGCATCTGCTGACGGGGCTGTACGACGCGCGCATGGATCACATGCCGGTGCTGGCGATTACCGGTCAGCAGGCACGCGCGGCGATCGGCGGACACTATCAGCAGGAGCTCGATCTGCCCGCGATGTTCAAGGACGTGGCCGGCTCGTTCGTCGGCTTTGCGACGCTGCCCGCGCAGGTCCGTCATCTGGTCGATCGCGCGGTGCGCATCGCGCTCGCCGAGCGCGCGGTCACGGCGCTGATACTGCCGAACGATCTGCAGGACATCCCCTACGAGCCGCCGGGGCGCAAGCACGGCACGCTGCATTCGGGCATCGGTTACGCGCGCCCGCGCGTCGTGCCGAGCGACGAGCAGTTGCGCCAGGCCGCCGACGTGCTGAACGCGGGCCGCAAGGTCGCGATCCTGGTCGGCGCGGGCGCGCTGCACGCGACCGACGAAGTGATCGCGATCGCCGAGAAGCTCGGCGCCGGCGTCGCCAAGGCGCTGCTCGGCAAGGCCGCGCTGCCCGACGATCTGCCGTGGGTGACCGGTTCGATCGGCCTGCTCGGCACGAAGCCGAGCTACGACATGATGACCCATTGCGATACGTTGCTAATGATCGGCTCGGGCTTCCCCTACTCGGAATTTCTGCCGAAGGAAGGCGACGCGCGCGGCGTGCAGATCGACATCAAGGCCGACATGCTGAGCCTGCGTTATCCGATGGAAGTGAACCTCGTCGGCGATAGCGCCGAGACGCTGCGCGCGCTGCTGCCGCTGCTCGAGGAAAAGAAGGATCGGCTGTGGCGCGAGCGCATCGAAGGCTGGGTGTCCGACTGGTGGAAGACGCTGGAGAAACGCGCGCACGAACCCGCGAAAGATGGCCTGAATCCGCAGCTCTCGGTATGGGAGCTGTCGAAGCGCATTCCCTCGAACGCGATCGTCACCAGCGATTCGGGCTCGGTCGCGAACTGGTACGCACGCGATCTGCAAGTGCAGCGCGGCATGATGTGCTCGCTGTCGGGCGGGCTCGCGTCGATGGGCGCGGCCGTGCCCTATGCGATCGCCGCGAAGTTCGCGTACCCCGAGCGGCCCGTGATTGCGCTCGTCGGTGACGGCGCGATGCAGATGAACAACATGGCCGAGCTGATCACGGTCGCGAAGTACTGGCAAGGCTGGAGCGATCCGCGCTGGATCTGCATGGTGCTCAACAATGGCGACCTGAATCAGGTCACATGGGAGCAGCGCGTGATGGAAGGCGATCCGAAGTTCGAGGCCTCGCAGAGCATTCCGTCCGTGCCGTATCACCGCTTCGCGGAGCTGATCGGTCTGAAGGGCATCTATGTCGACGATCCCGATCAGATGGCCACCGCCTGGGACGACGCGCTCGCGTCGAATCGTCCGGTCGTGATCGAGGTGAAGGCCGATCCGAACGTGCCGCCGCTGCCGCCGCATGTCACGCTCGCGCAGGCCAAAGCGTTCGCCGAGACGTTGATGAAGGGCGACCCCGATCAGGGCAACGTGGTGGTCGAAACGGCGAAGCAGGTGCTCGGTGCCGTGCTGCCGGGGCATCACGACAAATGACGCGGTAGCGGCTCGACGACGCGTGTGCGCGCCAACGTTCGACGCAGAACGTGGCTGGTAAAATGGCGCGCGCTCCGTGCACGCGCTCATTGGGTCTGCTTCGCCGCAGGCCATCACGTCGGCCGTTACCTCATGCTCACACACGTCCTCGCCGTTTTCGCGGCGGCCCACACTGCGTCATTCGCGCGAGTCGCATCATTCGCGTCATTCGCGTCATCAGGCATGGACGCTCTTGCCGATGCTTGACGAAACCCGCATCGCGCGCGCATTGACCGCGCGCGGCATCTCTGCCGATGCACGGCAGCGCGAGGCCATCGGCGCGCTCGTCGGGTTGGTCGGCGCGCAGCAGCGCGCGCGGCAGGCATGGTCCACCGCCGCGTTCGGGCCGCAAGGCGTCTACTGTCACGGACTGCCGGGCCGCGGCAAGAGCCTCGTCGTCGATACGCTGTTCGAGCTTGCGCCATGCCGCAAACGGCGCCTGCATTTCCACGAGTTCCTGCGCGAAATGAACCGCCGGCTCGTGCACGCGCCGCGCGGCGACGACCGGCTCGGCGACGTGTCGCGGCAATGGCTCGACGGTATCGAGCTGCTGTGCTTCGACGAATTCCATGTGCACGATATCGCCGACGCGTTCCTGATGGGCCGCTTTCTCGACACCGCGATCAAGCTGGGCACGCGTATCGTGCTGACGTCGAACTACGCACCGGACGATCTGTTGCCCGACCCCGAGTTTCACGAGCGCTTTCTGCCGACCATCGCGCAGATCAAACGCGGCTTCACGGTGATCCATTTCGACGGCGTGCGCGATTACCGCTTCGGCGGCGAAGCGGCCGAGGTGCCGCGCTTTTTCGCGCCGCTCGATGCGTCGAGCGAGGCCGCGTTGCGCGATATCTTCACGAGCCATGAACGCGACGCTGCGATCGAGCCGATCAGGCTGAGCGCGGCGGGCCGGCCGCTCGAAGCGCGGGCAGCCGGCCGCGCGCTGCTGTGGGCGGACTTCGAGCAGTTGTGCGTCGCAAGCCGCTCGCACCTCGACTACCTCGATCTCGCCGAGCAATGGCAAGGCTTGATCGTCGATCGTCTGCATACGGAAGCGCTGAGGCAGCCGCATACGCTGCAGCGACTCGTCTGGCTCATCGACATCTTCTACGACCGCAAGCGTGCGCTCTTCATCGCCTCCGATCAGCCGATCGAGACCGCGTTGATCGGTCTCGAAGGCGCGCATGATCTGTCGCGTACGCTGAGCCGGCTTGCCGAGATGCAGTCGCGCGCATATCGCAGCACGCTTGAACGAAGCGACGAGGACAACGTGCAAGACGGCATCAACGCCAAGGCTTGATGGCGGGCATCGGACCCGCGCGCATTTCTGCAATTCTTGCAAAGCGACGGTAAAGCGTGCCAACGCCGTTTCGCGTCGACGCACGCGCCACGGCGCCGGGCGATGCATCGCCGGCCACCCGAAACAAGCCTACACTCAACCATGCCATGCCCCGCGGTACCGGAAAACTCGCCGTCAGATCAGTTCGATGGGCGTGGGCGAACATGTTCGTTCTTCATCGCGCCGCTCTTTCGCGGTAAGGGAGAAGCCATGGAAAAGATCCCAAAAGCCACGGCCTTGTTCATCGCAGGTTTTGGCCCGATTGTGATTGAAGCCCAGGCAAGCCGCGATCTCTACGGTCGGGCCTTCGGTATCCCCTTCAAGGAAGAGAACGGCGGCTATCTCCATACGGAGGGTCTGAACGGCGCAAACTCTTTCGCCTTGTGGCCGCTCTCCCACGCCTCCCAGTCGTGCTTCGGCACGGATTCGTGGCCTCGCGACGTACCCATCCCGCAAGCCTGGATCGAGTTTGATGTCGACGACGTCCAGGCGGCAACGGCGGAACTTGAATCGCAAGGGTATCGGATGCTGGTCAGGAACCGGAATGAGCCGTGGGGCCAGACGGTCAGTCGCTTCATCGGGCCGGAAGGATTGCTGGTCGGAATCACGTTTACGCCGTCGATGCGGGAAGAGAAATAATGGCGGCCGCAGTGGCCGTCTTGCGCGCGGTGACGGATAGCCTCAGATTGGGGACCAGCGCGCGTCAGGTTACCCGGTTAGCGCCGAAAATCGATATTCACCATTGTGAATAATGCGCGTAACTATCAGCCACCGCTTTCCTAAACTTGGCATTACGAGACCGCGACTGAAACAGTACGAAAGCATCGTTTGCGTCGAAATCGCAGTCCAACCAAGGAGAAGCGTGTCATGAACAAGGCAAGCAGCACATTGATCGCGGCCATCGCCGCACTCACGCTGTCGGGCAGCGTATTTGCACAAAGCAACAACACGCTGGCGACTCCGAGCACACAGTCGCCGGCCGCTGCAACGAGTGGCTACGGCACGCCTGGTGCCACCAACACGGACAGCGGCGCCGGGTCGCCGACCACGGGCCAGCCGACCTCGGGCCAGCCGAATAGCGCGAACAGTAGCTCGACGGCCCGCCCCCCCGCTTACGGGGTTAACAACTCGCTGGCGACCCCAACCACAAAGTCGCCAGCCGGCCAATGACAGCAATCAAGGCTGGCAACCGGGCGCAAATGAGCGCAAAGCGACCAGGCGGTTCAATTTCGTCGGGCGTAGCGTGACCGAATAGCCGCGACTGGCAACACAGATCGCGACGGTAGAAAAAGTTGGTGTGACTGGCCGATCGAACCGAACCGCGGCAAATTCAGTGCGACGAGACATAAGCCGTATCAGCGAATACTGCCGGGATCGCGAAGCTCTCGCGCATACGCTTAGCCTCTGCCGCCGGCGTCAAGCCAAACAGACGCCTGAATTCCCTGCTGAACTGGGACGGGCTCGCATAACCCACAGCGTGACCCGCCGCCTCCGCGGTTAGTTCCTTGCGCACCATTAACAGGCGAGCCTGATGAAGGCGCGTCGACTTCACATATTGCATCGGCGACACCTGCGTAATTGCCTTGAAGTGGCTGTGGAAACTCGGAATGCTCATACCCGCTTCGTCGGCCAGTTGCCTCACGTCGAGGGGCTGCGCATAGCTTGCATGAATCAGGCGGAGTGAGCGGCCTATCTGTCCGAACTGTCCTCGCATCGCCAAAGCCTCGCGCAACGAGCCTCCCTGGGCTCCGGTGAGCACCCGGAAATACAGTTCACGCAGCAGCCCGGCGCCCAACACGGCAGATTCGAGTGGCCGATGCATCGCCTCGAGGAAGCGCAGCACGGACGCTTGCATTGCGTCATCCATCGGCGT
Source organism: Paraburkholderia sp. 31.1 (assembly GCF_014397645.1). Classification (NCBI taxonomy): domain Bacteria; kingdom Pseudomonadati; phylum Pseudomonadota; class Betaproteobacteria; order Burkholderiales; family Burkholderiaceae; genus Paraburkholderia; species Paraburkholderia sp. 31.1. The sequence goes on from NZ_VZQN01000012.1 coordinate 131,364, forward strand.
CGACATCATGCTTTGAGGTGCTGGTGCGCACTCCCCCACGCCTTCGCGGTCGATCCGCTCCGCAAGTTCGGCGGCCAATGCGAAATCGAGGTGCAGATACAGCGCGAGCAGTGGGCGCTCCTCGGTTGCGTCGGTCTCCATGCTGAACGGCACGGGCACGGACACGGCCAGGTAGTGACGCTCGTCGTACAGGTAGAGCTGGTCGCCGAAATAACCTCGCTTGCGGCCCTGGCAGACGATCACGATACCGGGATCGTACAGAACGGGCGTGCGCGATAGCGCCCGGTTCGACCGCAAGATGCGGACGCTCGGCAGTGCCGTCAGGTTGTAGCCCTCGTCGGGCGCCAACGCGCGTAGCAGGACAATCATGCGTTTCTGGCTTCGAGAGGATAGAGCTGGATGCTGGGCCAAAGCGCGTATCGTGTTCATAGTTTTATGCAAGAAAATCAGCGGAATTCGGCTTAATTTGCCTCGTTGGTCAGATTAGTATGCACTCTCCAATCGACATTCGGGAGAAGCTTCAATGGCAACCAGCAAAACTCTGCTCATCACCGGCGTCAGCAGCGGCTTTGGCCGCGCGCTCGCACAGGAAGCGCTGGCGGTGGGTCACAAGGTCGTCGGTACGGTGAGAAGTGCCCAGGCAAAGCGTGAATTCGAGTCCGTATCCGCGAATGCCGCTTGGGGACGCGTGCTCGACGTGACCGACTTCGACGCGATCGACGGCGTCGTGGCGGAAATCGAGGCTGGCGTCGGACCAATCGATGTGCTGGTCAACAATGCCGGCTACGGCCACGAGGGCATCATGGAGGAATCGCCGCTCTCGGATATGCGCCGACAGTTCGATGTGAATGTATTTGGTGCGGTCGCCATGATGAAGGCCGTCCTGCCGTTCATGCGTGAGCGCCGCCGCGGCCACATTCTGAATATCACATCGATGGGCGGCTACATCACGATGCCGGGAATCGCTTATTACTGCGGGAGCAAGTTTGCGTTGGAGGGCATCTCCGAGGCGCTTGGCAAAGAGGTCAAGCCCTTCGGTATTGCCGTGACGGCCGTGGCGCCGGGCTCATTTCGCACTGACTGGGCAGGTCGCTCGATGACGCGGACCCCCCGCTCGATTTCGGATTACGACGATATTTTCAATCCCATCCGCCAGGCCCGCGAGGAAAAAAGCGGCAAGCAGTTGGGAGATCCCAGGAAAGCGGCGCGCGCAATGCTGGCCGCCATGGCAGGGGATCATCCGCCCACGCGTCTTTTGCTCGGTAGCGACGCACTCGGGCTCGTACGAGACAAGTTGTCGGCATTGAAGGTGGAAATCGATGCGTGGGAGGCTACCACCGTTTCGACGGACGGCTGATGAGCGCCGAGGCTGAGAAGCTGTCGAGAACCGTATCCCGCGGCGTCGGGTGCGAACGAAGCGATGCTTGCCCGATCTGAAAGTCCGTTGGCAGCGAGGTCAACACCATGTGGCCGGCGATGCGTATCGACCGCGGGTTCATCATTTCAACTGGAATTCGTTGCGCAGGGTCCGAAGATTCGGACGCCACCGGTGAGGACGCCCCCCGACGATCCAGGCACGTTACCCGGATCGTTGGGGCGGTGTCGGGCGAGCCATCTGCGGTCAATTACCGAAGTAAAGCTTGCAATAACTTGCGGGGCCGACGCACGACGATGGCGAGGGCGTCGACACATGCTCGACACTGCCGGAAGCTGCGGTGCCGTTGGTCGTCGTACCGCCAACGTCACTGTTGCCCGCCTGCTGGCTGTCCTGTGCAGCGATCTTCGCTTCAGCAGCCTGAATTTGCTCGGGATACTTCGTATGGTCGCCGTCGCCCATGTGATAGCCGGCCTGCTCGAGAAGGATCAGTTCCGCGCGCACCTGCGCACGGGTGACGGGCGTGGTGCTCTGAGCGAAGCTGACGACTGGGCTGGCAAGCGCACAGCTGGCGAGGACAAGGCATGCAAGGGTTTTCATCATGGAGCTCCTTGATTCATGGCTAACTTAACAATCGGGAAACCGAATAGCACACTGCAGCCAGTTCTGCAGACAAACTGGAAGTTGTGGTTGATATGGGGACATTCGACAAGAGAAGAACGCGGGCCATTGTGCGGTGATTGACGCCCTCCTTGTATCGAATTATGTTGCATTACTGCGCCGTGCAATCGTGTCAGTTGTAGTTACGTCGATAATTTGATGTTCGGCATTAAAAGTTCCTTTTCGGGAGAATAAATGTTCGGCGTCGCTTTACGATTATTCGTTAGAGTGATTTATTGAGCGTACGGCGCACGCCTGGTTACGGATGCAGTTCGACGCGGCACACACGGAGCGAGCACCCAATATCGCAATTGGCGAACCGTGCTTGATCGGGACAACCGCGAGTTACTGGTACTGCGCAGCGCGAGAGATCAGCCTCATACTTACCCTCGTTCAGCAGCTTTGACGGTCTTCCGCCCAACGCTCGGCACACCGGGCACAAATCTCCGGTAGGGACCACCTGCGTGGATCACGAACTTTTGTTCGGCAAGAAACAGAACACTTGTCCATCGACTTGCTAGCGGACCGCTAGCACAATGGCGTGTAGCTGCACCTGATGCCCGGAGGCCTGTTATGGCGTCCTGTATTCGAACACCACGTGATTCCGACGCGGGCGAAAAGCCCGGGGCCGGAACATCACTGTGCACGGGCGAAACGGCTCACACAATCGAGCGCCGCAGATTCGCTGAATTTATGAATCTGTTTGTGGGACCGGTTGCAGCACTCAGTACTGAGCAGAATCTCCTCGTCAAACGCGAGTTATTGCAATCGCTGTCCCGCCGATCGGTATATTGGATCGCGCTACTACTGGTCGGAAGCCCATTCTGGTTCGTATTTGGATCGTGGATCCAAACATCGGATATTTATCCATTGTTCCGTGTCGTCTGGATCCTGGGACTGTGGGGGATAGCCGCTCCTTTGGCAGCATACTTGCTGAAAAAGACCATGACGCTCCCGAAGCACGCCAGCGTCAACGCGGTCGAGCAGATGCACTGGGCATGGGCTGCATTGGTCATGCTGACATCTTTCTGGTGGGCGGCGGCCAGCTTTGGGCTCATCCCACCCAAATTCGTGGTCCTCCATGGTTATTACTTCAGATTCGGCCGGTATGGCTTTCTGGAACTGACGATGATCTGCCAGGCATTCACGTTGCTGCTGCTCGCACCCAGTCTTCGTGCGGCTTTAGGCGCACTCGTGATTGGCACTATCCCATTCGGATTTAACATGGCACCACTATTCTTTATTAACCGGCCAGGAATGTTTGACTGGTATACGGCTCAAATAATTGGCTATTGTGTCGTCGCATGGTTCATTTGCAACGATCAGCAACGCACATGTGTAAAAGAGGTTGTTCTCGAGGAGGCGCGATCTCAGGCTGTAGCGGCAACGGCGGAGAAGAACCAATTTATCGCCGCAATAAGCCATGACCTGCGTCAACCGCTCACCACGCTCGGCCTGAAGTTAAATTTCATCGAGCGGGGCATTAAATCGACCAATCTGGTTGAAGACGTCTCGATTGCGCAAAGGCAAGTGGATGCAATGGAAGGGATGATTAACGGGGCACTGGATATCTGCCGCCTCGAGTCCGGCACCTGGAATGTAGAAATTCAGGAGGTGGCGCTGCCTTCCCTTTTACGCGGCATAGTCGTGGATATGCAGCCGCTGGCTGAGGCGAAGGGGCTGACGTTAAGACTCCATAGTCGCCCCTATCTGGTCCGTACGGATCGACATGCGTTGGACAGGATCGTCCGGAATATGGTGCTCAATGCGCTCCGTTACACGCCTTCCGAACAGGGAGGCAAGAAGGGACATGTTCTGGTGAGTTGCCAGAGGCGAGGCAGCGGCATAAAGATAAGCGTCTGGGACAACGGGATCGGTATCCCTGAAGGTAGACAGGCGGATATCTTCAAAAGCTATGTACAGGTCGATAATCCCGAGAGGAATCGTGAAAAAGGGTTCGGCCTGGGTCTGTCCATTGTCCAGGGGCTCGCGAGCCTTCTTGGTCACAAACTGGACGTGGACTCGACACCAGCACGTGGATCGCGTTTTTCGGTTACGGTCCCGTTCATGGGACTCATACCGCCGGAGTTGCGCGAGGTTCAAACGGTTGAAGACGGCGACCCGGACCTGACCAATATGGTCGTGGCGATCATTGAGGACAACAGCGACTTAAGAATCGAAATATCGATGCGCCTGATCGAGCATGGCTGCTACGTCGTGGCGGGGGAATCGTCATCCGACGTCATCGCGCAGTTGCGCATTGAGGCTTTGGCAAGCGGTCCGCACTTCATCCTCTCCGACTACCGGCTGGAAAACGAGGACGGCATTGCGGCGATTACGGCGGTCCGCGCTGCTACCGACGCTTCGATCCCTGCGATCCTGTGGTCGGGCGACACCTCGTCGGCCGTGCTCAAAAAAGTAGCCGTCAGTGGCATCAAGCTTTTGTCGGGACCGGATTCTAACCAGACCTTATTGACCATACTTGCAGAACATAAGCCAAAAACATTGACCGAAGGCGGGTGAAAGAGATGGCAGGGAACACAAAGCTAGCGCAACGGAGCGTAGCTGCACTTGATTCTCGGAGGCCTGCTATGGCGTCCCGTATTCAAACACGACGTGATTCCGACGCGGGCGAAAAGCCCGGGGCCAGCACATCACTGTGCGCGGGCGAAACGGCTCACACAATCGAGCGCCGCGTATTCGCTGAACTTGTGAATCCTTTTCTGGGACCGGGTGCGGCACTCAGTACCGAGCAGAATCTCTATGTCAAACGTGAGTTATTGAAATCGCTGTCCCGTCGAGCGGTATGTTGGACCGTGCTAGTGTCGGTCGGAGCCTCGCTGTTGTGCGTATATGGATCGTGGATCAAAACGTCGGATAGCTACCGTTGGTTCCGTGTCGTCTGGGTCCTGGGACTGTGGGGGATAGCCACTCCCATGGCAGCATACTTGCTGAAAAAGACCATGGCGCTCCCGAAGCACGCCAGCGTCGACGCGGTCGAGCAGATGCACTGGACGTGGGCTGCAGTCGTCACACTGACATCGTTCTGGTGGGCGGCAGGTAGCTTTGGGCTAACTCCACCCGATTTCTCGGGCCATGCTCCCTACGTCAAATTGGCCAGTTCTGGCTTCCTTGAGTACACGCTAATCAGCCATACATTTACCTTGCTGCTGCTCGCACCGAGTCTTCGTGCGAATTTAGGTTCATTCGTGCTCGGCGCTATCCCGTTCGGATTCAGCTTGGGACCACCTCTATTTATTTACCGGCCAGCAATGCTGGGCTTTTATACGGCTCAACTAATTGGCTATTGTTTCCTCGCGTGGTTCATTTTTTACACTCAGAAGCGCGCATATGTTAAAGAGATCATTCTCGAGGAGGCGCGATCTCAGGCTGTAGCGGCAACGGCGGAGAAGAACCTGCTTATCGCTGCGATAAGCCATGACCTGCGTCAACCGCTCACCACGCTCGGCCTGAAGTTAAATTTCATCGAGCGGAGCGTTAAATCGACCGATCTGGTCGAAGGCGTCTCGATTGCGCAAAGGCAAGTGGATGCGATGGAAGGGATGATTAACGGGGCACTGGATATCTGCCGCCTCGAGTCCGGCACCTGGAATGTAGAAATTCAGGAGGTGGCGCTGCCTTCCCTTTTACGCGGCATAGTCGTGGATATGCAGCCGCTGGCTGAGGCGAAGGGGCTGACGTTAAGACTCCATAGTCGCCCCTATCTGGTCCGTACGGATCGACATGCGTTGGACAGGATCGTCCGGAATATGGTGCTCAATGCGCTCCGTTACACGCCTTCCGAACAGGGAGGCAAGAAGGGACATGTTCTGGTGAGTTGCCAGAGGCGAGGCAGCGGCATAAAGATAAGCGTCTGGGACAACGGGATCGGTATCCCTGAAGGTAGACAGGCGGATATCTTCAAAAGCTATGTACAGGTCGATAATCCCGAGAGGAATCGTGAAAAAGGGTTCGGCCTGGGTCTGTCCATTGTCCAGGGGCTCGCGAGCCTTCTTGGTCACAAACTGGACGTGGACTCGACACCAGGACGGGGATCGCGTTTTTCGGTTACGGTCCCGTTCATGGGACTCATACCGCCGGAGTTGCGCGAGGTTCAAACGGTTGAAGACGGCGACCCGGACCTGACCAATATGGTCGTGGCGATCATCGAGGACAACAGCGACTTAAGAATCGAAATATCGATGCGCCTGATCGAGCATGGCTGCTACGTCGTGGCGGGGGAATCGTCATCCGACGTCATCGAGCAGTTGCGCATTGAGGCATTGGCAAGCGGTCCGCACTTCATCCTCTCCGACTACCGGCTGGAAAACGAGAACGGCATTGCGGCGATTACGGCGGTCCGCGCTGCTACCGACGCTTCGATCCCTGCGATCCTGTGGTCGGGCGACACCTCGTCAGCTGTGCTCAAAAAAGTAGCCGTCAGTGGCATCAAGCTTTTGTCGAAACCGGTTTCGGAACGAACCTTATTGACCACACTTGCAGAACATAAGCCAAAAACGTCGACCGAAGGCGGTTAAAAGTGATGGCAGGGAAACATGAAGAGCGGTGTAGCAGAGATCTTCACGACAGTCGCGTATCTGCCGCCCCCCTTCCAAGGGTAAGCTCGGCATTGACTCGAAGTGCAGCTTCAACGCGGTTTCTGACTTGAAGTTTGTCGTAAATAACACAAGAAACCTGTCTGACATGTCCCTCGGAGACGCCAAGCTCTCTTGCGATCTGTTTACCTGAGAGGCCACGTGCAATGCAACGTGCCAAATCCCACTCTCGCGGAGAAAGCCCAAGATGATGCTGATTCCGGCTAGCTGAGGGCGCTTGTGTCGAGCAGGCAAAGCGGAGCAAGACTTCTTCCGGAATCCAGAGTTCACCTCCTAAGATCCTGCTCAGTCCAATGAACATTTTTTTGTGCGCGCCTCCTTTCAACAGGATTCCTCGAGCGGCGTAGTCACGCATGCACATTCGCAAAATTTCAACTTCATGATCGTTTCCAGGAGCAAGTCCTGTGCAGATGACCACGGGAACATTGGATGGATTTCCGGCCTGAAAATGCTCAAGTGTCGCGGCGCCACGATTCTCACCATCCAGATTAAGATCCAGGAATACCAGGTCCGGGGGCGGTGTCTTGTTGACTTCTTCAAGCGCGCTGGCAAGTGTAAAGACGGGTGTGATGTCGATTGGGGCTGCGCTCAGCTCCGACGCGTGTGTTTGGACATATTCGGAAAGAGCAACGCAAAGAATTTCGTGGTCATCGACCCATAGGATTTTCATGGTCGCTTCTCCTCTTTATACATCCGAGAAAAGCATCGATCGTGCGCTACGTTTGTGCGGAGTACTGCCTGACAGCTTAGCATATCGAACGAGGCCGCAGATCCTTGAACTGCAGAGTGTTGCGGACCCACGGTCTCTAGCGCACAGGGTGTGCCATGTTCGCGCCGTGTGCCGCGCCCCGGGCGGCACACGGCTTTGCGCGATCGAATCGGTTTGCGCGGCAGCCGCCGGCATGAAGGCGATTCGCGAGTGGTGGTGGCGCACGGACAGCCTCGCGGCGAAATGTCTGCGGCGTGCCGACAGTTCGATGCTCCGAACATGTGCGAAGTGCGTCGACGTATGCCCCTATCATTTCGTCCAGGCGGTGTTGAACGACCGATGTACCTTGGAAACTGTCCCTTCCGCTGCGGACAAGAGGTTGGAGTGGTGAGATCAGTATACGGCGCGATATTCACTGCCTTAATCGCCGCGGCGCTGTTCGGCGCCGCGACACCGTTGGCCAAGTCGCTGCTCGGCTCTGTCAGCCCCTTCATGCTCGCGGGACTGTTTTATCTCGGTAGCGGCCTGGGGCTTGGCGTCGGCATCGCGTGGCGTGCCTTTCGATCGCGCGGGCTTCAGTCCGCCGCGGACCACCGCATCACCAAAGGCGAGTTGCCTTGGCTGATCGGGGCGATAGCGATGGGTGGCGTCGCCGGCCCCGCATTGCTGATGCTGGGCCTGTCCACCACACCAGCGGCAACGAGTTCGTTATTGCTCAACCTTGAGGGTGTGTTGACCGCAGTGATTGCCTTGGTGGTCTTCCAGGAAAATGTCGACATTCAGGTTTTTCTCGGGATGGTGGCGATCGTTGCGGGCGGCGTGCTTCTGTCGTGGCATCCGGGACAGTCAGGCGTGCCGGTGGGTGCGTTACTGATCGTCGGCGCGTGTCTGTGCTGGGCAATCGACAACAACCTGACGCGCAAGGTATCGGCGAACGACGCGATGGTGATCGCGTGTCTCAAAGGGATGGTGGCCGGTCCCGTGAATCTCGGCATCGCGATCGCGGCGGGCGCTTCGCTTCCGTCAGCAGGAACCATGGCGGCAGCGATGCTGACCGGGCTTGGCGGTTACGGCATCAGCCTCGTGCTGTTCGTTGTTGCACTTCGCCATCTCGGTACGGCGCGTACAGGCGCGTACTTTTCCGTTGCGCCGCTTTTCGGTGTCATGCTTTCGCTGATCATATGGCCCGCGCTACCCAATCTGTCTTTCTGGATTGCCGCCGCTCTGATGGCGCTGGGTATCTGGCTACATGTGCGCGAGCGGCATGAGCATGAGCACAGCCATGAGTTTCTTGAACACACGCACCAGCATCGCCATGACGAGCACCATCAGCATGCGCATGAGTTTCCTTATGTCGAAGAGCCGCACACGCACCTTCACGTGCATCTGCCCATTACACATTCGCACGCGCATTTCCCCGATATCCATCATCGGCATCAGCACTAGCTGTCCTCCGACGTCGTCATTTCCCCAGGGCGGCGCAGCATCTTGTCGACTTCGCCCGCGTGCATCTCCTCGACGTGGATCATCTGACGGGCGAACTCCTCGAGTGCAACCGAGCGGTCCTCGACGAGCGCCAGCAGGTCGCGATACAACTGCAACGCAAGATTCTCGGCTTGCAACGACTCGCGGAGGATCGAAGAGATATCGAAGGTGTGCGAGTCGAGCAGAGGACCGATCGCAAGCGACGGATAGGCACCCAGAGTCGTGATCCATTCGCCGGCCTGCTGTGCGTGCAACAACGATTCATCGGCCTGCGCGCGCAACCACGACCTGATCGGAATGCGTCCGAATCCGAAAACAAGGAACGAATAGTGCGTATATCGGACGACGCCGGCCAACTCGGATTCGAGAATCCGGTTCAGCACCGCAACAACGTCTTCCTTATTGATCTCGGCCATTTGAAGTCTCCTTTCATGGCGTGGCGAGGCGTCCGGCCTCGCGACCGAGTAGGCCGGCAAGCGGCCGCAAACCGTGGCCGCACGCCTGATCGAAACGGATAGATTGCGCCGGCCCACCGCTTTTCGCATCAAGCGTTCACGACGTCGTCGAGCGCCGCACGCTCAAGTGCCCTTCCCCTTCTTCACCCGCTCGATCTGCTGCTTCGCTGCCTGATACACGACTTCCGGCGTGAAACCGAATTTCTTCTTCAGATCCGCGATCGGCGCCGACGCGCCGAACGTATGCATGACGACCTGCGCACCGAGCCGTCCTGTATACCGATCCCAGCCGAGCGACGCAGCCTGCTCGACCGCGACGCGCGCCTCGACGTCCGCGGGCAGCACCGACTCCTGATACGCGCCGTCCTCGCGCTCGAAGATGTCCCACGACGGCATCGACACGACGCGCGCCGCGATGCCCTCGCTCTTCAGCTTCTCGTACACGTCGGCGCAGATCGATAGCTCGCTGCCGGTCGCCATCAGGATCACCTCTGGCTTCTTGCCAGCGGGCGCATCGGCGAGGACATACGCACCGTGCCTGACGCCGCTCGCGGGCGCATAGCGGCTCCGGTCGAGCGTCGGCAGCGGCTGGCGCGACAAGACGATGCACGCCGGCCGATGCGGCTGCGTCAGCGCAACGCGCCAGGCCTCGGCCGCTTCGTTCGCGTCGCCGGGACGCAGTACCGTGAGGCCGGGCACGCCGCGCAGCGACGCGAGCTGCTCGATCGGCTGATGCGTCGGACCGTCTTCGCCGAGGCCGATCGAATCGTGCGTGAACACAAAGATGGCCGGCACTTCCATGATCGCGGACAGGCGGATCGGCGGCTTCATGTAGTCGCTGAAGATCAGGAACGTCGAGCCGTACGCGCGCAGATTCGATAGCGCAAGACCGTTGACCACCGCGCCCATCGCATGCTCGCGAATGCCGAAGTGCAGATTGCGGCCGCCATAGTTATTCGCCTGGAAGCTGCCGGCGCCTTCGAACTTCAGGTTGGTTTTAGTCGACGGCGACAGGTCCGCCGCGCCGCCGATCATCCACGGCACACGCGCGGCAATCGCATTGAGCACCTTGCCCGACGATTCGCGTGTCGCGATGCCCTTCGGGTCCGCGTTGAAGCTCGGGATGTCGCTGTCCCAGCCCTGCGGCAATTCGTGCGCCTCGATCTGCGCGAATTCGCGCGCGAGCTCCGCATACTGCTTTTTGTAGCTGTCGAACTTGGCCTGCCATTGTTCGCGCGCCGCCTTGCCGCGCGCGCCGATGCCCTGCGCGAAGCGCTCGTGCACGCCCTCGGGCACGTAGAAGAACTTGTCCTCGGGCCAGCCGTAGAACTTCTTGGCCAGCGCGACTTCCTCGACGCCGAGCGCTTCGCCATGCGCGGACGCGGTGTCCTGCTTGTTCGGCGCCCCCCAACCGATGATGCTGTGGACCACGATCAGCGACGGCCGGTCGGTCACGCTCTTCGCTTCGACCAGCGCCTTTTCCAGCGCGGCGGTGTCGTTCGCATCGCCGACGTGCAGCGTGTGCCAGTTGTAGCCGTGAAAGCGGCTTGCCACATCGTCGCTATACGCGAGGTCCGTATGGCCTTCGATGGTCACGCGGTTGCTGTCGTAAATCCAGATCAGGTTCGACAGCTTCAGATGCCCCGCGAGCGAGGCCGCTTCGTGCGAGATGCCTTCCATCATGTCGCCGTCGCCGCAAATCGCGTACACGCGGTAGTCGAACAGCGGCGCGTCCGCACGATTGAAGTGGCTCTCGTACCAGCGCGCGGCCATCGCCATGCCGACGCTATTGCCGAGCCCTTGCCCAAGCGGTCCCGTGGTGGTCTCGACGCCGGTCGTCATCCGGTACTCGGGGTGGCCCGGCGTATTGCTGTCGATCTGGCGGAAATGCTCGATGTCGTCGAGCGACACGGCCGGCGCGCCGGTCAGCTTGCCGTGTTCGTCGACGGCTTTCACGTTGGCCAGATGCAGCAGCGAATACAGCAGCATCGACGCATGCCCGGCCGACAGCACGAAGCGGTCGCGATTCGGCCACAGCGGCTCGTCAGGGTCGTAACGCAGATGGTGTTGCCACAGGTGATAGGCGACCGGCGCGAGCGCCATCGGCGTGCCGGGGTGGCCGGAATTGGCTTTCTGCACGGCGTCCATCGACAGCGTGCGGATCGTGTTGATGCACAACTGATCGAGGGCGGAATCGTTTTGCATGGGACGCTCCTTGTTCGGCAATTCGCAAGACGGCCGACGCGCGCCGCGGAGCGCGCGGACGGATCGGCGCATCGTGTCGACATGGAATCGCGCGCGTCCGGGCATGTCAATAAGGACGCGAAGCCGCACGTGGAACCGCCCACGTGCCAGCGTCAGCGCCGAAAGCGCGCGGGAAAATCGCGGCAAAGCCCACAGATGATGCGCCTAACCGCGCGACTCTGCACATCACGCTGCGGCAGGTCGGTTGCTTCGCGAACGACGAAGTTCAGGCCGACTGCAGCCAAAACTCGATGACGGGACCATGCTTGCCGTCGATCGGATCGAGCGGCGGAAACGGCAACGCCAGCATCTCGGTGAGTTCCTGCGGCGTCAGCGCTTCGCGGCGAATGTCCCATTGCTGCCCCAACGGATAGCCCGCTACCACCTGAAAATGCCGCTCGAACGATTGCAGACAATGGCCGGTGCCGGCCGGCAGCAGCAGCACGTCGCCCGCGTGCAGCGTCACCACGCGTCCGCCCGGCCCGCCGACGATCACCTCGGCGCTCGCGTCTGTCACGCCGAGCACCTCGTGCGCGGTCGCGTGAAAGTGATGGAAGTCGAAGATGCTGTTGCGCCACTGCGCGGGCCATGCATTGCGCTCGAAGAGGATTTCGAACGCGGCGGGCAGATTGCCGCTGCCGGGCGACAGCGCGCGCCGGTACAGCACGACCGGCAGCTTGCTGTTGTTCGGCACCCAGTCGTGCGGCTCCAGCATGAACGCTTCGTATTCGGTCTGCGCGGCGTCGAAGCCGTGCCTGGACTCGTTGAACATGGTTGCTCCTGGCTTGTGATGCGGTTGCCGCGAACCTGCGGACGAGCAGCCGGCTAGCCTCCGCCGATGCCCTGCAGCACCTTGCCCGTGCCGCCGCACACCGCGCAGCGAGCGCCCTCGACCTTGCCCGTGCCGTGGCAGGCGCCGCACAGGTCTTCGCCAGCGCCCGGCGTGTTGGGCGGCGCTTCGTCGCCGGGGTTCATCGATTGGGTTGGAGTGTCCGGTTGCATGCGCTTTCTCCGGTTGGGTGTTGACGGATTGGATGCACGGCTGGCACGCAACGCGCCGCGTCATTGCTCGCCCGGCTGCTTGTGATGCGACTCGCGCCCGCCGCCCCCCGGCGGCTCCGCGTGCTCGCCGGTGCCGAGCGGCACTTCGGCGCCCTGGCGCGGCCGCTCGCTCGACCGTGGCGGATTGGTCGCTTTGTCCACGCCGGTCTGCACGACCGGTTCGATGCCGAGCGGACTCGGCTCGACGTAGTGCGTGCCGCTCGGCTTGTTGCGGGCTTTGACTTCGTCGGACAGCGTGGGCGCGGCGCGGTTATCTGGCCTCGCGGACTGCTCGCCGCCCGGCGTCGCGCTCTGCTGCGGGGTGTCGGTCGATTGGGGATCTTGCATCGCGCCCTCCTCGTTTGTTCTGCCGTCGATTCGCGTCGTTACGCGCCATCTCGAACGGGCACCTGGTTCATGCAGCAACATTCGAGCCTTGCCGGAGAAGTCCGCGCGCAGCGCAACAGGCACGGCCATTGCGATCTCGAAGGCAGTAGCGCGGCACGTTCGCTTTGTAAAAAAGGCGCGCCCCCGAAGGAGAACCACATGAGCATCACGACAATTCGCGTATCCGATACCGAGGTGCAGGTCGAGCGCACGCTGTGCACGTTCGCGCAAAAGAGCGACGCCGATGCGTTCCAGAACTGCCTCGTCGACGGTTCGGTCGACACCTGCTATCGCGATCATCCGCCGCTGTCGGCGCGCCCTACCCTGCCCGACGAACATCCGGGCGATCCCGCGCGCGGCAGCACGATTTCGCCGTCGCTCGGCGGTATGCCCTGATGGCTCTGCGCCTCTCACGCACGCACTGCCGAACCGGCTGCGCCCGCTCAGCCTTCGGGCGCGGCACGATCGGCCGCGACGAGCTTGCGGCCGTACGCAATCGCGGCGCGGCGCGCTTCGTCGGCGGTCGCATAGGGGCCGATCTGCGGTGCGCCCTCGAACGGGAACAGAATCCGCCGGTCCGCTTTCCTCACAACCTTGAGTCCACCTATGTATCGGCCGTCGCCTGTTCCGTGATAGCTGGCGAAAATCTCGAAGTCGTCGTCGGCAACGTCGGCCTTGTGTCGCGCCATATGCGCTCCTCGTCCTGTGCTTTGCATGGGCGATGTCCAATGTGAGCCGGGCGCGCGCGGTCATCGCGATGCGGCGCGCGTGCCGGGTTCCAGCAATTGGCGTTCCACGCGAACGACATCCGTCGGCATGCGGCACGAGCATTGCGCGTCTGAACGAAGACTATGGGGAGAGGACTGATGGAGTTACCTGATAAGAGCCGGCAAGCGCCCGGTGCAATCGGCACATTCGACCTGAACGCGCCAACCCACGCGCAAATTTCGATGCAGCCGTTGCCGCTGCCGCTGCATCCGCATGCGCCGATGCCGCCCGAAGTCGACCCCGACATCGCGCCGAACACGCCGCCGCCGAAGATCGACCCCGATCCGATCCCGGACGATCCGGTCGACGTTCCGCACGAACCACCCGAAGGCGATCCACCTGCGGCGCCGCCGCCACAGCGTGCATGGCGCCGGCATGCGGCGCTAGCCCGCCGGCGGGCGCATCGTCGCGATCGGAATCAGGAATTCGGACACGCCGGTCAGAATGATCTGCACGCCGATGCATAGCAGCAGGAACGCCGACACCCGCAACGCGACCTTGGTGCCCTCGACGCCGAGATAGCGCGCGAGGATCGTCGCGCGGCTGTAGATCAGATACACGCAGACGGCCACCGCGAACGTGATGGCGACCGACGCGATGCCCGACATCACGAACGCCGACAGCTTGTGCGTGCGATTCGCCGACAGCGCGATCGCGGTCGCGATCGAGCCGGGCCCGGTGGTCAGCGGCACGGTCAGAGGAAAGAACGCGCGCGATTTCGCGGTTTCGGCGTCGACGCGCTTGACTTCCGTCTGCTCGACCGCCGGCGTGTCCGGCGCATTGAGCATTTGCCAGCCGCCCACGGCAAGCGCGAGCCCGCCGCCGATGCGCAGCGCCTCCATCGAGATACCAAAGAAGTGCAGGATCGGCGTGCCGATGAAGAATGCCACCAGCAGCACAACGGCGGCGTTGATCGCGATCTTGCGGGCGAGTAGGGTGCGCTCGTCGAGGGTCAACGACGCGGTCCGGTCCAGAAACACAAACGCGCCGCTGAACGGATTGATGATGCTGATTAAGCCGATAAAGCCAAACATGATGTCCGAGATCAGACTTTCAACCATGTGGGTGTCCGTGTGCCTGCTTGTCTGCGTGTGCTCGCGCGGGTTCGCGCCTGGGCGCGCCGCCGGTCATGAACCCGGCCGGAATCGCGCGGTCCGGAAAATGCTGCAATGCTCGCAGATCATATCGCGGCGCGCCAGTCGGCCTGCAGAAAAGCCGCGCGACACCTTGCGCGCCACGGCGCGTCCCGCTTTGCACTGCAGCAATCCGGGCTGGAAAGATGCAATTGCAGCGGTCGAAACTCCGACATTTATTTTGACCTGCTTTACGGGACCGAAGTATCCGGCATACAGTCCTCAGCGAAGCCGGAATTTCAACGACACATACCTACTGGTTCGAGGAGTTGTCCACATGCTGCTTCGTGTACTTGCCGCGTTGCCGTTCGTCGGCATCCTGGTCGGCGTTTCGTTTGTCAATCGCGTCGAGCCGCTCGTGCTCGGCATGCCGTTCGTGCTGGCCTGGATCGTCATGTGGGTGGTGTTGAGCGCGATCATCATGGCGATCATCTACAACCTCGATCCGTCCAACCGACACGTCGCCGCCGATGGCGAGGAGGTTCGCCCATGAGCGCACTCGTCATCATCGCCGCCGTTACGCTATTCGCGCTGTTCCTCGGCGTGCGCGCAAGGCGCGGCCACGACATGAGCCTCGAGCAGTGGACCGTGGGCGGCCGCAGCTTCGGCACCGCGTTCGTGTTCCTGCTGATGGCCGGCGAAATCTATACGACCTTCACGTTCCTCGGCGGCAGCGGCTTCGCGTACGGTAAGGGGGCGCCGGTCTACTACATCCTCGCGTACGGCACGCTCGCGTACATCCTGTCGTACTGGATGCTGCCGCCGATCTGGCGCTACGCGAAGACGCACCGCCTGGTCTCGCAGCCGCACTTCTTGAGGCGCAAATACGAGAGCCCGGCGCTCGGCACGCTGGTCGCGCTGGTCGGCGTGGCCGCGCTGATCCCGTACCTGGTGCTGCAATTGAAGGGCCTCGGCATCATCGTCGCGACCGCGTCGTACGGTGCGATCTCGTCGACGGCGGCGATCTGGATCGGCGCGATCGTCGTGACCTCTTACGTGATCGTGTCGGGCGTGCGCGGCTCCGCCTGGAACTCGGTGGCCAAGGATCTGCTGATTCTCGCGATCGTGCTGTTCCTCGGCATCTATCTGCCGCTGCATTACTACGGCGGCTTCGGCGCGATGTTCCGCACGATCGACGCCGCCCGTCCCGGCTTCCTGACCTTCCCGGCGCGCGGTTCGAGCGTCGTGTGGTTCCAGTCGACGGTGCTGCTGACCGCGCTCGGCTTCTTCATGTGGCCGCACACGTTCGGTTCGATCTTCACGGCGAAGGACGAGCGAATCTTCCGCCGCAATGCCGCGATTCTGCCGCTCTATCAGCTGATCCTGCTGTTCGTGTTCTTCGTCGGCTTCGCGGCGACGCTGCGCGTGCCGGGCCTGAAGGGCGCCGACATCGACCTGTCGTTGTTCCGCCTGTCGCTGCAGACGTTCGATCCGTGGTTCGTCGGCGTGATCGGCGCGGCCGGTATCCTGACCGCGCTGGTGCCGGGCTCGATGATCCTGACCTCGGCGTCGACGCTGCTCGCCAACGACGTGTATCGCGGCATGGTGAACCGCAACGCGTCGGATGCGTCGGTCGCGGTGATCGCGCGCTTCCTCGTACCGGTCGTGGCGCTGGTCGCGGTCGCCTTCACGCTGAACGGCGGCGAAACCATCGTCGCGCTGCTGCTGATGGGCTACAGCTTCGTCACGCAATTGTTCCCGGCCGTGCTCTGCAGCCTGTTCCCGCACAACCGCGCGACGAGGCAAGGCGCGTTCTGCGGCATCGTCGCGGGTGTCGCGGTGGTCACACTGACCACGACGCTGCACTGGAGCGTCGGTCAACTGATGCCGTTCCTGCCCGATGCGCTGAAGGACGTCAACATCGGCTTCCTTGCGCTCGCGGTCAATGTGATCGTGTTCGTGATCGTCAGCGCGGTGACGCAGCCGAGCGCAGCCGAGCAGGAGAAGCACGCGTCGGCGCATTGAAAGACCTGGCCGCGGGCATGATTCGAGGCTTGCTGTTTCGAGCGCCCGCATTTGCGTACGCTGGCGCCTGACGCATCTGAAGGGGCTGTTCGTTTCGGCGACAGCCCCTTATGCTTTCTGTTCACGGCTCGACCGCGCTCTCGACGATCCACGGAGCCCCGAATGTCCTACGTTCTCTACTACTCGCCCGGCGCGGCCAGCATGCCCGTGCACTGGATGCTGCTCGAAATGGGCGTGCCGTTCGAAGCGCGCCTCGTCGATATCGACGCGGGCCAGCAGCACGATCCCGAGTATCTGCGTCTGAATCCGGCCGGGCGCGTGCCCACGCTGGTCGTCGATGGCGTGCCGCGGCATGAATCGGCCGCGCTGCTGATGCTGCTCGCCGAGCGCCACGCCGAGGCCGACCTCGCGCCCGCGCCGGGCTCGGCCGCACGCGCGCAATGGCTCGAATGGATGATCTACCTCGCGAATACGCTGCTACCCGCGATGCGCGACTGGTTCTACGCCGGCAGCGACGGCGACCCCGCGGGCGCCGAGGCGGTGCGCGCGCTCGCGCAACGCCGCATCGAAGAAGCGTGTGCGCGGCTGGACAGGCATTTCGCCGACGGCCACGCATACCTCGCGGGCGGCAAGCTCAGCACCGCCGATCTGCTCGCGCTCGTGCTGATGCGCTGGACCCGCAACATGCCCCACCCCGCGACGGTGGGCTGGCCGCATCTCGCGAGCTATATCCGCAGGCTGCGCGCACGGCCGGCGTTCATCGAACTCAACGAGCGCGAAAAGCTGACGGAGTGGCGCAACGAAGGCCAGTGACGTTCAGACGGTTCACAACGTCGCTTCCCTGCCCGTCTGCGCCGCGAACGCGAAGCCGTTCTTGCCGTCGCGCTTGACCTGATACATCGCGGCATCGGCGGCGGCGACCAGACGGCGGTGATCGTCGACGTCGTCGGGATAACTCGCAATGCCCACGCTCGCGCGCACGCCGCCGATTCCCAACTGTTGGTCGGTGTCGACCACGCAGGCCATCAGCCGGCGCGCGATCTCGGCCAGCTCGTCATCGCCCGCAAAGGTGCGCACCAGCACCGCGAACTCGTCGCCGCCGATGCGCGCGACCAGATCGCCTTTGCGCACCGACGCGCGAAACCGGGCGGATACCGCGGCGAGGAATTCGTCGCCGGTGCGATGCCCGAACGAATCGTTGACCTGCTTGAAGCCATCGAGGTCGATATACAGCACCGCGAGGCGCTGCTCGTGGACCGCGGTCCGCGCGGTCCTTGCGGCGGCGTCGAGCGCGGCCAGCAGCTTGCGGCGGTTCGACAGGCCCGTCAGCGAATCGTGCAGCGACGCCAGCTCGAACTCGTGCGACTGCCCCGCGAGCTGGCGGGTGCGCTTCGCGTACATGCCGAGCGCCGTGATCAGCATGCAGAACAGCAGCGCGGCGAGCGCGATCAGCGTGCGCGCGACGTGCGCGACGCGCAGCCGCACGTCGGCGCTCGACGCGTCGCGTTGCGCGCGCCAGTAGGCCGACACGCTGCCGAGCGCCACCGCGACGGCTTCGGGCGTCGCCTGTGTCGGTGACATCGACGGAATGGGCGGCGCCGGCGACGGACTCGCGTTGACGAGCGCCGCGAGCGCCGCGAAACGCCGCGCGAGTTCGGCGCGCGCCGCGTCATAGGCCGGCACGAACGACGCGTCGTGACTCGCCGGGGTGTCGGCCATACGCTGCCACGCGGCCAACTGTTCGCGCGCGCTGTCGACGCGCCCGGCGGCTTCGAGCACGAGGCCCGCGTACTCCTGCTTCAACTGATCGGAAAACACCGTGCGGATCTGCATCGCCACATACAGCAGGCCGAACAGCAGACACAACAGCGCGGCCACGCCGACGCTCGCGGGCCCCGGCCGGAAGCGCCACACCGGCACGCGCGCGCGTGCGGCGCCGCGCAGCCCTGCTCGCCCCGCTGGCCCGACGACCGCGTGCTCAGGGATGGGAGTAGGTATCTTGTTGCCGTCGGCCGTTGTCATGTTGACGATAGCTCACGCGTCGAAAGAACTGTCCGATCCGCGCAAACAGACCGCCCTTGTGCTGCGACGACGCGCGCCGCTCCTGCTGTGCGAGCCGTGCTTCTTTCGCGTCGTGACCGGCCGCAGGCTTCGCGGTGGAATGGGCGGCATTGGCGACGTGCCGCGTGTAGCCCGGCGGTGGCGTGGGAACAACGGGGGCTGTGGGTGGGTTGGCCGACATATCCGCCGACATATCCTCCGAGGTATCGACCGGCGTATCGGCCAGCGTGGCGGTGAGATTCGGGTCAGGCGTACTCGGGCGGATCTGCCCGGACCACACGGCCGGGTTGGTGTCCTCGAAGCCGCCGTTCGCGCCGGCCGCTGCGAGCGCGACCTCTGGCGCGGCGGGCTGCCTGGCTGACGGCATGGCAAACGGCATGGCAAACGGCGCGGCGGCCTCCTCCGGCGCGTGCGCGACGGCCACCGTCGGCACCCGGGCCGATGCCGATGAGCCGAGCGCCTGGCGCGCGCCCGCAATGGCATCCGCGTACGTCTGCTGATCCTGGTTGAACCAGACGCCGTAGGCGACGGTGCCCATCACACCGAAGGTCAGCGCGCCGGCCGCCGCGAGGCACAGGGCGAGGCGGCCGAAGCGCGGGGGCGGCACGCCCGATTCGTCAGGGCCGTCGGGTTCGAAGGAGGACCGGCCGTCCGTTGTGGAATGACGCAAGTCGATATCGTCGGGATCGGTAGCCATCGCAATACGCTCCGGGTATGCCACTTCTTGCAGACAAGCTGGCGCGCTGACGAGCCGGCGCGTAAACCGAGCTCGCAGGCTGCCGCTGCACGCAATGCTCAATGAATGTAATCCTGTCGCGAACGGCCGACAACATAGCAGCGTTGCGTTTCCGCCTCGCTCCGGCGGTGCTTCAAACGGCCCCCCCAGATGCCGTGTGAGTTGGCAAAAAAGCGTGCAAAGCCGGTAAAAACTCCAACCCGGCACAGAGCCCGACAGCCAGCCGCGCGCCTGCCGTCGGCCGCTACGCCCGATGCGACGCGGATTCTGCGAAACGCGCCAACGCGGTCGCCGTTTCGCACGCAACAACCGGGCCTGGCGACGAACGCGCGCGCGACGCCGAAACCGCCGCTTGAAACCCGCGTTGGACTGCGCGCGCCGCGCGCCTCGAGCCGCATTTCGCGAACCTGCTACCGTGCGAATTCCCGAAGCCGTCCGCGCCGGATGATAAGGTCACGTGCGCGCATGTCGCGAACGCCGCGCCGTGCCGGGCCCAGCGGTGCCCGGCCCAACGGTGCCCGGCCCAACGTCATCGGTCAGCATAAAAATCATGTCGAACAGGTATCAGCACCAGCCACTCACGCCCTTGCGCCGCGCGCTCGCGCGCTTTTCTCTGTCGGAAACCGCCAAGTACACGAAGCTGACGCTCGGCCTGTGGATCGGTTTCGGCATCCCATACCTGCTCGGCTTGCCCGACGCGGCCGTGCCGCTAGCCGGTTCGACGATGCTGACGCTGGCGCTCGGTAGCTCGATTTCGGCGGCTCGAAGCTACTTCTACAAGCGGGTGTTTTCGAACGTGGTGGCGATGCCGATCGGCACGCTGCTGATCTGGCTGACCGCGCCGCACCTGTGGATGGGCGCGGCGCTGCTGCCGGTCGTGATCTTCAGCATCGTCGCGCTGCGGCCGTCGCTGTTCCAGATGACCAGCATCACGGTGCCGATCACGCTCGTGCTCTATACCGGCGAACATCTTCCGCTGCTCGAACAGCGCCTGATTGGCGTGGTACTCGGCATGTTGCTCGGCTTCGTCATCCAGCAGATCGCGTTTCCGCCCGATCACGGCTACTGGGCGAACACGCTCGTCAACGACGGCAACGAACAGGCCACCGATGTCGTCGCGCAACTGGCCGCGGGACAACTCGACAAAGCGCAGATCAAGCCGGCGGCCTCGAAGCTGCGCATGCTGAGCACGAACCTGAAGCAGGCGCACCTGCTGCTGAAGACCGACCTCGAGCAGGCGTGGGTGTCGCCGCATCTGAAGCGCAACGCGGCACGGCTGCCGGTGTTCGCGAGCTATCAGGAGACCTTCGATTCGCTGGTCAATTTTCTTGAAACGATGGACACGTTTCACGATCAGTTCGCCGCGCTCGACGCCGTGTGGCGCGAAATGTTTCTCGCGCGGCTCGCGCGGCTCGTCAACTCGCACCGGCAACTGGCCGGGGCGGCGGACCTGCGCGTCGAGCGTCCGTCGCTCGACGCGCCGCCGCTGCATATGGAGGACCTGCGTCAGCTGACCGAGGACCTGCCCGCGTCGAACGTGTTTACGAGCGTGTACCTCGGGCATCTGACCGGCTATGGGATTCTGCTGTGCCGGTTGAGCGAGCTGCATACCGCGTGACCCAAAACCCCCGTGCTTATGCCATGTGCAAACAGACGGCATTTCAAAATTACCAGAGCTGCAGAGGTTTCTGAGATGACAAAGCGCCAGCGTGCCACCGTGATTTTTTATAACGAGGATGCCTGTGAAATCCAGGTATGTACCGTGTCGCGCGAGGAAGTCGAGGGGGCAATAGATCGGCAGATAGCGCGCGGAATGGCAATGACTGTGCCTCTGGGTTCGGACGATTGCCGCGCGCCGATCACGGACGAAACCTTGCGTCAAATCGGAGGCCAGGCGTCTGTCCATCCCGAATTGCGCGATCGTCTGCAGATTTCGCTGCACCACCCCGTCGACTGGGGGCAGGCCAAGCCGCCTACGGAATAACAGTGCTCACGATCCAGGGTCGCGTTCGGAGCAAAATCCGAACTGCCCTTGCTGAGCAAGGGTTTGGCGGCAATTGGATCATTGCACGGTAATGGTCGCCTTCATGTTCGGATGGATGCCGCAAAAGATCTTGTACACGCCCGGTTTATCGAACTTGAACTGATAGGTGTCGTCCTGATCGAGCGCGGCCGAGCGGAACAGGCCCGCGTCGTTGACCACGGAGTGCGGCTCGCCGTCGAGATTCTTCCATGTGACCGTCGTGCCCGCCTTGATGGTCAGTTCCATCGGCGAGAACATGAAGTTTTTGATGACGATCGCGTTAGGCGTCGACGCGACGGTCTGTTTCTGCACCTGCATCGGCATCGTCGTTTGCGCAAAACCGAGCCCCGACGACACCGCCAGAATCGCGACACTGCCGAGCAGAATCGCGAGCGCGCGGCCCATCATCCTGGTTAGCATCATTGATCTCCTCGAGCGTAAAAGTAGCGCGTGTCGTCAGGCGAGCGTCGTGTCGTCGAGCGTCGCCTTCAGCGGATGACGCGCGATGCTGACGCTCGTCACGCCGAGCATCTTCGGCAGCTGGTCGCTCGCGACCTTCAGCGGCCCAGGGCCATCGCCCTGGCCGGCGGTCGGCTGCGGATAGGCGGTCGAGCGCGCGGTATGGAACGTCACGTTGCCCTCGACCTTCGTCACGATCTGATGAATGTGGCCGTTCAACACCGTCACGGAACCGAAGCGCTTCAGATAGCTCATCGCCTGACCCGCGTCGCCGGTGCCCCAGCCCCACGGCTCGTAGATGGTCCACATCGGCATGTGCGCGAACACCACGACCGGGGTGCTCGACGAGCGGCCTTTCAGATCGTTTTCGAGCCATTCGAGCTGCTCGTCGCCGAGACCGCCGAGGCCGTTCGGCTTGAAATGCATCACGTTGACGAGCCCGACGAAATGCACGCCCTGGTGATCGAAGCTGTAATAGCCGCGGTTATCCGAAGCCTTGCCGAAGCGGCTGAAGTACTCCGTGCCGGGGCCGTCGGTGACGTCATGCTCGCCGGGGACCGTGTGCAGCTCGGTGATCTTCAGTCCCGACATCAGCTGCGCGGCCAGATCGAATTCCGCGGGCTTCGACAGATGCGTGATGTCGCCGGTGTGAATCGCGAGCGGTGGACGCGCCGGCATCGCGTTGACGTAATCGATCGTCTGTTTCAGCGTGCCCGCGACGTCGGGATTCGCCTCCTTGTTGAAGCCGATATGCGTGTCGCTGATCTGCAGGAAAAGCGGCGTGCCAGCCGCTGGCGTCGCGGTGTTCGCGTCGGCCGCGAGCGCGAGTTCGACCGGCGTCAGCACGCCGCCCGACAGCATGAACACGGTGCCGAGGCCACCGAACGCAAGACACTTCAGCGCGCCGCGACGCGCCGGATCGAATGAATGATGTGACGACATGATGACCTCACGATAAGGATTCGCCGAACCGAACCCGGTTCGTGAGGCATGACTGGTGTGTGGCGGGTTTTATTCCCGTGTCGTGCGGCGTTTGTGGGAGGCGGCACCTGTATGCGAATAGCAAGCGGCAAGTAATCGCCGTGATGGATTGCGCACTGGATTGCGCATCGAGTCAGCCGCCGACCGCCGCGATGATCCGCGCGCGCATCGCGTCGTCGGGTAGCGGTCCCGATCCGGCGCGCACGTTGTCCGCCATGTATTGCGGCCGCCCGGTGCCCGGAATCACGACCGTCACCGCCGGCTGCGCGAGCACGAATTTCAACAGAATCTGCGCCCAGCTCGTGCAGCCGATTTCGCCGGCCCATGCGGGCAACGGCATTTTCATCACGCGCGCGAGCAAACCGCCGCCGCCGAACGGTTGATTGATCACGACGCCGATGCCGAGATCGGCCGCGAGCGGCAGGATGCGCTGCTCGGCCGCGCGATCGTCGGCGGCGTAGTTGATCTGCACGAAGTCGGGCTTCTCGCTGCGCATCACCGCCGCGACTTCGTCGAACGCGCTCGATGTGTAATGCGTGATGCCGAGATAGCGAATCCGGCCGCGCGCTTTCCAGTCGCGCAAGGTCGCGAGCTGCGTGCGCCAGTCGAGCAGATTGTGGATCTGCATCAGATCGACATGCGGCTGCTGAAAACGCCGCAGCGATTCCTCCATCTGCGCGATGCCGGCCTCGCGTCCCTCGGTCCAGACCTTGGTGGCGACGAACGCCTTGCGATGCGCGTCGAGCTGCGTGAGCAGCGCGCCCGCGACCGCTTCCGACGAACCGTACATCGGCGAAGAATCGATCACCGAGCCGCCCGCTTCGAACAGGATGCGCAGTACCTCGGCGAGTCGGGCGCGGGCGGCGGCATCGTCGCCGACGTCGAAGGTGCGCCACGTGCCGCAGCCGATCACCGGCAGCGCTTCGCCGGTGGACGGGATCGCGCGGCGGCTCACGCGGGGTAAGGCGGCACCGGATTGCGCGTGCGCCTCCGTTTGCGCGGACGTGACGCGCGACAGCGCAAGCGCTGCCGGCAGCCCGAGCGCCGTGCGCAGAAAGCGGCGGCGGTGATCGTGGTTCGACGAATGTGCCATAGCCTGTATGGTGCCCTCGTGCATGAAAGTTCGACCACCGTCCACGCTGGCCTGGCTGTCGTCGATGAATGCGTGCAGCCTGCGATCGCCGCGAGACGCTCGACGCGAGGGGCGCGGTCGTGCCAGGTGAAACAGAAGCAGCGTGACGCGTCGCGCTGCGCGCCTAGCGCGCTTTCTGCCGCAACGGCCTGAAGAACTTTCGAATCTCGGCCGCGAGCAACGCGGGCTCTTCCATCGCCGCGAAGTGCCCGCCGGCTGGCATTTCGCTCCACTGCGCGACGTTGAAGGTTCGTTCGAGCCAGCTTCGCGGCGGATGATTGATCTCCTTCGGAAACAGCGCGAAGCCGACTGGTGTGTCGATGCGCTCGCCGTCGGAGAAACGCATCGGCTGCAGGCGGTTTTCCCAATACATCTGCATCGCCGGGCCGATGCACTGCGTGAACCAGTACAGCGAGATATTGGTCAGCAGATCGTCTTTCGAGAACACGCTTTCCACCTCGCCGCCGCAATCGCTCCACGCCCGAAACTTCTCGCCGATCCATGCGGCGAGTCCCACCGGCGAATCGTTCAGCGACGCGGCGAGCGTCAGCGGTTTGGTGCCGTGCTGATGCGCGTAACCGCCTTCGAGTGCGGCCCAGTCGTTCTTCTCGCGCAGATAGTCCTGCTCGGCCGGCGTCAGCTCCCGCTGCGCCGCGCCGATCGCGGGCTCATAGGAACTCGGCAGGAAGTTCAGATGGATGCCGTCGACCACCCGCGGGTGATGCGCGGCCAACGCGATCGACACGCCCGCGCCAAGATCGCCGCCCTGCGCGCCGAAGCGCTCGTAGCCGAGTCCGCGCATCAGTAACACCCACAGGTCCGCGACCTGGAACGCGGACATGCCGGCCTGCGCGGGCGCAGGCGAAAACGCGAAGCCCGGCAGGGACGGCGCGACGACGTCGAAGGCGTCGGCGGGATCGGCGCCGAACGCGACCGGATCGCACAACTGATCGAGCAGCGCGTGAAACTCGAAGAAGGAACCGGGCCAGCCGTGCGTGATCACCAGCGGATAAGCCTGAAAGCCGGGCGCGACACTGGCGGCGCGCCGATGCGCGAAGTGCACGGTCTGGCCGTTCACGTCGGCGAGAAATTGCGGCAGCTGGTTCAACCTGCGTTCGGCCGCGCGCCAGTCGAATTGCCCGGCCCAATAGGTCGCGAGTTCGCGCAGCCAGGCCGGGTCGGCGCCCTGCTGCCAGGCGGGCGCGGGCGTCGTGGGCGCCCAGCGGGTGGCGTTGATGCGGCGGCGCAAATCGTCGATATCCTGATCGGCGATCGCAATCTCAAACGGGTCGATCTGCATGGGGGTCGTCCTGGGTCGTTGGCGGCTCACCGTCATCGTACGCGCGTGCGACGAAAGCTCGATAATGGGCGTCCCTTCCCTACGATTCATTGACCGAGCCACAGGAGATTGACGCGATGTCCGCTTACG
Organism: Paraburkholderia sp. 31.1; assembly: GCF_014397645.1. Taxonomy (NCBI): domain Bacteria; kingdom Pseudomonadati; phylum Pseudomonadota; class Betaproteobacteria; order Burkholderiales; family Burkholderiaceae; genus Paraburkholderia; species Paraburkholderia sp. 31.1. The sequence goes on from NZ_VZQN01000012.1 coordinate 157,023, forward strand.
AATCCAAGCTGCCGCGAGTGCTGCTGACGAACGACGACGGTATCGACGCGCCCGGCCTCGCCGTGCTCGAAGCCGTGGCCGCCGAGCTCGCGCACGAAGTCTGGGTGGTCGCGCCCGAGCACGACCAGAGCGGTACGTCCCATTCCATCAGCCTGCATTCGCCGCTGCGCGTGAGCCGCCAGGGCGAACGCCGTTTCGGCGTGACCGGCACGCCCGGCGATTGCGTCGTGATGGGCGTGCGTCATCTGATGCGCGAGGCGCCGCCGTCGCTGGTGCTGTCCGGCGTCAATCGCGGCGGCAACCTCGGCATCGAAACGATGTTCTCGGGCACGGTCGGCGCGGCGATGACAGGTCTGCTGCTCGGGCTGCCGTCGTTCGCGCTGAGCCAGGCGTTCAGCGATCGCGAGCGCGTGCGCTGGGACACCGCGCGCACGCTCGCACCCGGCGTGATCCGTCAATTGCTCGCGATCGAGCATGCGGCGCCGACCTGCCTGAACATCAACTTCCCCGACGTCGATGCCGCCGACGCCGGTCCGCTGACGCCGACGCGCCAGGGCGTCGGGCTCGTCAGGGACATCGAGGTGCTGCCGGAAGTCGATCCGCGCGGCATCGCGTATCACTGGCTGCGCTTCGATCGTGGCCCGCGCGAGAACGATGCCGACAGCGAAACGGCAACCGTCGCGGCGGGGCGCGTATCGGTCACGCCGCTTGCGTTCGATCGCACCGACGAAGCCACCTTCGCGCGGCTCGCCGCGTCGTTGATCTAACGGTTGCCGGGGACGCGGCGCGAGGCCCGATTCAGTGTGCCCCAGGTCCCGATGGCTCGGGTCTGCCGAACGCGGGCATCGTGCCGTTCTCACGCGCGCGCACGAGTTCGGCCTCTACCTCGGCGCGGGTTTTGGGGCCGTTGCTGGCGACCGCCTGAGTTGCGGACTGGCTGGTCAGCCCCGCGCGCGGCATCGACCATGGCAACTCGACGCCTTGCGTTGCATATTGCGGCAACGGCCGCGCCTCTGGCACGACGCTGGCCGCTTTCTTCCCAGACCGCTCGGCAGTAGAACTTTTCCGGTGGCTGCCGCCCCGCGCATGACTACCTGATGTCGTCGCAACACTCTGCGCTGAGCGAGGTTTCGTCGTGGTACCCGACGCAACGCGGCTATGGTGTGCGTGCCCGGTCTTTGCCGTGGGTGGCGCCTGGGTCCGGTTCGAAGTCACCGCAGGCTGCGGCGGCAAACTCGTCTGCTGCGGCTGCGGGTGCGGCTGCTGCTGTTGCTGCGCCTTGTTCGACTCCCGCGCGAACTGTAGCGCCGCGATGGCCAGAGCATCGCCCGCCTGCGCTCCAATCGACGCGGCCCGCTGAGCCCGCAAGGCGGCCACGTCGTCGCGCAGCGCATGGCGGCGCGTTGCCGGCGCGACCGTCGCCGCGCCGGGCCGGCCTTCGCTCTGCCCCGCCGCCGCCCCCGTCGCGTTGACACCCCGTTCGCCGTCGGCGACGAGACTCACGTCCCGACCGGACGACCAGTCGTTGTCCAGCTGCGACACATAGGCCCCAATCGTCACCGCGCCGAAGACGAGGCCCATCAACACGATCATTCTCGGTTCGCTATACAAGGCACGCTCCCCATTCCAACCGATCGACCGACCCATTAGTCAAAGTGTGGGCGATACGAATGACAGTGTTTTCCTTTTTAGACCCAACAACCGACGAATCGGCGGATCTGGTCGGGGATGTGTCCGAAACCGACGGGTATTCTTCCGTTCAAACGCGCGCTTTAATCGGAGTCCCAAGCGGTTCTTCCGGCGCCGCCTTCGACCCTGTTTTCAGCGACGCAAGCGCAGCTCAGACGAGCGGCCCTTCCTCGGGCTTGCAGCGCATCGCGACGGCGATCGAACTGCCGACGATCAACGCGATACCGAGCATCGATATTGCGCCGATCGTCTCGCCCCACACCAGGTAGCCGAACAGCGCGGCCCACACGATGCTCGTGTAGTTGTACGGCGCGAGCGCGCCGGCATCGGCATCGCGGAATGCCATCGTCATCAGCAACTGGCCCGCCGTCGCAAGCGCGCCGAGCAGCGCCATGATCGCGAGCGCATCGAACGACGGTGTGCGCCATGCGAAGACCAGCGACGCGCCCATGACGGTCGTGCCGACCAGCGTGAAGTACAGCACGGTCGTGCCCGAATCGTCGCTGGCTTTGATGCGCTTGATCTGGATGATCGACAGCGCGCCGCACAACGCACTCGCGATCAGCAGCGCAGGCCCGAGCCAGCTCGCATGCGAGCCGTCAGGGCGCACCACTAGCAGCATGCCGGCGAAACCGACCGCCGCGGCCAGCGCGTCGCGCGGCTTGAGCGTTTCGTGCAACAGCAGCGGCGCCAGCACGATCACGAGCAAGGTCTCCGAATAGACGATCGCGACCGCCTCGCTGAGCGGCATATACGGCAGCCCCGCGAAGAACAGACCCGATGCGCCGAGCAGCGTCAGCGCGCGCAGGGTCTGCCCGCGCACGTCCAGTTGCCGCAAGCGCGTGGCGAGCGGCTTGCCGCGCAGGCACATCGCGACGGCCGGAAACAGACCGAACAGCATGCGGAAGAACGTGACCTCGTTGGCCGGATAGGCGAGCGCAAGCGATTTCGCGAGGGCGTCGACGAGCGCGAAGCAGAACATCGACACCAGGATCAGCGCGACGCTGCGCAACGGTACGACGCTCGGGCGGACGGCGGCGACGGGCGGCATGGACGGTTCGGTGGGCGTGGGTGATGGAAAACAGGATTATGCCCGCGCTCCCTCGCGCCCACTTTGGCAAATCAGGGCGTCGATCAAGGTCGAGTACTTGCACGGCACGGGCGCGGCGAGCATGCATCTGCTGTGGTCGAACCCGCTGCGAAGAGCCCTGGTGTGTTGAAGATCGTGCCGTCGGATTCGCTGGTGACGTCGAGCTGATAGGGATGGTTGTGGCGGGCGGCGCGGTGGGGTTGAAACCGCGCCGCCGCGCCGGCTTTTAGCAAGCCGGGTGTTAATCCTTCAAACTAAAAACCCGTTTTAATGCCACTTCAACTCGCACAAATTTCCCGATTATCCGCAAGCGGCAAGAAGTTACCGGTCTTGCCATCGAGCGCAAGCATTTCACCGCTTTCGATATTGAAGATCCAGCCATGCAGCCGCAGCGTCTTGTTCACGAGTCCGACCGCCACCGACGGATGCGTGCGGATGTTGCTGAGCTGCGCGATCACGTTGTCCTTGACCAGCGCCTCGAGACGCTCCGCATCCGAGCAGTAGTGGCGCGACGCGTTGATCGCCTTCGCCGCATCCGCGTGACGCAGCCAGCTCGCGACCGCCGGCATGTGCTCCAGATTCGTGCAGCTCGAGATCGCCGTCATCGCGCCGCAGTTCGAATGGCCGCAGATCACGATGTCGGTCACGCCGAGCACGGCAATCGCATATTCGACGGTCGCCGACACGCCGCCCGGCTCCGGACCGTACGACGGCACGATGTTGCCCGCGTTGCGGATCACGAACAGCGACCCCGGTTCGGTCTGCGTCAGCAGTTCCGGCACCACGCGGCTGTCCGAACACGTCACGAAGAGCGTGCTGGGATTCTGCGCGGTCGACAAACGCTTGAAGAGCGCGCTTTGCTGTGGAAAGACCTCGCGTTGAAAGCGGATCAGACCTTCGATGATTTCCTGCACGATATTCTCCAGAGAATCGAAGAGGCGGATTTAAAGTTGCCGCGACTATACCGCAGCCTTTCAATCGTCGCGCGAATCACCGTGCTAATCGTCGGACGCTCCTGCGGCGAACTGCCAGCGAGATAATGGAATGCTTGCACGCGCCATAAAAAAAGACCCGGCTGCCGGCAGCCGGCAGCCGGGTCCAACTCTCTCGCTCACACGCGTTAAGCGGTGTGTGCGTCGATACTGTAGCCGCGCCCGCGTGGCGGATATAGTCACCGCGCTGGAAGAGTCCTTTCCACCGCGGCACGAATCGCTTGACCCGATACAAGCAAGCGGGTCGCTCAATCGAAGTCGCGCGTCTCGAGCTCCACGGACCGTCCCCCGTTGCGTTCGAGCACCCGCCGCGTAGCATTTTCAATGCGGGCGCGGTTCGCCTCGAACGCTCCCACCAGATCGTGAGCAGACGGGGCGCCGTTGCCGAGGCTGCCATTGCCGAAATGGTCATTGAGCGCGTCGAGCGACACGCTGCACCATACGTCCTTCCCGTCCACATTGGCCTCGTAGGCGACGCGCGCAGCAGCCACCACTTCCCGGCGTCCGGTGAATTCGATCCTCATGATTGTCCTCCGTGTGTCAAAGGGAAATCCGAATACGCAACGGTCGTGCCCAATCCGGCCGGCTCGCCGGCTGCCCGGGCGCGAGCGCGCATTCTCCGCAAGGTGCATACTCCTGACCGGCCGCCACGCGCGGCCGCGCCGATGCGTCGCAGCAAGGCCTCCTCCGGGCCGTCGACGCATTCAACATATCGATACTACGCCCTTCATGTCCCGCAATACTCAATCTTCACGCCCGCTCGTGATCGCCGCCGTGATGGCCTCGATGGCGATGGTCGCGATCGAAGCGACCATCGTGTCGACCGCGATGCCGCAGATCGTCTCGCAACTCGGCGACCTGCATTTATACAGTTGGGTGTTCTCATCGTTCCTGCTCACGCAGACCGCGATGACCGTGGTGTTCGGCAAGCTCGCCGACCTCTATGGGCGCAAGCCCGTGATCCTCGCGGGCATCGCGATCTTTCTCGTCGGCTCGGTGCTCGCCGGCTTCGCGTGGTCGATGCCGGCGATGATCGTGTTCCGCCTGATCCAGGGGATCGGCGCGGGCGCGATCCAGCCGGTCACGCTGACCGTCGTCGCCGATCTGTACCCGGCGCGCGAACGCGGCAAGGTGCAGGGTTATCTCGCGAGCGTGTGGGCGATTTCGGCGGTCGTGGGTCCGATGGTCGGCGGCTTCATCATTCGCAACCTGTCGTGGGCGTGGATCTTCTGGATGAACGTGCCGATCGGGCTCGCGTCGGCGGCGGGCTTCATCGCGTTCCTGCGCGAATCGGAACGGCACGCGCGGCCGTCCATCGACTTCGCCGGCGCCGCGCTGTTCATGGCCGCGATCGCAGCGCTGATGATGACGCTGACCTACGCCGGCGACGACGCGTTGGCGCGAGCCTCGTTCGCAGGCGGCGTCTTCGTGCTGTGCGTGCTGCTGTTCGTGCGGCAGGAGCGTCGCGCGGCCGAACCGATGATCTCGTTCGCGCTATGGAGCCGCCGCCCGATCGCCGCATGCAACGGCGCGACGGTGCTGGCCGGCATGATCCTGATGGGCGCGACCACGTTCCTGCCGATGTACGTGCAGGGCGTGCTGCATCGTTCGCCCGTGGTGGCCGGCCTCGCGCTGACGATGATGATGGTCGGCTGGCCCACCGGCGCGACGTTCGCGGCGAAGTCGTTTCACCGGCTCGGTTTGCGGCGCATCCTGATCTGCGGCAGCGCGTTCGTGCCGCTCGGCGCGGTGCTGCTGCTCTTGCTGTCGCCGGGCGCGTCGCCGCTCGTCGCCGGGTTCGCGTCGCTGATCATGGGCTTTGGCATGGGGACGTCGAGCGTCAGTTCGCTCGTGCTGATCCAGGAGATCGTCAGGATGGACGAACGCGGCAGCGCGACCGCGTCGAACCTGTTTTCGCGCAATCTCGGCAGCACGCTCGGCGCGACGCTGTTCGGCGCGGTGCTGAACTTCGGGCTCAGTCATTCGCAGGGCGTCGCGACGGTCACGTCGGATCAGTTGAAGGCGCTGCTGCAGAACCGCGCCGCCGATCTCGGCGACAGCGATCTGGTCCGGCTCGTGCTGCACCAGTCGCTGCATCTGACCTTCGTGTCGATGTTCGTGATCGCGCTATTCGTGGTCGCGCTGCTCGCGCTGGTCCCAACGATCCGATTCGGCGACGACCAGCCGGCACCACTCAAGGCCTTGTCGCCGCTCGAGGACTGAGTCGCGCGGCGTCGCGAACCACGTGCGTTCGCGAGCGCTACGGGCCGCCCGCCGGCAGCGTCGCCGCGAAGAAATCACGCACCTGTGCCGCGGTTCGCGCATGAATCGCGGCGCGATCCACACCCTGTCCGTCCTTGCAGATCGGCGCCAGACGCTCCATCGCCTCGGGCTCGCACACATCCATGAACGTATAGTGCGAGGCGCCCGGCACCATCGTGACCGTCGCTTGCGGCATGAAGCCCGCGATGCGGTGCAGAACTTGCGGATTTTCGCGTTTTCGCGATTCGCGTTTTGCCAGCAGACGGGCGGCCAGGCTCGCGCGCTGCGTCACATTATGATCGACAACCCAAGCGGCTTCCTGACGCCGGAACGGCTTTCACGGCGCCGTCAACTGCCCTTCGCATACAGCGTCGAATCGGCGAACCCTTCGGCGGCCAGCACCTGGCCGACCAGAATCAGCGCGGTGCGCTCGATCGCGCTGCCCTGCACCTTCGCGACGATATCGTCGAGCGTGCCAGTGATCTTTTCCTCGTCGGGCCAACTCGCGCGATAGATCACCGCGATCGGACACGCGCCGCCGTAATGCGGCCGCAACTCATCGACGATGCGCGCGAGATGCCGCACGCCGAGGTGAATCGCCAGCGTCGCGCGATGCCGCGCGAGATCGCCCAACTGCTCGCCTTCGGGCATCGACGTTTTGCTCGCGTAGCGCGTGAGGATCAGCGTCTGCGACACGCCGGGCAGCGTCAACTCACAGCCGAGCGCCGCCGCGCATGCGGCCGTCGCGGTCACGCCGGGCACGATTTCGTAAGGAATGGCCAGCTCGCGCAAACGGCGGATCTGCTCGCCGATAGCACCGTACAGCGACGGATCGCCCGAATGCACGCGCGCGACATGCTGGCCCTTCGCGTGCGCCGCCGCGAGCAGCGCGACGATCCGGTCGAGATCGAGCTCCGCGGTGTTGATCACCTGTTGCGCGCTATGACCTTCGAGCACCGCGGCCGGCACCAGCGACCCCGCATACAGGATCACCGGACAACTGCGCACGAGACGCTGCCCTTTGACCGTGATCAGTTCCGGGTCGCCCGGACCCGCGCCGATAAAAAACACTGTCATTCAGTACTCCAATTATTTGCTCACTTACCCGAATCCGCATTCGCCTGCGCGGGCAACGCATCGAGAAGATCGGCTACGCCGGCGAACTCGCGATCGACCTCGGGCAACACCGGCCGTCCCAGCATGATCACCGGCAAGCCGCGGTCGCGCGCGACCTCGAGCTTCGCCTCGGTCGCGGCGCCGCCGCTGTTCTTGCTGACGACGACGTCGAACGCCTGCAGCGCGAACAGCGCGCGTTCGCCGTCGAGCGTGAACGGTCCGCGCGCCGCGAGGACGCGCGAGCGCGCCGTGTCCGGATGCGAATCGAGCACGCGCACGGTCCAGAATTGATGCGGCGCAATCTCGTCGAGATGCGCGAGCGGTTCGCGACCGAGCGTGAAAAGCGGCCGCCTGAACGGCGCGAGCGTGTCGATCAGTTCGTTCCAGTCATCGACCATGCGCCAGTCGTCGCCGGCTTGCGGCTGCCACGCTGGACGCCGCAGCGCCCAGCACGGCACCTTCGCCACGCGGCACGCGTCTACGGCATTCGCGCTGATCCGCGCCGCGTACGGATGCGTCGCGTCGATCACGAGGCCGATCGCTTCGCTCGCGAGGTAACGCGCCAGACCCGCGCTGCCGCCGAAACCGCCGACGCGCACCGCGCACTTCAAGTCGTCGGGGACCTTGCCGAGTCCCGCAAGACTGTACACATGCGCGGGACCGAGTTGGCGCGCGATCTTCAGCGCGTCGCCGGTGCCGCCGAGCAGCAGGATGCGCGTCATCGCGCGACTCCGACGATGTTGCCCTGCCGGTCGATCGCGAAGATTTCGACGCTGACCTGCGGCGGCACGATATCGCGAGCAACGGCCAACGCGTGCTGACAGACGATATCGCCGAGCGGCACCTGCCGCGCGTGAGCAAGCGCGAGCGCCTGCTGGCTCGTGTTGGCCGCGCGCATCGCCGCTTGCAGCACGGCGTCGGCGCCATGCGCGGCAGCCCAGCCGGCGAGTTGTTCGAGATCGATGCTGGAGTTGCGGCTATGCAGATCGAGATGGCCGGCCGCGAGCTTGCTGAGCTTGCCGAAGCCGCCGCAAATACTCAGTCGCTCGACCGGCGCGCGCTTCACATGCTTGAGCACCGCGCCGACAAAATCGCCCATTTCGATCAGCGCGATATCGGGCAGGCCGTAGTGCGCGCGCATCGCGTCCTCGCTCGCGTTGCCGGTGCAGGCGGCCACATGCGTATAGCCGTTCGCGCGCGCGACGTCGATGCCCTGGTGGATCGACGCGATGTATGCCGAGCACGAAAACGGCCGCACGATGCCGGTGGTGCCGAGGATCGACAGTCCACCGACAATCCCGAGTCGCGGGTTCATCGTTTTCAGCGCGAGCGCTTCGCCGCCTTCGACGCCGACCGTCACTTCGAAGCCGCCGCGATACGCATGGCGCGCGGCGAGTTCGTCGAGGTGCTGCGTGATCATCTGGCGCGGGACCGGATTGATCGCCGGTTCGCCGACCGGCAATGTAAGCCCCGCGCGTGTGACCGTGCCGACGCCCGGCCCCGCGCGAAAGATCACACCGCGCTCGGGCACAAGTCGCACGCGCGCGAACACGAGCGCGCCGTGGGTCACGTCGGGATCGTCGCCGGCGTCCTTGATCGTGCCGGCTTCGGCGATCCGCTCGCCGTCCGTCGCGGCAAGGCGGCAGAACGTGAGCCGCATCGGCACATGCTGGCCCTTCGGCAACACGATCTCCGCGACCTCGCTGAACTCGCCCGCCAGCAGTAGACGAGCGGCCGCAAGCGAGGTCGCGGTCGCGCAACTGCCGGTCGTATAGCCGCTGCGCAGCGGCGCCGGCTGCTCGGGAGTCTCGTCGCGCATCACGAATCGGCCGATGGTTTGGCGGGTTTGGTCGCGTCGAGCAGTGTGATCGGCAACGCCTGGCGCCACGTATCGAAGCCGCCGAGCGGTTGCGCGTGAGCGAGCCCGATGCGCGTCAGCGTACCGCCATGCCGCTCGCGCCATGCGGCGAGCACCGCCTCGCCTTGCAGCGTCACCGCGTTCGCGACGAGCCGGCCGCCGTCGCGCAGTTGTGTCCAACAGGTGTCGAGCACGTCAGGCTCGGTCACCCCACCGCCGATGAACACCGCGTGCGGCGCCGGCAGTCCCCGCAACGCGTCAGGCGCGCGGCCGGCCACGAGTTGCAGCCCGGGCACGCCCAAAGCATCGCGATTCTGTTCGATGAAGCGCTGCCGCGCTTCGTTCGCTTCGATCGCGATCGCGCGACACGTGGGATGCGCGCGCATCCATTCGATTCCGATCGAACCGCTGCCCGCGCCGACGTCCCACAGCAACTCGCCGGGCGCGGGCGCGAGGCGCGCGAGCGTGATGACGCGCACGTCGCGCTTGGTCAACTGGCCGTCGTGGATAAAGGCGTCGTCGGGCAAACCGCAGGTCAGCGGCAGACGCGGCGCATGCGCCGACGCGCGGCACTCGAGCCCGATCAGATTGAGCGCGGCCATCTCGCCGGCCGGCCATTGACCCGCGCGGCCATCGACACGCCGTTCGCGTGCACCGCCCAGATGTTCGAGCACGGTCATGGCAGTCGCGCCGAAACCGCGCGCATCGAGCGAGGCCGCCAGTGCCGCGGGCGTGTGCCCGTCCGCGCTCAGCACGAACAGGCGCGCGCCGTCACGCAGATGCGCATTCAGCGCGGCAAGCGGTCGGCCGACCAGCGAGACGGTCGCGACATCCTGCAACGGCCAGCCGAGCCGCGCGGCCGCGAGCGACAACGACGACGGCGCCGGCAGCACGCGCAACTCGCCGGCCGGCAACTGCCGCGCGAGCGTCGCGCCGACGCCGAACAGCATCGGGTCGCCGCTCGCGAGCACGCACACCGCGTGCGGACGCTCGGCGAGCAACGGCGCGAGATCGAACGGACGCGGCCACGCGGCACGGCGCGCGGCGAGCCGCGCGGGCAGCATCGCCAGATGGCGCTCGCCGCCGTACACGACCGACGCGCCCAGCAACGCACGCCGCGCGGGCCGCCCCAAACCGGCGAAGCCGTCGTCGCCAATGCCCACTACGGTCAGCCATGCCGGCATGCATCCATCCTCATCGGTTGCGTCGATTCTTTAGCGATTGCACCGGCTCACGCATGCGGCTTTGCGCAGGCTCGGAGCGCCGGTTGCGAAAGTCCGCATGATACCGCCGCCATGCGGCCCGCGGCTTCGCGGCGGAGCGCCATGCTGCCGGGATCACCGGCATCGCGCGATGGCCGGCATACAGGCGCTGCGGCCACAGCGTAAAGATATAATGGCCGCTTTCATTGCCCACGGTCAGCCCGAAGCGCCTTTCGGCCGCACAGTTCACGCCGGCCCTCGTCGGGCAGCATGCAGCGAGGCCGCAGCCATGCCGTCGCGCGACGCTAAACCCGGTGCCCCTTTGAATCGAGCTTCGCCTCCCACCGTTTCGTCCCACGCGGTCACGACACCGCGGTCCCCGGCATGTCCGGGGTTGCTGCGCATCGTCCCCGCGCGCGACGGCGGCATCTGCCGCATCAAACTGCCCGGCGGCGTGCTGAGCGCGGCGCAGGCACGCGCGATCGCCGATGCCAGCACGCGGCACGCGAACGGCGTCGCCGAGCTGACCAATCGCGCGAATCTGCAACTGCGCGGCGTGCGTAACGGACACGAAGCGGCGTTGAGCGCGGCGCTGATCGGCGCGGGGCTTGGACCGGCCGGCGCGCTCAGTTCCGCCGACGACGTCCGCAACGTGATGATCAGCCCCGCCGCCGGCCGCGATCCGCACGCGCTGATCGACACGACGCCGCTGTGCGGAGAACTGCTGACGCTGCTGCAAGGCGATGCGCGCTTGGTAGCGTTGTCGCCGAAATTCGCGCTGCTGCTCGACGGCGGCGAACAGCTTGCGCGGGTCGATCATCCGCATGACGTGTGGCTCGCGGCGTCGGCTGACGAAGAAGGCGTGCGCTTCGTGTTCGGCCTCGCGGGGTGCCCGGCTCCGGCAGGCGAGAACTCGAACCCGCGCGACCATCGCGATTCCAACGGCACGGGCGCGCTCGCGGCGGTGCCGGCGTCGCGCGTGCCCGCGCTCCTGCGCGCGTTGCTGCACACGTTCCTCGACCTCGCCGCAGCCGACGCGACCCGCATGCGCGACCTGCTCGCCACGCATTGCGCCGACGCGCTCCTGCGGCACGCGCAGCGCTACGTCGATTTCCCGCTCGCGCGCGACGCATCGCTGAGCCACTGGCAACGACACATCGCCGCCGACCCATCGCTGCGGCTCGGCGCGCACGCGCAGCGCGGCGATGGCAGCTCGCATGTCGGCGGCCATCCACCGCTCGGCCGGATCGATGCGGCCACGCTGCGCGCCCTGGCTGCGCTCGCGCAAAAACACGGCAACGGCAGGTTGCACGCGACGCCATGGCAAAGCGTGCTGCTGCCCGACATCGCGACGACGGCGGTGCCCGCCGTGCTCGCGAAGCTGATCGCACTCGGTCTCGCGTGCGATCCCGCGCAGGCCATCACGCACGTGATCGCCTGCACCGGTTCGGCCGGCTGCGCGAAGGGCCTCGCCGACACCAAGACCGACGCGCTACAACTCGCCGAGCGCTTACCCGCCGGCGTCGACGTGCATCTGACCGGCTGTCCGCGCTCCTGCGCGGCCGCCCATCGCGCGCCCTACACGCTGCTCGCCGCCGCGCCCGGCCTCTACGACCTTTATCGACGCGACGGCCGCCCCGGCTTCGGCCAATGCGTCGCGCCCCAACTGACGATCGACGAGGCCGCCGCGCTGCTCGCGCGCCTCGCCCGGAGTACTCCACATGCTTGATTACATTCGCGACGGTCAGGAGATCTATCGCCAATCGTTCGCGACGATCCGCGCGGAGGCCGACCTCGCGCGCATCCCCGCCGACCTCGAAAAGCTCGCGGTGCGCGTGATCCACGCGTGCGGCATGGTCGACGTGATCGACGACCTCGCGTTCTGCGACGGCGCCGGCAGCGCGGGCCGCCGCGCGCTCGCGCAAGGCGCGCCGATCCTGTGCGATGCGGGCATGGTCGCGCAAGGCATCACGCGCGCGCGGCTGGCCGCGAACAACGAAGTGATCTGCACGCTCACGCACCCGGACGTGCCCGCGCTCGCGCGCGAAATCGGCAACACGCGCTCGGCCGCCGCGCTCGAATTGTGGCGCCCGCATCTGGCGGGCAGCGTCGTCGTGATCGGCAATGCGCCGACCGCGCTGTTTCATCTGCTCGACATGCTCGATGCCGGCGCGCAGAAGCCGGCGCTGATTCTCGGCTTTCCGGTCGGCTTCGTCGGCGCGGCGGAATCCAAAGCTGCACTCGCGCAAAACAGCCGCGGCGTCCCCTATGTGGTCGTGCACGGACGGCGCGGCGGCAGCGCGATGGCCGCCGCCGCGGTCAACGCGCTTGCGACGGAGGTCGAATAAATGGCGAGCCAGCTAACGAGTCGCGGACGGCTGTACGGCATCGGCGTCGGTCCCGGTGACCCGGAATTGCTGACGTTGAAGGCGCTGCGGCTGCTCAAAGCGGCGCCGGTGGTCGCGTATTTCGTCGCGAAGGGCAAGAAGGGCAACGCGTTCGGCATCATCGAGGCGCATCTGCACGACGCGCAGCAGCATCTGCCGCTCGTCTATCCGGTCACCACCGAAGCACTCGAACCGCCGCTGTCGTACGAAGCGATCATCGCGGACTTCTATGACACCGCCGCCGACATCGTCGCGGGCCATCTCGACGCGGGCCGCGACGTCGCGGTGATCTGCGAAGGCGATCCGTTCTTCTATGGCTCGTACATGTATCTGCACGACCGGCTCGCGGCGCGCTACGACAGTGAGGTAGTGCCCGGCGTGTGCTCGATGCTCGGCGGCGCGGCGGTGCTCGGCACGCCGCTCGTCTATCGCAACCAAAGCTTGTCGGTGCTGTCGGGCGTGCTGCCCGAAGATGAACTGCGCCGCCGTCTGGCCGACGCCGACGCGGCGGTCATCATGAAACTCGGCCGCAATTTCGACAAGGTACGGCGCGTGCTCGACGAACTCGGACTCGCGCAGCGCGCGCTGTACGTCGAACGCGCGACGATGCGAAATCAGCGCATCGTGCCGCTCGCGGAAGTCGATCCGATGGCGTCGCCGTATTTCTCACTGCTGGTCGTGCCGGGGCAAAAATGGCAAGGATGAACGCGCCCGCCATCGTGATTCTCGGCACGGGCGCGCTTGCGACCGCGCGGCGGATTCAGGCGTCGTATGTCGAGCGTGGCGCGCATGCCGCGGCCGGCGTTGCCACGGACTGCCAGGTCCATGCGCTGCAGGGGCGCGTCGACGCCGACGTCTCGTACAGCGAACTCGGCGCGCATCTGCGCGAGCTGTATGCGCGCGGCACGCCGATCGTCGCGCTGTGCGCGGCCGGCATCGTGATTCGCTGCCTCGCGCCGCTGCTGTCGAACAAAGGCGCCGAGCCGCCGGTCCTCGCGGTCGCCGAGGACGGCAGCGCGGTCGTGCCGCTGCTCGGCGGCCTCGCGGGCGTCAACGTGATGGCGCGCGACATCGCCGCGGCGTTGGCCGCGCAGCCCGCGATCACGACGAGCGGCGAGCTGCGCTTCGGCACCTGCGTGCTCAATCCGCCCGATGGCTATGCGCTCGCCGACCTGGGTCAGGGCAAGCGCTTCGTGTCGGATCTGCTCGCGGGCGAAAGCACGCGCATCGAAGGCGACGCGCCGTGGCTCGACGACGCACCACTGCCGCGCTCGGCGTCGGCGCGTCTCGCGATTCGCGTGACGCCGCGCGCGTGGGATGGGCGTGAAGACGAGCTCGTGATTCATCCGCGCAGTGTGGTGGCGGCTGTCGCCAGCGACGATGCCGATGCCGCCGACGCGATCGTCGCGCGCGTGCGCGCTGCACTGAACGCGCAGGGTCTCGCGATGCTTTCGCTTGCGGCCTTGCTCGCGCCATCGACGAGCATGACCGACCCGGCGCTTGCGCAAGCGGCAAGGCTTCTCGAGGTGCCGCTGCGCTTCGCCGATGCCAGCGCCGAACCGGGCGAATCGAGTGCCGCAAGGTTGCTGCATACCGCGCTACGCGTCCCCCACGAAACGCTGCACGACGATGCGCACCCCAACGTCGCGCTCGCCCTCTCCCCGCTCGCCATCGACCCCGCGACGCTCGGCCGTGCCCGCGGCCGTCTGAGCGTGATCGGCCTCGGTCCCGGCCGGGCCGAGCTGATGGTCCCGGCCGCGCGCACCGCGTTGAACGAAGCGACCGACATCCTCGGCTACGACACCTACGTGAAAATGGCCGGCCCGCTGCGCGCCGGTCAGCGCGTGCACGGCACCGACAATCGCGAGGAAATGCAGCGCGCGCGGCACGCGTTCGAGCTCGCGAGCGAAGGCCGCTCGGTCGTGATGGTGTCCTCGGGCGACCCCGGCGTGTTCGCGATGGCGGCCGCCGTGCTCGAAACGCTCGAAGCTTCCCGGAACGACGCATGGGCGGCCGTCGAACTATCGATCGTGCCGGGCGTGTCGGCCGCGCTCGCGACCGCCGCGCAGGCCGGCGCGCCGCTCGGCCACGACTTCTGCATGCTGTCGCTGTCGGACAACCTGAAGCCGTGGACGATCATCGAAACCCGCCTGCGCCATGCGGCGCAAGCCGATCTCGTGATGGCGTTCTACAACCCGATTTCGCGCGCGCGTCCGTGGCAACTCGACAAGGCACTCGACATCGTGCGGGAGTATCGCGTGCCATCGACCCAGGTGGTGCTGGGTCGCGATATCGGCCGGCCCGGCGGCACGCTGTGCACGCTGACGCTCGGCGAGCTTCGCTCGGCCGATGTGGATATGCGCACGATGGTGATCGTCGGGTCGTCGCTGACGAGAAGATTCGCTTGCGGTCATCACGGCGCGCAGTGGGTGTACACGCCGCGGTGGTACGAGTAAGCGGACCGTACCGGGTGGTACCGGCCCGCCCCGCTCACGCCACCTTCAGATCCTGCACCGCCCGCTGCCTCACGCCCAGGTCGTCCCACAACTCCGGATGGCACGTGAACACCAGAATCTGATGCCGCGTCGCCGCGTCGATCAACGCGCGTTTGAGCGCGTCGCGGCGCGCGGCATCGGTGTGTACCGCGGCATCGTCGAGCATCAGCAGAGTCGGCCGGCCTGAGGCCTGCAAGAGATCCGCATACGCGAGCCGCGTCAGGATGCCGAGCTGTTCGCGCGTGCCGAAGCTGAGCGCATCGAGCAGTTCCGCGCGGCCGTCGCGATCGAGCATCGCCGGAATCAGATCGTCGCCGAGCGCGAGGCTCGACTGCGGAAAAAGCCGCTTCAGGTAGTGACCGACCCGCTCGGTCAACGGCGCACGCAGTTGGGCGAGCGCGGCGTCGCGTTCGTCGACCAGCACTTCGTCGAGCAGACTCAGCGCGCTCGCGCGCAGGCGCAGTTCGTCCTTGCGACGCGTGGCCTGCTCGACCTGGGCTTCGAGCGCGGCAAGCCGTTCGCCGAGGCCCGATGCGCCCATCGTTTCGAGCTGGCTACGCAGCTCCGCGATCCGAAGTTGACGCTCGTGCTGCTCGTTGCGCGCGAGGTCCGCCGATGCGCGATAGCGCTTCGCCTCCGCCACGGGGTCGTCCAGACGCGCCGCATCGAGTTCGCGCTCGCGCTCGCCGCGCTGGTTCTTCAGCGCATCGACCTTGACGCGTTGCTCGACGATATGCGCCTGCCACTGCGCGCGCTTGCGCCGAAACGCTTCGTCGTGCAGCTGCGCTTCTTTACGCTGCAACTGCGCCGTGAGCGAATCGGCCTTCGCAACGCCGCTGGATTGCGCGCCCGCCGCCTGTTCGAGCACCTTGCGCGCGGTCTCCAACGCGTCGCGCGCGATGTCGGCGTTGCGGCGCGCGTCGTCGAGCGGTGGCGCCGCGGACACGTCGGGCAGACTGGCAAGGCGCTCGCTCGACGCCTGCAAGCGCGCCGCCGTCGATGCCAGCGCCGCGCGCAACGCATCGATGCCTTGCGGCGCGTGCACCTCGAGAATCCTCGCCTGGCTCTTCTGTTGCGCGACCAGCGTTTTCCATTGCTCGTGACGCGCCTGCGCATCGCCCACCGACGCGACGCCGAGCGAGCGCAGCAACTGCGCGTGCTTCGCCTCGAGCGACGCCAGCTCCGACAACCGCGCGGACAGATCGGACACGCCCGGAATCACGCGCAATTCGCCGAGCTTGCCGAGACCGATGCGCTTTTCATCGTCGACATGCAGCACGCCCGTGCCGCTGATCGTCTGATCGCCGACGCTCAATTCGCCATTCAAGCTGTACTCGATGCGCGTCATCGCCGCTTCGGTCCGCGCGCGCAACACGGTCAGTTCGCCGTCGAGCGCGACGAGGCGCTTGAACTGCGCGTCGTCGAGTTCGAGCGCCGCCGCGTCTCGCGCGGCCTGCAACACCGCCGCGTTCGCCTTGTCCGCCTCGCCGATCGCCGCTTCGAGCCGCTGGCCCTCCGCCCGATAGAAATCGACCTGGCTGCGCAGATCGGCGGCGGTTACGGCCGCGTTCGCGAGTTCGAGCGCGCGGTTCGCCTCGGCCGATGCCTGCTCGAATTGCGCCACACGGCTTTGCGCCTGCGCATGCGCGGTTTGCGCGGCCGCGACCTCGACGCGCGCCGCGTCGAGCTGCTCGCGTTCGCGCGCGATGGCCGCCTCCAGTTCGAGCGCGCCCTGCTCCTGCTGCACCGACAACGCGAGTTCGGCCTCGCCGATCTTCAGCGACTGCGCGAGCCCTTCAAGACCGCGTTCGAGTTGTTCGACCGCCGCGGCACGTTGCTGCGCGAGCGCGGCCTTCTGCTCGTGAAGCTCCCACGGACGCCTGCGCTCGGCGTCGTCGAATGCCTGCTGTTGGGCGGCGAGGCGCGCGATGTTGTCGTCGAACTGCTGGCGCTGCTGTTGCAGCTCGTCGCGGCTCGCGATCAGCGAAGCGAGCTTCTGCTCCGCCTCGGCGAGCGGCCCGGTCGACTTCTGCGTGCGCGCGGTCAGCAGTTGCCGCAGCTCGCGCTGCACGGCCGCGATCAGCGCGTCCTCGCCGCCCGCTTCGCGGCCGCCCGACAGTTGCGTGAGCGCGTCGCGCAGATACTGCGCCGCGTGCCCGGTCGAATCGCGCATCTCCTGCGTGCCGCCTTGCTGCACCCACAACAGACCCGGCACGCCGGCGTTCTCGGCTTTCATCGGACCGCGCGCCGCGCGCGAGAAGCCGAGCAGCGCGGCGAGCTTGTCTTCGGCTTCGTCCTCGCTATACACGGCCTGGCCGATCCTCAGCTCGCAACGCTGACGCGACACGAACTGCTTCGACAGACGGCACGCCACACCATCGAGCTCGAAGCTGACCTCGACCGACGGCTGCCCGCTCGCGAGCCCCCACGGCAACAGGTCTTTCAGATGCGACGCCTTGTAGCGTTCGAGGAACACCGTGCGCACCGCCTCGGCAATCGTGCTTTTGCCGGCCTCGTTCGGGCCGATGAACAGATTGAGACCGGGCTGCAGATCGTCGATCACGATCTGCCCGCCGAACTGCCTGAATTCCTGAATCGCGATACGTTGCAGCTTCATGCGGGGGCTCCTTCACGCGGCGCTTCAGGTTGCTGCCGCTCGCGCGTCTGCGCGGGTGGTGCGGCCTGCGAATCGCGTTGCCGCTGGTCGCGCTGAAAACGCGCCAGCAGCAGCAACGCCTCGGCCGCGCGCCGCGCCTCTTGCGGATCGGCTTGCGCGTCTTCCTGCAGACCGCGCAGCCGCGCCACCACCTTCGCGAGATAGCCGCTTTGCGCGCCGAGTTCGGCGAGATCGTCGGCGGTCGGCAGCACGTGCAGACTGCCCAGATCGGCACGCAACGCGCGCACGCGCGCGCGCGCCTGTTCGACCGCGACATGCAGCGCCTCGGCATCGGCGAGCGCCGCGGTGCCGCCGACCTCGATGCGCAGCACGTCATTCGCGCCGAGTTCGGCGAGGCGGGTTTTCAATGCATCGACATCGGTCGGCACCGAAATCGTCTCGTCCCAGCGATGCCACCGGTATTGCCCGACCCGCACCGCGTCGACCTGCGGCACCGCGCCGGGATCGCTGACGGTAACGTCGAGCACGAAGCCCGGCTCGTTCGCGCGGAAACGGTCCTGCTCGTGCGTGCCCGCGTACCATGTGCGTTCGTCGACGCGCAGATGGCCGTGCCAGTCGCCGAGCGCCAGATAGTCGAGCCGCGCACTGGCGGCGCGCGTCGGCGCGATCGGATTCGACGAATCGATGCCGTCTTGCAGAATGCCGCCGACGCTGCCATGCGCGAGCCCCACGCGGTGATAGCCGGGCGGAGTATCGGTGGAATCGAAGAACGCGGTGGTGTCGTCGTAGGTGATGCGCTGCGTGAGCGGCGCGCACAGCAGCGCGCAACGGCACGCGTCGAGCAGCACGACGCCGGCTTCGAGCACGAGGCGCACGTTCGGCGGCACGCAATCGAGCCGCTGCGCGCGGGTCCACACGCTTTCGACGAGCGCCGCGTCGTGATTGCCCGGCAGCATGATCCACGCTCCGGAAAACGCTTGCAGCGCGGCGAACAAACGTCGGATCACGGTGTCCGACACCGTCTGCAGATCGAACACGTCGCCCGCGACGAGCACCGCGTCGACGTTGCGCGCGGCCGCTTCTTCGGCGATGCGGCGCACCGTGTCGAAGCGCGCCTGGGCGAGATGCGCGGCCTCGTCCGGTTCGAACTGACCGAATTGCGTGCCGATCTGCCAGTCCGCGGTGTGCAGAAACCTGATCACTATGCCTCCATTGCGATTGCGTTGCGTCCTCTTGCGTTGATTTCGCCGAGGAGCCCAATCGCGAATGTTACCTTGCCGAAGCGCCGGCGCGTATTGCGCGCGCGTATCCAGGCTGGACGCGCGCGCGGGCCGTACCGCATCATTGCAACCGAACCGGCTGAGCCCGCCGACTTTCCAGCCCCCGCCCGACACGATCAACCGCGCCCGATGGACAAGACCACCGAACTGAAGAAGGCCAAGCGCACGCCTTTACTGCTGCTGCTCGCGGCCGCCTGCGTTTTCGTCGTCGCCGCATTCCTGCCGCGCGGCCTGTGGGTCGACGGCATCAAGGCCGTCGCCGAGGCCGCGATGGTCGGCGCGCTCGCCGACTGGTTCGCGGTCGCGGCGCTGTTTCGCCGTGTGCCGATTCCGCTCGTGTCCGCGCACACCGCGATCATCCCGCGCAACAAGCACAAGATCGCCGACAACCTCGCGCACTTCGTGCAGGACAAGTTTCTCGATGTGCCGTCGCTGGTCGGTCTGATCCGCCGGCATGATCCGGCGCAGACCATCACCGCGTGGCTCGGCGAATCGGCCAACTCCGCGCGCCTCGGCGACTACGTGGTGCGGCTCACCGGCGGCATCCTCGACGTGGCCGACGACGCGCGCATTCAGAACTTCATCAGGGACGGGTTGCGCGACGTGCTCGCGAAGGTCGATCTGTCGCAATCGCTCGGCGCGATTCTCGACACGCTGACGCGCGACGGCCGCCATCAGGAACTGCTCGACACCGCGATCGATCAGGTGATCGCGGTGCTGCGCGAGGCGCCGGCGCGCGAATTCATTGCCGCGCGCATCGTCGATTGGGTGAAAAGCGAGTATCCGACGATGGAGAAGTTTCTGCCGTCGGTATGGCTCGGCGACAAGGGGGCGGAGGCGATCGCGAGCGCCGCGAACCGTATGCTCGAACAGATCGCGCAGAACCCCACGCACGAGCTGCGCGACAAGTTCGACCACGCGGTGCAGAAGCTGATCGTGCGGCTGAAGACCGATCCCGTGTTCCTGCAGCAAGGCGAAGCACTGAAGCGCTATCTGATCGAAGGCGAGGCTTTCGGCAGCTACGTGAAGGACATGTGGGGCGAGCTGCGCGCGTGGCTCAAGCGCGATCTGCAAAGCGCCGATTCGGCACTGCATGCGCGTGTCGCCGCGATGGGCGCGTGGGTCGGCCGCGAACTCGCGCGCGATCCAGCGCTGCGGCAATCGCTGAACGATCACCTCGAGGAAGCGGCGCGCGCGATGGCGCCGGACTTCGCGCGGTTCCTCACGCGCCATATCAGCGATACGGTGAAGAACTGGCCCGCGCACGAGATGTCGCACCAGGTCGAGATGAATATCGGCAAGGATCTGCAGTACATCCGCATCAATGGGACGATCGTCGGCGGATTTATCGGCTTGTTGCTGTATGTGAGTTCGCTGTTGCTGGAGATGCTGCGGGTGCATGTCGGCTGACGACTCGAGCGCATCGAGCGACTCAACGCGCAGCCACGCGTGAGCCCCTCCCGCCAAACCACCTACAATTCGGGCATCCGTCTTGCTGACGACCAGTGCTCCGCTCTGTCGTCAACGCGTCCCAACCGGAATTCTGCTTACATGAAAATATCGCTACCGCCGCCGCAGGGGCGGCCCAACCGCGTTTACCCGCCGGGCACGCCGGGCCTGCATGGCCTCGTGTCGCTGATCACCGGCGTGGTGGTCGTGTGCGGGCTGTACTTCGGGCGGGAGGTACTGATTCCGATCACGTTGTCGGTGCTGCTGAGCTTCCTGCTCGCGCCGCTCGTGCAGATGCTGCGGCGTCTGCACATGGGCCAGTTGCCGTCGATCTTCATCGCGGTGCTGTTCGCTCTCGCCTCGCTGCTCGCGATCGGCGCGCTGATCGGCGCGCAGCTCGTGCAGCTCGCGGACGCGCT
This sequence comes from Paraburkholderia sp. 31.1, assembly GCF_014397645.1. NCBI lineage: Bacteria > Pseudomonadati > Pseudomonadota > Betaproteobacteria > Burkholderiales > Burkholderiaceae > Paraburkholderia > Paraburkholderia sp. 31.1. The sequence continues at coordinate 177,879 of NZ_VZQN01000012.1, forward strand.
TCCGCAGTACCAGGAAGCGATCGAGCAGAAGATCGAAACCGTGCAGGAAAAGACCGTGGGCCGCGCCGACGCCCTGATGAGCAGCGCTGCCAGCGCGCTGCAGCGCGTGGCGCCATCGCGCCCCGCGCCGCCGCGCCCGACCGGCCGGGCCGCGCGCAACGCGCCGCAGGTGCCGCAACAGGTCGAGGTGCACGAGCCCGCGCCGACGCCGGTGCAACTCGCGCAGCGCGCGCTGACGCCCGCCATCGCGCCGATCGAGACGACCTTCATCGTGCTCGTCGTGACCATCTTCATCCTGTTGCAGCGCGAGGATTTGCGCGACCGTCTGATCAGCCTGTTCGGTTCGCGCGACCTGCACCGCACGACTACCGCGATCAACGACGCCGCCGGGCGCCTGTCACGCTATTTCGTCGCGCAGCTCGGCGTGAATCTGAGCGCGGGCGGCATCATCGCGATCGGGCTCGCGATCATCGGCGTACCGGGGGCGTTGCTGTTCGGCGTGATCGCCGCGCTGCTGCGCTTCGTGCCGTACATCGGCATCTGGATCGCGGCGATCCTCGCATTCTTTCTCGCGGCCGCGATCCAGCCGCAATGGACGATGGCGGTCCTCACGCTGATCCTGTTCATCGTCGTCGACGTGGTCGCCGGGCAGATCGCCGAGCCGCTGCTGTACGGTCATCGCTCGGGCCTGTCGCCCCTCGCGGTGGTGGTCGCGGCGATTTTCTGGAGCTGGCTGTGGGGGCCGATCGGCCTCGTGCTGTCGACGCCGCTCACGCTGTGCGTCGTCACGCTCGGGCGCTACGCGGACCGGCTGAACTTCCTGACCGTGCTGCTCGGCGATCAGCCCGCGCTGACGCCCGCGCAGAACTTCTATCAGCGCCTGCTCGCCGACGATCCGCACGAGGCGATCGTGCAGGCCGAACGGCTGCTGCGCGAGATGTCGCTGATCGACTACTACGACAAGGTCGCGCTCGAAGGCCTGCGGCTCGCGCGCAACGACGCGCAGCGCGGCGTGCTGATGCCCGACCAGTTGCAGCGGATCAACGACGCGCTCGTCGATATCGTCGAGAACCTCGAGATCGCCGAAGGGCTGCGGGATTCGCTGTCGCCCGCCGAACCGGCGGACGCGGGTAACGCGCTGCTTGCCGGGACGCCGGACCTGGCGTCGCCGGGCGCGGGTGCCACGGAGCGATACCGCAGCGATCTGCTCACGCGCTCGCAACAGTCGGCCGGAGCGGGCAAGGCCGCGGTGTTGTGCGTGCCCGGCCGCGGCGCGTTCGACGAAGTGACGACCGCGATCGCTGTGCAACTGCTGAACCGCCAGGGCTTCGCGCCGCTGATGGCGACGCACTCGGGCTATCGCAGCGCACGCGCCGACGAGCCGAGCTTCAAGGACACGTCGATCATCTGCATCGTGTCGCTCGACGCGCCCGAGTCGCCGCTGTACCTGCGCAACATGCTGCGGCGCACGCGCGAATGGCGGCCACGCGCGACGCTGGTGGTCGGCGTCGGCGTCGGCGACGCGCCGGACGGCAGCGTCGAACTCGATGCGGGCGGAGAACTGCATGCGTCGCCGACGTTCCGCGCGATGATCGAGGCATGTCACGCGGCGACGGCTGGGCAGCCCATGCGGCAGCCGTCGCAGACGGCCAGCGCCGGCTGAGGCTGGGTGGGCTGACGCCGTGACCGCAGTGGTAAAAATCTGCGTCGTGATCGCCATTTGCCGGTCACTGCGCTCGACGCTGATAACCGCTCTTCAATGCGTCCACCACAAGCTCGACTGCCCGGGATGATTTGCGGCGACTTGGATAATAGACGTGATGTCCGACGAACGTGGGAAACCAGTCTTCCAGCACCCAATTCAAGCGCCCGGCCCGGACATGCACCTCGGCCAGGTCTTTGGGCACGTACGCGAGCCCAAACCCGCCAAGCGCTGCGTCCATCATCTGGTAGACACTATTGAAGGTGAGCTGCCCTTCGACCCGCACCTGCAGTTCTCGCCGCCCCTTCCGTAGCTCCCACGGCAGCAGTGAATCTCGCGTTGGCAATCGAAGATTGATGCAGTTGTGCAGCGTTAGATCCTGCGGCGTCTTCGCCGGTGCGGTCGATTGCAGGTAGCCTGGAGAGCCCACGATTGCCATCGTCATGTCAGGCGCGATTCGCACCGCGATCATGTCTTTGGCCACCTGGTCGCCTAGCCGCACGCCGATGTCGTACCGATCCGCAACGATGTCGGCTAACCCGTAGTCATTGAGCAATTCAATCTTCAGGTCCGGATACTGGCGCAGCAACGGTTGCAGACGCGGCCAAACGTACGAGTTTGCCGCGTAGTCGGTGGTCGTGATCCGGACCGTTCCGCCTGGGCGGCTCGTCATCGCGCGCAAAGAATCGACCTCCGCTTCGATTTCCTGAAAACGCGGTGCAATCGCCGCCAGTAGCCGTTCGCCTGCCTCCGTCAACGAGACACTCCGGGTAGTGCGCATCAGTAACTGAAGGCCCATCCGCTTTTCAAGGCCGGCAACCGTCCGGCTCAAGGCCGACTGCGAGACTCCCAGTTGCGCGGCCGCCCGCGTGAAGTTGCGCTCACGCGCGACGTTCATGAAGCCGACCAGATCGTTGAAATCCTCTTTCAATTAATGCTCCACAGCATAAGGGCATCCCGATATTGTGATCTAGGGAAACACTGATCAATAAGCTCGTCGCCGGCGTTGCCGACGAGTCAGCTTGCAATTATCAGAATGTCGAAGGAATTCGGTCGCAAGCGAGGCGGGGTTTGCCCGGATTCGGGGCCCCCTCCTC
>NZ_VZQN01000013.1:0-174821 GCF_014397645.1 Paraburkholderia sp. 31.1
GCATCGAACCACGAATGCGCAAACGAAGACCGAAGTCCTACCCATGGCTGAAAGAGCCTCGTCACATCGCACGTGAGCGCGTCCAAAAATATGGGCACGCTCCACGGGCTTAAGTAAGTGCCATTCGTCCTAGCCCCATTACGACGCGTCCGATCTGCCGCAGCAGCTCGCGCGGGGCAAACGCGTGCAGCACGAAGCCGATCGACAGCATGTACGGCGTCAGACGCGAAACGTCGAAGGCGATGATCTGCGCGGTGATGGTCGAGCCGATGTTCGCGCCCATGATCATCGGCACCGCCTGGGTCAACGTCATCAGGCCGGCGGACACGAAACCGACCATCAGCACCGTCGTGATGGTCGACGAATTCAGCAGCGCGGTCACGACGGCGCCCGCCACCACGCCGCGAAACCGGCTTGCGGTCAGCACGCCGATCAGCGACTGCAGTTTCGATCCCGCGATCGCCTTCAGGCCGCCGGTCAAGAACTCCAGACCGAGAAGAAACAGCGCGAGGCCGCCAATCAACAGCCCGAAGATCCCAAGGAAGTTCAACCTGTCGGGATCGATGTCAGCAAGATAATCAGCCATCCTGATGTGCCTCTGATGATCACACGAATAGAGCGGGAGCGAGGGACGGCTTCGCGCCTCGCATCGACGACCGTGCAGGCAGTGTGCCGCACGGTGTCCGGGGCAGGTACTTAAGGCTAACGCTAAGGGTAAGAGGAAGACGGCGCGCAGGCAAGGACGGGAGGGCGGCCGGCAGTCTCGAGCGACCCCGGAGTTCGCAAAGCATGCAACCCGCAATCGACGTAATTCATTGCCCCGTCAAGCAACGATTCCACCCCGTGATTTGGCAGTTAACCCGTAGGTGAAAATGCCCATCGTCCCAGCCATTGGCCGCTGCCAATAATAGGTCCATCCTCCAATCAAACTTGCTCAATTCACCCCAAACAAGAAGGAGGACTTATGGCAAACCGTGTTGCATACGTAACCGGCGGCATGGGCGGTATCGGAACCGCCATTTGCCAGCGCTTGCACAAAGAGAACTACACCGTCATCGCGGGCTGCGGCCCGAACTCGGCGCGCAAAGCCCGATGGCTGGAAGATCAGAAAGCGCTCGGCTATAACTTCGTCGCATCGGAAGGCAACGTCGCGGATTGGGAGTCCACCGCGAAAGCGTTCGAGAAGGTCAGGAAAGAAGTTGGTGAAGTCGACGTGCTCGTCAACAACGCGGGCATCACGCGCGACGGCATGTTCCGCAAGATGACGTTCGAAGACTGGGAAGCGGTGATCGACACCAATCTCACGAGCCTGTTCAACGTGACCAAACAGGTCATCGAGGGCATGGTCGGCCGAGGCTTTGGGCGCATCATCAACATCTCGTCGGTCAACGGCCAGAAAGGCCAGTTCGGGCAAACCAACTACTCCACGGCCAAGGCCGGCATTCATGGCTTTACGATGTCACTCGCGCAGGAAGTGGCGACCAAGGGCGTGACGGTCAACACCGTGTCGCCGGGCTACATCGGCACCGACATGGTCAAGGCCATCCGTCCGGAAGTACTGGAAAAAATCGTCGCGACAATTCCGGTACGGCGTCTCGGCACGCCGGAAGAGATTGCGTCGATCGTCGCGTGGATCGCGTCGGATCAAGCGGGCTTTGCGACCGGGGCGGATTTCTCGCTGAACGGCGGTCTGCATATGGGCTAACGGGAACGGCGCCGCGTCGCGCGCGGCGCAGCCGTTTTCCGTTATGGACGTTGTCAGGTTCCGTGATGGTGTAGCGGCCGGCGCGAGCCGGCCGCCTCAGTGAGCTTATGACCAGAAAAGCGAGCCCTACTCGCGCTGCACCCGCGAAGTCGCCGCGCACGCACCCGAAGGCTATGCTGCGCCCGATCGTACCTGCCAAAGCAGGCGAAATTTCGCTCGACTATCACATGACGCTCGAGGCATTACGCAGCGGCGTCGCCAATCAGTATCACGTCGGCAGCATGGCGCAGGCCATTTACATGGCGATGCTGCTGAATCAGCGCGGCTATGGTTCGGCCGTACCCGAGCTGTTTCGCGACGCGGAGGGCGCGATTCTGCGCTGCCGGCAGGCAGGACTCGAAACGGGCCTCTGCGTGGTCGATCACGACGCCTACGCGCTACTCGGTCAGGTTCTCACGCTCTTCGATCAGCAACTCGCGGCGGCGCCAGTACGGGAGTTGATCGCGGTCAATGCGAAGCTGAAGACGCTGTTCAGCGCCGCCAATGGCCACTGCGACGGCAACGAGAACACCGCATGACGAGGCGCGTTGGCATTTACTTGCGCAATGCGCCGCGCACGCTCGACACATCGTTTCGCGTGACCGGTCCGGCCGTATTTCCCCATGTGGTCCGAACAAACGTGAGCACGCGGGCCATTTCGGTGTCCGTCAGCTTGCCGGCGAAAGACGGCATCTTGCGCGGCTCCGGTCCCGACTCGGTATGCGGACTGCCCCCGCCTTCGACCAGCAAGCGCACCAATGACGCGCTCGACGCCGACAACACCGCGGGGTTGCCCGCGAGGCGCGGATACTTGTTCGGCACCCCCGCCCCGTCCATCTGATGACAGCGCGCGCAATACGATGCGTAAATGCCCGCGCCGGGTCTTTCCACATCCCCGGTTTTCAGCGCCCGTACGGTTTGCTGCGCGGCGGCGGAGCGGGCGTTGAAATAGCCGCTTGGCGCGCGCGGCGGCAGGCTCTTCAAATACGCGGCGATCGCCGCGAGATCGTCGTCGTTCAGGTACTGCGTGCTGTCTTCGACGACCTGCACCATGCTGCCGAACGGGATGAGTCCGCCGCCGTGGCCGTTTCGAAGGAACTCGACGATGTCGGTCGCGGAACTGCGGCCGAGCCCCGAGCCCGGGTCGGCGCTCAGGTTCGGCGCGAACCAGTGATCGTTGGTGCCTCCCGTCAGATAGGCCGATGCCGACTCGTCATAGCCGCGCTCTTCGTACGCCGGTCCGCGCGGCGTGTGGCAGGCGCCGCAATGGCCGAGCGATTGCACCAGGTACGCGCCGCGATTCCATTGCGCATCGCGTTTCGCATCGGCTTTGAACTGGCCTTTCGGCGCGAATGCCCAGTCCCAGAACATCAATACCCAGCGCTGATTGAATGGAAACGGCAAGCGCGTTTGCGGGGCAGGCGCCGCGACCGGTTGCACGCCGTGCATGAAGTATGCGTAGAGAGCATGCATGTCGTCATCGGTGATCTTCGCGAACGACGGGTACGGCATCGCCGGATAAAGCCGCTTGCCCCCGGGCGCGATGCCCTCGCGCAACGCGCGTGCGAAGTCGTCATAGCTATAGCGGCCGATGCCGTATTGCGGATCCGGCGTGATGTTCGACGTATAGATCGTGCCGAACGGCGAACCCATGCCGAGGCCGCCGGCAAACGGCGGTGTGGCCTCAGGCGCCGCGCCCGGATGCGGGACGCGCGGCGCGGCGGTGTGGCAACCGGCGCAATCGGCGGCTTTGGCGAGATATGCGCCGCGCGCGACCTGCGCGGCGTCGGTGGAGGCGCTGGCGGCGTTTGCGGTCGCTGCTATCGTCAGCGGGCATGCGGCCGCGATGGCGAACCTGAGCGCGTTGAGAACGTCGCGCTTCATCACCACCACCTGCACGGCGATACGATCGCGACCGCGGCATCCGTTGCGATCAATGCGAACAGAAACAGCGTGCTGCACATCACCGCGACGTGCGTCAGAAACCAGTCGAGTTCGGCACGCGTGCGGCGCTCGCCGTTCAGCGCACCGAACTTCAGTGGCGCGACGCGGCGCAAATTGCGCCACGCGACCCACGTGCCGAACGCGCCCGCGATCAGACACACGGTGCCGAGCGCGACGAGCGCCGGACGCATCCACGACACGAGCGGCGCGCCGAGCGGATGGTTGTACGGATAGCAGGCCTGCGCCGCGAGCGCTTCCGCGAGCATCATCTGCAACAGCCACGCGAACGGCGCCGCGAGCAGACCGATCAGCACGTAGGGCATCGAGATGTGCGAGTCTCTGGGCGCTGTCGTCATGACCACTCCCGGAACAGATACGGCGTCAGATACAGCGTGCTGAAAATGAACAGCCAGACGACATCGACGAAGTGCCAATACAGCCCACCGACCGACAGCGCCGCGCAGCGTTTGTCGTCGAAATAGCCGAGCGCGGTCCAGATCGCCAGCAGCGTCAGCACGACGATCCCGACCAGTACGTGCGCCATGTGAAAGCCGGTAATCGTGAAGTACAGCGAACCATAGAGATGCGAGGTCAGCCCATAGGGGTGGTTGTGCCATTCGCGCAACTGAATGCCCAGGAAGATGCAGCCCAGCACGATGCCCACCGCCATCGACGCGACACCGAGCCGCAATCGCCGCCGACGCACGCAGCGCTCGCAGAACCAGACGAACACGCTGCTCGATAGCAGAATGACCGTATTCGCGCTGCCGAGCCCGAGCTTCGGCAATCCTTCCGGCGGCCAATGCTGCTGGCTTTGCGAGGCCAGATACAGATACGAGAAGATCAGATAGCCGAACAGCGCGCCTTCGGTCGTGATCAGCGTGAAGCAGCCCCACCAGCCGCTCGATCGCTCGCCGGCGCTGCCAACCGGCAACGCACGCGCGGTCTCGTCCGGTTCGCTCGACGAGCGATTGAGATCCAGTGCATCGCTCATGTCAGCCTCCCGCATCCTCGACCGCGACCGGCTCGCGCTGGATCAGCGCGCGCTCGGGCCACAGCCACGTGATGATCGAGACCGCGCAGCCGGCCAGCATCGCCCCCACGAACACCCAGGCGGTCAACGCGAGCCCCGCGAACAATAGCGCGGCAAAGACCGCGAGCCAGAACGGCGCGTACGAATCTTCGGGCATCTTCAGGATCACGTCGGGACTCGCCTCGAGCGCGGTCGTGCCCAACGCTTCGCGACCTTGCGCGAGCAGATAGCCTTCGTCGAGTTGCGAGCGTGTTTGAACCGCGTCGCCCGGCTCTTCGATCCGGCCTTCCCACAACGGATGCCGGCTCGCGAGCGTCGGCACCACCGCGAAGTTGTACGGCGGCGGCGGCGAGCTGATCGACCATTCGAGCGTCGGCGCGTCCCACGGATTGTTGCCGGCGACCTTTCCGCGCCTCAGGCTCACCGCGATATCGATCAGAAACAGCAGCACGCCGGCCGCAAACAGGAACGAACCGAGCGACGTGACGAGATTCACCGTGTTCCAGCCCATGTCGGCGGGATACGTGTACATGCGGCGCGGCATGCCGAGCAGTCCCGCGATATGCATCGGAAAGAACGCAACGTTGAAGCCGATGAAGAGCACCCAGAACGCGAGCTTGCCGAGACACTCGTTCGTCATCCTGCCGGTGAATTTTGGAAACCAGAAGTAGATGCCGCCGATCACCGGAAATACGTTGATGCCAAGCAGCACGTAGTGCAGATGCGCGACGACGAAGTACGTGTCGGTGAGTTGCCAGTCGAAGGGCACCGCGGCCGTCATCACGCCGGAGACGCCGCCGATCACGAACAGCAGCACGAAGCCCGCGAAAAACAGGAACGGCACGCGATACACGGGGCGACCGGTCCAGATCGTCGCGACCCAGGCGAACGTCGCGACCGCGCTCGGCACCGCGATGACCATGCTGGCCGAGCCGAAGAACGACAGCGCGAGCGCGGGGATACCGGTCGCGAACATATGGTGAATCCACACGGCAAAGCCGACCACCATCGTCGCGACCGTCGCCAACGCGACCGGCCCGTAACCGACCAGCGGCCGGCGGCAAAAGACCGGCAACGCATCCGACACGATGCCCATGGCCGGCAACACGACCACGTAGACCCACGGGTGCGCGAAAATCCAGAACAGGTGCTGCCAGAGCAGCGGCCGCCCGCTATTGAGCACGTCGAAGAAATGCGTGCCGATGCGGCGGTCCATCCACAGCATCAGAAACGCGAGGCTCACCGACGGCACCGCCAACAGATTGCCGGCCGACGCGGTCAGCGTGCCCCACACGAGCACCGGCACGCGATCGAGCGACATGCCCGGCGCGCGCATCCTCAACAGCGTGACGACGAAGTTCATCGCGCCGACCGTCGTCGAAATGCCGAGCAGCACCATGCCGAGCGCGTACACGTCGATATTCGGGCCGTTGCTGTACTCCAGGCCGGACAGCGGCACGTAGTTGAACCAGCCGGCGTCGGGGGCCTGTCCCGTCGGAAAACTCGCGTACAGGAAGATGCCGGCGAACAGGAACACCCAATACGACAGCGCGTTCAGGCGCGGAAAGGCCATGTCGCGCGCGCCGAGCACGAGCGGCCATAGATAGTTCGAGAAGCCGGACAGAACGGGCAGCGCGTACAGAAAGATCATCGTCAGTCCGTGCATCGTGAACAGCTGGTTGTACTGTTCGGGCGTCAGCACCGTTGCGTTGGGGCGCGCCAGTTGAACGCGCATGATCAGCGCTTCGACGCCGCCCATCAGCAGAAAGATGAACGCGCTCACCAGGTAGCGCAAACCGATGGTCTTGTGATCGACCGTCGAGAACCAGCCGCGCCAGCCGGGCCGCGACTCCCAGATTTCGCGCAGCCGCTTTTCCTGCTCGCTGCCGGGCTCGACACGGCCGCGCCGCGGCGTGCGGGTCAGCGCGGGTAGCGAAGCGGAAGCGGGATGATCGGACATTGAACGGGCTCCTCGGGTGCGATGCGCTTCAATGCAGCGTCGCGAGATACGCCGACAACGCGGCGGCCTCGCTGGTGGTCAGCGCGATACTGGGCATCAATGCATCGGGTTTGATCCGCTGGGCGTGCTCGATCCAGTCGAGCAGATGGTCGGGCGTGTTGCTGAGCGCGCCTGCCGCGATCGTGCGACGCGAACCGAGATGGGTCAGATCGGGCGCCTGCACGCCAGTCGCCTTGGTGCCGCGAATCGTATGGCAACCCGCGCAGCGCTCCTCGAACAGATGCTGGCCGGCCGCGACGGCCGCGTCGCCCGTGGGCACGGTGGCCGCGCGTCCCTGCGCGTCGCGCCACGCGTTGAACGCCGCGGCGTCCTGCGCGATCACTTCGAACGCCATATGCGCGTGCTGCGCGCCGCAGAACTGCGAGCACTGCCCACGATAAATACCGGGACGGTCCGCCTGCAGCCACTGCTCGTTGGTTTGGCCTGGAATCGTCTCCGTCTTGCCCGCGAGTTGCGGTACCCAGAATGCGTGCACGACGTCCGCGCTTTTGAGCTCGATCTTCACCGGCTCACCGACCGGAATATGAATCTCGTTCGCCGTGCTGAAGTTGCGGGCGGGGTTCGGATCGTCGCGGTAATCGGCTTTCCACCACCAGTCGTAAGCGGTCACGGTGATCGTCAATTGCGGATCCGACGCGGGCGACGCCACAGATTCGAGCGTGATCAATGCATAGACCAGCATCGCCAACAGCACGACCGACGACACCGCGGTGCCGATGAACACCCAGCGGATGCCGCCGGGCTCGGCGCTCAGCGCATCCGGTTGCGCCGCGGGACGCTTGCGGACCATCGCGCCGATCAACAGGCCAGCGACGATCAGCGTGACCAGCGTCACGATCGCGGTGAAAACCCAGCCGAGGTACAGCGTCGGACGAGCCGCCGGGCCAGCCGCGTGCAGGAAATAGTTCAGCGGCGCCACCGTGTTCGCGTGTGCGGAGTTGGCGAAACCGATAGCCAGCGCCGGTAACAACGTGACGCTGCCGCGCGTGACGCGCCGGCCTGACGTTCCGGATGCTTCCGCTGCTGCCACTGAGAACCCCGCTGACAGTGATGACCTCTCGACACGCGCCGTCCCCTGCGAAGGCGACGTCCGAGCACATCAGCAAAAATCAGGCCGCGTCTGCCGAGAGTGCGGGCGTGAGGTTCGCGCTGACTTGAATAGGTCAGCAGAAGGTTGCATTCGCTCGGTTATGCGAACGCGTAGACGAGTTGCTGCGTAGGCAGGAATTGTTGCTGCGGAAATTTTTTCAATAATGGCCTTCTCAAAATAAATTGCCTTTAAAATGGCCGCGCGGCATAACTGAACTATTTTTCTTATATCACACTTGTCAGTCGATATGGAGGACTGATGCTTCAATGCTCACTCAAACTGAATAATAGGCCAATGAGCGAATTTCGCATTGGCGCTCTATCCTTTCCCGCATACTCGGGGCAGGAGAATTATATCAATAAGGCTGTTGGAATGTGCACGCCGAAGTATGGCGCTATTCCCGTCGGCAGATATTACATCTTCGACCGAAGATCCGGAGGCATTCTCGGACCATGGAAAGATCGGCTTAACCTGAATGGCAATAACAAGAGCGAATGGTTCGCGCTCCACGCTATCGACGGCAATATTGATGACGACAAACTCTTATGCGACGGAATCATTCGCGGCCGATTCCGATTGCATCCAAAGGGAAGATTGGGGAAAAGCGAGGGCTGCATAACTATCGATCAACTCGCGGACTGGCGTCATATCCGTTCAATACTAACCGATACGCCGAAAGTTTCAGTTCCCGGTTCGGAACTTAAAGCGTACGGTGAAGTGACGGTGAGATGAGAAAGCTCCTAATCTGCCTCGCGGTCGGTTTCGGCTTACTGCTCGCAATCTTTGCCAATGCGCTGTGGTGGATGATGAATCCCGAAGCGCCCTTGAACTTTTCGAACCCGATATGGAAATTGGCGGTTCGTCTGTATGGGGTCAAGACGGCATATCAAGAATCCGACCTCGCCTTCCTCATGTCGTCGGCCGCAATCGTGCTAGGGTTCGCCGCAGCTGTGCTGGTTTTCCGGCGGAGCAGGAAGCGTGGTCAGCGAAAGCTTGACGACTAACCATCTCACGGTGGAAATAGTCGCTGTTGGCGCGGAAATTTTTTAATAGTGGTTTTCTCAAAATAAATCGCCTTTAAAATGGCCGCACGGCATCACTGAACTATTTCTTATTTCACTCTTTCCAGTCGATATGGAGGACTGATGCTTCAATGTTCATTCAAACTGAATAATAAACCGATGAGCGAATTTCGGATTGGCGCACTATCGTTTTGTGCTTACTCTGGGCAGCAAGGTTATATCAATAAGGTGGCTCTAACGTGCACGCCTGTCTTCGGCGCCATACCGGTCGGCAGATACTATCTTTTTGATCGAAGATCGGGCGGCAAGCTCGGTCCGTGGAAAGATGCGCTCAACCTGAACGGCAATAACAAGAGCGAATGGTTTGCGCTCCATGCAATCGACGGGGATATCGACGATGACTCGGTCCTTTGCGATAACATCGTTCGCGGCCAGTTTCGTTTGCATCCAAAGGGGAGATTCGGTAGGAGCGAGGGGTGTATAACGATCGACCAGCAAAGTGATTGGCAGCGTATCCGCTCGATACTCATCGATACACCGAAAGTATCAGTACCCGGGTCTGAACTTAAAGCGTACGGCGTAGTGACGGTGGCATGAAAACAATCCTGCTCTGTCTAGCTGTCGGCATAGCTTTCGCGCTCGCAATCTCTGCTAATGCAGTCTGGTGGATTTGGCATCCGGATACGCCCTTGAACTTTTCGAACCCGATATGGAAATGGGCGGTTCGTATGTATGGGGTCAAGACGGCATATCAAGAATCCGACCTGGCCTTCCTCATGTCGTCGGCCGCAATCGTGCTAGGGTGCGCCGCAGCTGTGCTGGTTTTCCGGCGGAGCAGGAAGCGTGGTCAGCGAAAGCTTGACGACTAGCCATCTCCCGGTGGAAATAATCGCTGTCTCAGCACCAAAAGTTGCGCCTGAAGCCCACCGCCCAGCGGGTTTCGCGCGGCTAGCTCCGCTCGCACGTCCGGTCGCCCAGCCTTGAAAATCGTGTCATGCCATTGACGGCGCCCAGCGCTTTCGGCAAGGCTTCTTGCACTCGTGGACCGAGAACATTCTTCAAGGCAGTTTTGCCTTGGCACGGTCCCACCATGACGGCGGTAGCTCAATTTCTCCGTCGTCGCCTTCCGCCGATGTGTCGTATATCAGAGAGTCCTCTGTCCAGAACAGCCGGATTCGCTCCGGATATCGATAAACTCGCTCGGCGAGCAATTCCGCCGTAGTTGCTCGGTACAGCCTCAAGGCGATCCGGTCACGGGGCAGATATGCATACCGCGCGATGTATTTCCCGTCATCTGATTTCTGATCGTGAAATGTGGCTTCTGTCATTTGCCTGACCGCGGAACGATAGTGGACCGCTCCGAGCGCGATAATTACACTCGTCGTTACGATGAACACCCAGGCGGGAACCGATCGCAGGGCCTTGCTCCTGAAGACATTCATTGATCAAAAATGCACGACGTTCGACGACACGCGGTATAGCTTCTCGCTCCAGATTCAACGTTCGTAAACTACTGATGACCGGAATGCGGGAGCACTGCTTTCTAGCCACATGACATTAATAGCTAACTGACCGTTCGAAAGAAATCAGAGCACGCCCAAACGGGGCGTCCAGTCACAATCTTTCTTGACGCCGACCGACACGCCCGTCACCGCTCAACGTTCGCCCAACCACAAAAGGCCATGCGTTCGAACGTCTCTCTGCTCCGCCACCTCGCCGCCCTGCTGATCGCCCTGCCCGTCGCCGCCGCTCTGCCAAGCTGCGCGAGTCCCGATGCGGACAACGTCGCGCACACCGGCCCGTATCGCGCCGACATCCGCCGCACCGCGCTCGGCATTCCGCACATCAACGCCGACAACTGGGGCAGCCTTGGCTATGGATACGGCTACGCGCAGGCGCAAGACAATCTGTGCACGATGGCCGAAAGCTTCGTCACCTATCGCGGCGAACGCTCGCGCTTCTTCGGCGCCGACGCGCGGCCCACGCTCGGCGCGACGTTCGGCCAGCCCAACAATCTCAATTCGGATTTCTTCTTCCGTTTCATCGTCGACGATGCGACCGTCGCGCGTTACCGCAAAAGCCAGACCGACGACATGCGCGCGTTGATCGACGGCTTCGTCGCCGGCTATAACCGCTACCTCGCCGATCTCGCGCACGGGGATTTCCCGGGCGCGCATGCGGCCTGCCGCGCGGCGCCGTGGCTCGGCAAGATCAGCAACGCGGACTTGTACCGGCGTCAGATCGCGGCGAATCTGGCCGGTGGCGAGGCGCGCTTCATCAACGCGATCGCGACCGCGCAACCGCCCCAGCCGATGCCGGTGCCGCCGCAAAGCGCGTTGCACGACGAGGCCCCCGTCGACCCACCGCTCGCGGAATTCGGCGGCCATGCGGGCATCGGCAGCAACGCGCTCGCGTTCGGCGCGGACGCGACGCACACCGGCAACGCGCTGCTGCTCGGCAATCCGCACTGGTTCTGGACCGGCCCCGATCGCTTCTACCAGGCTCAACTCACTATTCCTGGCAAGCTGAACGTCAGCGGCGTGTCGTTTCTCGGCGTACCGCTGATCATGATCGGCTTCAACGACAACGTCGCCTGGACCCATACCGTCTCCACCGCGAAGCGCTTCGGCCTCTTCAAGCTGACGCTCGAACCTGGCGCGCCAACCCGGTATCAGGTCGACGGCAACAGCGAAGCGATGACGCCGACGCGCGTGAACGTCGAGGTACGCGCCGCCGACGGTTCGCTGCATACCGTGTCGCGCACGCTGTATCGTTCTCGCTTCGGACCGCTGGCCAATCTCGGCACGATGTCGCCCGCGCTCGCGTGGAATGCGCAGCAGGCGTTCGCGCTGCGCGATATCAATACCGACAACTTCCGCGTGTTCGAAAACTTCCGCGCATGGAATCAGGCGGCCTCGCTCGACGATTTCATCGCCATCCAGAAGAAGAACGCGGCGGTGCCATGGGTCAACACGCTTGCGATCGGCCGTGACGATCCGCGCGTCTGGTACGCGGATATCGGCGCGACCCCGGACGTGCCCGACGAACTCACGCAGCGTTGCACGCCGCCGGTCGGCCGGGCACTGGCGCGGATCATGCCCGGCGTGCCGGTCCTCGACGGTTCGCGCAGCGACTGCGACTGGCGCGACGAGCCCGGCGCGGTACAGCATCATGCGTTGCCGGTCGCGCAGATGCCGTCGCTGCTTCGGCGCGACTATGTCGGCAATTTCAACGACAGTTACTGGCTCAGCAACCCGGCCGAACCGATGACCGGCTATGCGAAGATCATCGGTGCGACCGCGACGCCGCAGACGCTGCGCACGCGACTGGGCCATACGATCGCGGCGCAATTGCAGAGCGATCCGCATGGCGTTTGCGCCGATACACTCGGCCACGCTGCGCTCGACAGCCGCTCGATGTCGGCGTTGCTGTTCAAGCAACCCGTGCTCGACCGTCTGTGCGGCAGCGACGCACTCGCGGCCCTGCCGGCCGGCCCGAACGCCGACCCGCAGCGCGCGGCGTGCAAGGTACTCGCCGCATGGGACGATACGGCCGCGGCCGACGCAGTGGGGGCAACCTTGTGGGACGAACTGTGGCGACGTCTGCTGACGATACCGCCCGCGCAGCTATACGCGGTACCGTTCGATCCCGCGAAGCCGTTGACCACACCCGCGGGCATCGCCGCCGATCCGGCGCAGCTCGCCGCCGCGCTGCATGACGCGCTCGCGGCACTGCAACGCGCCGGCATCGCGATCGATGCACCGCGCAGCGCGGCGCTCTACGTGCAACGCAACGACGAGCGCATTGCGCTATTCGGGGGTTGCGACGCGGGCGGCTATTTCACCTCGGCGTGTGCCGCGAATCCCTTCGATGCGAGCGGCTATTCGATGAACGTCAAGCCAATGGGCGACACCTATCTGCAGATAGTGTCGTTCGCCGGCGCTCAGGTGATCGCGCGCACGCTGCTCGCACCGTCAGAATCGGATGACCCGGCGTCGCCGCACTATGCCGACGGGACGCGCGATTACGCGGCCCAACGCTGGACGTTTATTCCGTTCTCCGAAGAAGCGATTGGGCACGATCCGGCGTTGAGTGTGCGCACGGTAAGTTCGTCGGATTCTGAGGGAAAAGCGCAATAAATAAGCGGTACGACGGGCAACAGGCCCGTCGTACCGCAGAAACTCACAGATCGAGCACCAGCAGCGGCGATTTCGCGCGCGAGCAGCACGGCAGGAACTGGTCGTTTGCCGCGCGTTCCTCATCGGTCAGATACGAATCCAGATGATCCGGCTCACCGGACAGCACCCGCGTCAAACAGGTACCGCACACGCCCTGCTCGCACGACGTGATCACTTCGACGCCATGCGCGGCCAGCGCCTGCACGACCGTGCATTCGGGCGGCACGTCGATCGTCGCGCCGCTGCTCGCGATGCGCACCTGGAAGCTGCGTCCCGTCGCCGCCTGATTCGCGGCCGCGCCGAAGAACTCGTAGTGCAGCCTGTTTTCCGGCCAGCCCTTCGCACGCGCGGTCTCGAGCACGAAGTCCATGAAGCCGCGCGGACCGCAGACATACAGGTGGGTGCCGGCCGGCGCATCGCTGAGCGTCTGCTCGATATCGAACGTCGAGCCGCCCGGATGGTCATCGTGATGAAGCTGGACCGACTTCGCGAAGCCAGCTTGTGCAAGATGCTCGACGAACGCCGTGCGTTCCTTCGAGCGCGTGCAGTAGTGCATGTCGAACGAAGCGCCCGTGGCGGCAAGCCGCTCGGCCATGCAAAGAATCGGCGTGACGCCGATCCCGCCCGCGAGCAGCAGATGATGAGCCGCATCGTCAGCGAGCGCGAAATGATTGCGCGGCGCGCTGATCTGCAGGCGATCGCCTTCGCGGACCAGATCGTGCACCGCTTTCGATCCGCCGCGTCCCCCTTCGTCGCGCAGCACCGCGATCAGATAGCGATGCGTTTCGCGCGGATCGTTGCACAACGAGTACTGACGCACGAGCCCGTTTGGCAAATGCACGTCGACGTGCGAGCCGGCGTCGAACGCCGGCAACGCTTGAGCGTTTTCGCTCGCGAGTTCGAAGCTCGCGATACCGAGCGCTTCGTCGCGCCGGCGCGCCACCACCACATTCAGCACGGGATGATTCATGTCGCCGTCCGCACGGGAATGACGCGCCTCACTTCAGCCTGCGGCGCGCCCGTCTCCGCGCGTTCCTGCGCGACGAGCCGATCGATCACGCGACGCGACATCACGCCGCCCGCATCGATATTGAGCTTCAGCAGATTGCGCTCGGGCCAGCGCAACAGGTTCTGCTGCTGACGTTCGAGCATCTCCAGATCTTCACTGAAGATCTTGCCCTGCCCTTCGCGGATGCTCGCGGTCAGCGCCGCATCGTCGGGACGGAAATTGCGCGCCATGCCCCAGAAATACCAGATCGACGTTTCCGTTTCCGGCGTGATGAAATCCACCACGATCGACGACGCTTTCTGGTCGGCCGGCGCGTGATAGCCGCCATGCCCGGCATGCGCGACGCCTACCTCGATCAGCACGTGACTCGGCGGCGTGAAGTGGCAGATCTGCCAACGGTCGACGGGCACGTCGTCGGCGAGACCATTGCCGCGCAACGCCATCTTCCAGAACGGCGGCGCCGCGACGTTTTCCATGAAACGGCTCGTGCGCACGGTATCGCCTTCGGCCACGGTTTTGGGCGCGGCTTCGTCGATTTCCTTTTGCCCGATGCTGTTCGCGTGCACATAGGTCTCGTGCGTCAGATCCATCAGGTTGTCGATCATTAGCCGGTAATCGCAGCGGATGTGATAAAGACCGCCGCCGTACGCCCATTGGGCACTCTCGGCCCACTCCAGATGATGCAGCTTGGCGGCATCGGCCTGCGCCGCATCGCCGGGCCACACCCAGACGAAGCCATAGCGCTCGATCGCTGGATAGCTGCGAATCGATGGAAAGCCGTTGACGCGTTGCCCCGGCATGCCGGTCGCCTTGCCCTGACAGCCCATTTCGAGGCCGTGATAGCCGCACACGAGTGTGCCATCGCGCACCAAACCGAGCGACAGCGGCGCGCCGCGATGCGGACAGAAGTCTTCGAGCGCCACCACGGCGCCTTCCGCGTTGCGATAGAAAACCATCGGCTCGCCGCAGATCTGCCGGCCGAGCGGCTTATCCGCGACTTCATCGGGCATACATGCGACGTACCACGCATTCTTGGGAAACATGTCAGTCTCACTTCCTGGATTATTCATGGATTGCATTCAGCCTACTCATTGAGATTCAGTGTACTCAATGCGTCTTTAATGATTAAATGAAGGTTTTCCCCTAGACGAACTTTCAATCAGGTAACACGAACGCCGGTTCGCCATTTCCATGCGCAACGAAAAGGCGCGAGGTCTTCAGAACTAATATGGTCACTTCAACCGATACCAGCACTTCCGCGATCAGCATCGATCTGTACGACCAGCCCGGTCATTTGATCCGACGCGCGCATCAGATTTCGGTGTCCATGTTTCATGATCTGATCGGACGCGAGGTGACGCCCGTTCAGTATGCGGTGCTCAGAATGCTGCAGGAATTGCCCGGACTCGATCAGGTCACGCTCGCGCAGCGAGTCGGCCTCGACACGTCGACCACCGCCGATATCGCGGTACGGCTCGAAGCGAAAGGCTGGATCGTGCGCGAAGTTCTGCCGCGCCGCCAGCGTCGTCTATTGCTGACGCCGGCTGGAGAGCAGTTGCTCGATGAATTGATCCCCGGCGTCAACGCGCTCAATCACGGCCTGCTCGACGGGATGGGAGACGAGGATGCGCGAGAGCTATTGAGACTGTTGAGAAAGTTCGTGCATCTGAATAACGATCAGAGCCGCGCGCCGCTGCGCAGCGCGAGCGACGACGCGAATCCGAACTAGCAGACAGTGCGGTCTCCGTACTACGATGCCACCTCCACCACGATCTTGCCGCGCACGTGGCCTTTCGCGAGCCGTTCCAGCGCCTTGGCCGTCGCTTCGAACGCAAACCGTTCGGCGACCACGACACGCACGCTGCCCTTGTCGAGCAACGACGCGATCTCCGTCAATTGCCGGCCGTCGGGTCGCGCGGTATAACGCGTGGCCCGTGCGCCATGGCTCGACGCCTCGGTCTGCGACGGCTCGTTGAGCGTCGAGACCAGCGCGCCACCGGTCGCCACGGCCGACCACGAGCGGCGCTGCGTATCGCCGCCGATCAGATCGAACACGAGGTCGATGTCGCGCGCGACGTCTTCGAAACGCTGCGCGTGATAGTCGATCACGCGATCCGCACCGAGCGAGCGCACGAACTCGATGCCGTCGCCGGACGCCGTAGCGTACACTTGCGCGCCCTTCTGCTTGGCGAACTGCACGGCGAAATGTCCAACGCCGCCCGCGCCCGCATGGATCAGCACGCGGCCGCCGGCTTCGAGGCAGCCGTGATCGAACAGGCCCTGCCATGCGGTCAACGCGGCGAGCGGCACGGCGCCCGCGGACCCCACATCCAGTTTTTCCGGCGCATGCGCTAACGCGCTCGCGGACACGACGACGAATTCCGCGTACGCACCCTGTCCCTGGCCAACGAAGCCATACACCTGCTCGCCCGCGCGCCATTGCCCGACGCCCTCGCCGACCCGTTCGACCACTCCGGAAAAATCGCGCCCGAGCGTATAGGGCAGTTTCTCTTCACGAATCAACGGGTACTGGCCCGAGCGCGTCTTCAGGTCCACCGGATTGGCGCTGGCCGCGCGCACGCGCACCAGCACCTGGCCGGCGCCAGGCTCGGGGATCTCGATCTTCTCGGCCTTGAACACCTCGGGACCGCCGAAGCGGTGAATGCGATATGCGAGCATCGTGCTCATGATGGCCTTCTCCTTGAAAGGTCCTGTGTCAGCGGCGCTATTTTGCCGGCTGCACGCAAGCCGCGTTCCTCATCGCGGGGTTCTTTTTCATTCGCACGACGTGCGCCGCTGGAAAACGCAACTCGAGCCCGCGCGCTGAGGCACGAGATATGCGACACGTAGCAGTAGGCGCGCAGTCGTGATGTACTCATTCAAGGAGGAACCATGTCACAGCACCCCGCCCATTCCCAGGATCACCGCCACCCCGGTCAGCCGAATCCCGCTGACGTCGAAAAAGCAATCAGTGGTGTGAATTACCCGACCACACGCGAAAAGCTGGCCGCGCAGGCGCGCAAAAATCAGGCGAATACCGACATCGTCGATCTGGTCGACCGTCTGCCCGATCACAATTTCGACAGCCCGGCCGCCGTCGCGAAGCAAATCGCGCGTATTCAATGACGCTACGATCCGTCGAGTCGGAGCCGGACGCCGAACCCCATTCCGCCGGACTCGACGCGCGAATGAAGAAAACCGGCGATGTGCGTATCGGCATTTCCGGCTGGCGCTACCAAGGTTGGCGCGGCAGCTTTTACCCAGAGGATCTCAAACATGCAGCGGAATTACAGTACGCGTCGGCGCTATTCGGCACGATCGAAATCAACGGCACGCATTACAGCCTTCAATCGCTCGATAGCTGGCAGCGTTGGTACGCGCAAACGCCTGACGGCTTCGTGTTTGGCATCAAAGGCGCGCGCTATCTGACTCATATGCTGCGGTTTCGCGATGCGAGCGCACGTGTCGGCATCGCGAACTTCTTCGCGCAGGGGCTACTCGCGTTGAACGAAAAGCTTGGTCCGATCCTATGGCAATTTCCGCCGTCGTTCCGATTCGAGCCCGAGGCAATGGAGCGCTTTCTGAGCGTGTTGCCGTCCGACGTCGCGAGCGCATCGGCGCTGGCGAAGCAACATGATGCGCGTGTCAAGACGCCTTATGTCGCCATCGATCGCAAGCGGAAGTTGCGTCACGCGGTCGAAGTGCGCCACGCGAGCTTTGTCGATCCGGCGTTCGTGACCTTGCTTCGGCATTACGGGGTCGCGCTCGTCGTTTCAGATTCCACCGAACCGTGGCCCGTCGCCGAAGATCTGACGGCGGACTTCGTCTATCTTCGCCTGCACGGCAGCGAAGCCAAATACTCGGGTTCATATGGGGACGACGCTCTGCAACGATGGGCCGAGCGAATCGATGCATGGCGCGGCGGCTCGCAACCGGCCGACGCGCGCTTGATCGCGCCGCAACTCCGGCCGCCTCGCCCAGCCGCGCGAGACGTCTACTGCTACTTCGACAACGATGTAAAAGCTCGGGCGCCGTTCGACGCACAACGATTGATGAAAGGCCTCGGATTACGAGCGACGCACGCGCCGGCGTCATCCTGAGCGCTTGCCGCCGTGGGCCAGCTTCTGTGCGGTGCGCAATGCTGCGACGATGCGTTCGTACACCTCGCGACGCGTTTCAGGGTCCGGCGCGCGCAGCGCAAACGACGGATGGTACGTCGCGACCACGCGTTGCTCGCCGCGCTCGAGCGTTTTGTCGAACGCGTCCTGCAAGCGCGCGTGCGAGTCGTGAACAACCGCTTTCAACGCGGTCGCGCCCAGTGCCACGACCACGCGCACATGCGGCATGTCGAGTTCCTGCTCCAGCCAGTAGCCGCAAGCATCCACTTCACGCTGAGCGGGCGTTTTGTGCAAGCGACGCTTGCCGCGCGCGATCCACTTGAAATGCTTGACGGCGTTCGTCACGTAGACGTCGTTACGCTTGACGCCCGCTTCTTCGAGCGCGCTGTCGAGCAACGCGCCGGCCGGCCCGACGAAGGGCTTGCCCTGCAGATCTTCCATGTCGCCGGGTTGCTCGCCGACCAGCACGATCGACGCATGCCGCTGCCCTTCCCCGGGCACGGCCTGAGTCGCATTGCGCCAGAGCGCGCAACGGCGGCAATCGTCGAGCTTCGCCGGATGCTGATCGGGTTCGACATCCGCTGGCTCCGATTGCGGCTCGCCATGCGCGCGCTTTTTCTGCGGCCTGTCGGTCATGGGTACGACCGCGCGTGCTGAAGCAGCTTATTTCTCACTCTTCTTCGGAATCTTCGCGCCCGACTTGCGCGCCTGATTCAACGCGATCGCGACAGCCTGCTTGTGCGGCTTGCCATGCTTCGACTCGGTCTTGATGTTGTGCGACACGGTCTCTTTCGATGTACCTTTCTTCAGCGGCATGATCTTCTCCGGGTGTAGATGACGAGAGGAAAAATCAGGACCCGCACGGAATGGCGTCCCTGCACCGAAGCTACGCAGCATATGCCGTGCCCGGGAGCCTCATAGGCCGGATCGGCCGCGTCGAAATCAACCGGAAACGCCCGCTGCCGCCGCATTCAACGCCAGCGACACGCCCCCCACCAGAATCAGACTCGACGCCCACACCGCATCGAGATTGAACCAGCTGCGCGACACGAACCTGAGCCCGAGGTAGCGATAAACGAGCCATGCGAGCACGCCGCCGGCCATCGTCATCGCGGCCGCATGCACCGCGGAGACCGACAGCGCCATGCGCAGACTCGTTTCTATCAGCGTTTGGGCGGCTTGGTGCGCGCTGTCCATTGCGTCTGCGCGGCACAGACCGAGGTAGATCGGCACCAGCATCAAGCCGGCGCCGTGCGCGATCGCCACCGCGAACGACCAGAGCGCGAGCCGCGACGGCGGAATTCTCGCCAGTACGCGCGGATGGCGCCGGCGCATCAGCAACACCAGACCGAAGCCGATCACCAGCACGCTCGCGCCGATCTGCATCTGACGCTGCCACGCGAGCACGCCGGCCAGCATCGCGAACGGCAGCATCATCAGCAATATGGCGAGCGCGTGCCCCGCCGCGAGATAAAGAAGCGCTACGACCAGCGCTTGCGAGCGCCGCTGCATCAGCGCGTTCGACACCGCGAGCGGCCACCCCATCGCCGGATTGAGTCCGTGATACACACCGCTCGCGAGGACGGCCAGCCACAGTGCCGCTTGCGGCGACACCGCGCCGCTCAAACGCCCACCGAGGGATAGCAGAACGAATCGGTCGAGCAGTCGCCGCCTTCGAGGCGAATCTGGTGCGCGCGATAGCCGGCGGGAAACTCGACGAAGTAATCTTCGGCGAGCTCGAGACCGCCATTGGGCTCGGCATGCGCCATCACTTGCACGCCGGGCACACCATCCGGGTAGAACTGGTCGTCCCACGTCGAATAGAGCGAGTTGGTCCAGTAGATGCGCTTGCCGTCGCGACTGATCTCGACCATCTGCGGACCGCCGGCGAAAGCCTTGCCGTTCGGATGCGGCGCGCAATGTTCGATTCCACCGATGCGCACCGAGCCCGTCAATTTCGGCTTGCGCGGTTCGCTCACGTCGTACTGGCGCATCTCGCCGGTGCCCCAGCAGGAGACGTAGAGGAATTTATCGTCGATTGAAAGATCGATGTCGGTGACGAGCGGCGGCACCGCGCCGAAACCTTGCAGCAGCGGCGGCAACTCGTCGGCATGGGCGGGCTCCGGTGGAATGGTCGCGGTCTTCTCGATGTGGAAGTGGCCGCCTTCGCGCCACCAGGTCCAGATCGACCCTTCCAGATTCGTCGTATCGACCACGACGCCGATAAAGCCGTACTCGCGGCTCGGGTCGTGCGCGGGCCGCACTTCGAGCGCCATCTGATGATTCGCGCCGAGATCGAGCGTCTGCACGTTGCGCCTCGCGCGCAGATCCCAGCAGTGCACGCGATGGCCGTATTTGTTCGCGAGCAGGTCTTCGGGCACGATGCCGTTTTCGAATTGCGGCGGCAGCGCCCATTCGGTCGACACCATGTAGTCGCGCGGCAGATTCCACCAGAAGTCGTAATGCTTTTCCTGCGCGCCGCGCTCGATTTCCCAGCGGCCCAGCACCTCGAATGTTTGGCAGTCCATGATGAAGATTCCGGGCGGCCCGTCGGTGCCGTCCTTGCCACCACCGCCGAGCGTGCTCACGTAGATGCCCTCCGGTCCGCAATGCACGGTGTGCGGGCGCGAATAGCCGGTCTTGCGGAAAATTTCCTCCGGCTCGATGATCTTGTGAATCTTCGCCTGGGTCGGATGCGGCTTCGTATCGACGATATAGATGCGCGACGAGCGCATGCCCGGAATGATCAGATAGCGACGTTCCAGAAACGCGTGGCCCGTCAACGGCGACAACGCGGACGAACACGCGTTCCAGCCGAAGTGATGGAATTCGTCGCCCTTGTTCGGCACCGGCACCGTGTGGACCACCTGGCTATAAGTCGGCGAACCGGGCTTCACGTCGATCACGGCGAGCGCGTCGGGCTGCGAGGAGTCCGGACTTAGCAGCACCGTGTACGCGTATTCTTCCGCCGGCGCATCCATCGCGAGCTTCGGCGATGCATGAAAGGTAGGATCGGGGCGCATTCTCATGACGGCACTCTCCCTGTCGTTCGAACGGTTCTGAACGGAAGCCCGGCCCGCCAAAAATCGAACCAGCGCGTAACTTTAGATTTGTAGTTCACGATAGCGACGGACGCAACCGGAAATATGCACCCGAACGCAGGTGCGATCCGACTGCCGGGCCGCATCGCACGAGAACTGCCAATTTGGTGGGGATGAAGAGGCGCGGGGAAGGCGGTATGGCGGGGTGGTATTGGAGGAATGAAAGGGAGCTAGCGGTTTGGGGCTATTGCGCTATCGCGCACGCCGAGCTTCGATAAAAGCTTCGACATAACGCAGCGCCTGTTCGCACTGCTCGGGCGTGAACGCGTGAATGCTCGCCGGAACCGGATCGAAGCCAAGCTCGGTCGCGACCCACCGGATCGCTTTCGCGCGGGCTTCGAACGCGTTGACACCATCGCGGCGCACCTTCCCGGCAACGAGCGGTTCAAGCGCATCGTGCAGCTTGCTCTTCGACTCGCGCAACGTTGCGTCGGCGAGGCGGCCGAGCGGCAGGTTGTGTTTGCTGCGCGAATAAACGCCGATCCACGCCTGACATGCGGTGCAGATCCACAGCGGCCCTTGATCGCTGCGATAGGGGTAGGACTCGTCGCCGTAACGCGCGAGCAACGCACGGTTGCCGCAGTAGTCGCATGACGGCTGCGGCAGTGCCTTGACGGGCTTGCCTACGCGCATGGGGAGTGCCCCGGGGAAAATTCGCCGTACTTCATCGCATCGATCCGACTGGCGGAAACGGGTAGAGCCACACAGTTTAATGGAATGCCCGTACCCGCATGCAAGACTTAGCTTCTCTCCGCGATCTCCATCACCACCCGGCGCCGCGCGGCCAAGCCTTCCGCCGACCGTCGCCGGACCAGTTCCACCACCGCTTGCGGCGCCAACGCCGGATCTCCCGCGTCGAACGGCGGGGCTGGCGCGTATTCGAGTTCGAGCTGGATCGCCTGCGCCTCTTCTACGCCCGCCAGTTCGGCCGCGACGGTCAACCCGAAATCGATGCCCGCCGTCACGCCGCCGCCGGTAATCAGATTGCCATCGCGGACCACACGCGCATGCGTCGGTATCGCGCCGAGCGGTGCAAGCAGCGAGTGAAACGCCCAGTGAGTCGTCGCGCGCCGCCCGCGCAGCAAGCCGGCCGCGCCAAGCAGCAACGCGCCGGTGCAGACCGACGTCACGTAGCGCGCGCTGGCGGCCTGTCGGCAAACGAAGTCGATCGTTTGCTCGTCTTGCAACAGGTCGGTCACGCCGCTTCCGCCTGGCACACAGATCACGTCGAGCGGCGGGCAGCTTTCGTAGGTCGTGCTCGGCGTCAGCACGAGCCCGTTACTCGACACCACGGGCTCCCGTGTCTTCCAGATCAGATGCATCGTGGCGCCCGGCAACGATGCAAGTACGTCGTGCGGGCCAGTCAGATCGAGTTGCTGTACTTTCGGAAACACCAGAAAACCGATTTGCAGGTTCATAGGGATACCTTATTCAGGGAGAAATCGAAACGCGTGATCCGCCGCGTCTTCCAGGTGGACGGACTGATTCTATGCGCGTAGTCTTTGGCAAGACTGCCATTAACCCCAGTTTTTCTGCCACGTGCGCTCTCTCTTACAGCCCCTGTTACACACGATATGTCCAGCGCTCCCCCCTCCATCGTGCTGCTCGCCTTCCCCAACATGCAACTGCTCGACGTCAGCGGTCCGCTGCAGGTATTTGCGTCCGCCAATGAACTCGTCGCGCAGCGTGGGCTCGACGAACTCTACTCACCCCGCGTCGTGGCAGCCGAAGCCGGGCCCGTCACGTCGTCGTCGGGACTTGCGGTACTCGCCGGTTCGCTGCGCTCGGTGAAAGCGCCGGTCGATACGCTGATCGTCCCGGGCGGCTGGGGGATTCGTCAGGCATCGGCCGATCAGCGTCTGATCCGCTGGACGCAGCGCCATGCGCCGCATTGCAGACGCGTTGCCTCGGTCTGCTCGGGCGCGTTCCTGCTCGCCGAGGCGGGACTGCTCGACGGCCGCCGCGTCGCCACGCATTGGGGGCGCTGCGACGAACTCGCGCAGGCGTATCCGCAACTGCGCGTCGAAGCCGATCCAATCTTTATTCGCGACGGGGCTATCTGGACATCGGCGGGCGTCACCGCCGGCATCGACCTCGCGCTGGCCATGCTCGAAGAGGATCACGGGCGCGCGTTGGCGCTCGATGTCGCGCGCGAGCTCGTCGTGTTTCTGAAGCGGCCGGGGGGTCAGTCGCAGTTCAGCGCGACGCTGTCGCTGCAACATGCCGACGACCGTTTCGGCGAATTGCATGCATGGATGACGTCGCATCTCGCATCCGACCTGTCGGTCCCCGCGCTCGCGCGAAGGCTTCATATGAGCGAGCGCAGCTTCATGCGCCACTACAAGGCGCAAACGGGCCGCACGCCGGCCCGCGCGGTCGAGCAGTTGCGCATCGAAGCGGCACAGCGCTTGCTAAGCGAGACATCCTGGTCGATCAAACGAATCGCGGCGCGGTGTGGATTCGGCAGCGAGGAAACGATGCGATGCAGCTTCGTGCGTCAGCTGCGCGTGGCGCCGCAGATGTATCGCGAGCGCTTTTCATCGACGTGACTCGTCGACGCGAAATGCGCGGCCGTCCGACATCACTCAGTAGCGACGTTTGACGATCAGCGTCGCGCCCGTATCGTGAGAATGCAGAACCGCGACGCGCGCGGTGCCGGAGAACACCCAGTCGTCGATCGTCAAGGACAAGCGTCGCTGCGGTGACTCGCCTATCGACAACACTGAACTGTTCATCTGAACGATAGACAATTGCGGCGCGGTAGATGGACCCAGCTGCAAAGGATTCGAAGCATTTTGCGCGGCAGGTTTTGCGCCCGGTTCGGACACCGGCGCGAACTCCGGTCCGGACGACACCAATGCCTTCGCAGTGCCGAGCTGGACATCGCGCGTCACGTCCACACTATAGTAATTCTCCATTTGCGCGAAGAACGGCTTGCCCTGATCCCCGTGATACTCCATCGCATAGCGCTGCTGCTCGAAGTAGTGCCGAGGCTCGGGAATCGGCGGCACGACTTCGACGGGCGACGCGACGATGTTGGCGACCATCATCGCTTGCGGCACATCGCCGAAAGGGCCGCCCGCAAACGCGTAGCCGCTCATCAAGACGAGTACCGCTCCGACAATCCTCTCGTTTTGGCACGTCATCGCATGCCTCCAGTGAAGGAATTGAAAGGTCACATGACACGGCGCTCCCGTCGAACCGAGCGCCTTGCAGCGTCGCTTGCACTCAGACATTGTAGTCAGTCATTGGCGTACTGGTAGGTCAAAGTGTTAGGTATCTCGCGTGTGTGGCGAGCGCATGCGCCTTCGCGACTCAGCGCTGGAGTCGACGTCGAAGTGAACCGATTGAGAATGATTCCTGGCAACGCTCTCCGGCCTCGAAGACCGGCAAGAGCTTCTGGCGTAAGCCTCGTGAGTCGATCGAATCCGGCAACTCTTGCGAGGTTTCGCAAGCAACTACGCGGTTCGATCGGATACCTGCACCTTCAACCGTTGCAGCGTCAACGGTCGCGCTCGCGTGAGTCAGTCGACTCGTGTCGGCCGGCCATTGAATGCCGGCGCGATCTGCAAAACGATCGTTCGAATGCGCTTTCGCCAGGCGCGCGGCCATGCGAGAACGGCATCCGGCATGAAGCGCGCGACGAGCAGCAGCAACGCGAGCAGCGCTGGACACCAACGCAGATCGGTCGGCACCGGTTCGCGGCGAGCGAAGCGCGCATCGAGCAGCGCATCGCCGAACGATGTCACGTTCAGCAGGCGCCGGTAGTCGAGGCCAGTCTGCCCCGCCACCGACGCAAGGTACTCGCCGCGCAATTCGGACAACTCCTCGTGCGTTTGCGCCTCGACACCGGAGCCTGGCGTCGGCGGCAGCTGGATCACGTCGTCGGCCTGCCAGTAGCCGATCCGGTTACCGTTGGCGTCGGTCTTCGGAATGGCCGCGGGCTGGTCGCCGCCGACGCCGATCAGCCAGCCCCTGATTCGCGCGGCATTGATGCCCTCCATCAGCGGGCGCGCCGCCGATACCGGCGGCGCCTCCTGACCATCGGTGACGAACGCGATGGCCGCGCCGCCGCCGACCTCCTGCGCGACCCGCGCGGCCGAATACACACCGCCCTCGGCAATGCGGCTCCAGTCGGTCCAGCGCATGCGCCCGTCGATGCCGTCGAGCGACACCAGCAGCGCGTCGTAGTTGCCACAGACTTCGACCGGCGCCATCAGCAGCAACGCCCGTTGCCCCGTGAACACGCTCCAGCCGACCTTCGAGCCGCACGGCAAGCGCCCGAGCGCGTCGCGCATCGCGGCCTGCGCGAATTTGAGCCGGCTGACCGGAGCGCCGTCGAGCACCACGTCCTCGACGTCCATGCTTTGCGTGATATCGAACGTCACGATGTAGTTAAACGTGTTGCGCGGCAAAGTGACGTCCGGCATCGCAACCGCCGCGATCAATGCGACGAGCGCGAGCGGCGTCAACGCCTGACGCCAGCTTGCGAAGCCGCGCTCGCGCGAGACGCCGCTCATGGCAAGTCCTGGCTCTGCGGGTCACGCAGCTTGACGTTGTGCTGCTCTTTCACATCGGGCCCGGCGAGCGCGGACGGCGTTTCCGGCGCAAGCCACAGCGCGCGCTCGAGGTTGTAGCGCACGTCCCAATCGTCGGGCGCCGCGCGCAGCGCGAGCCGGTAGCGCGCCTTGGCCTCACCGATCATCGCGAGAGACCTGACCGTCTGCGCCGTGTCGCCGCTGCCTTCGCGCAGGTACAGGTTGCCGAGATCGAACAGCGCCGCGCGGCCGACTTCGTCAGGCGGGCTGCCCTCGGGGATCAGACCGTTATAGAGCCGCGCCGCCGCGTCATACGCGCCCGCTTTCGACAGCGCTATCGCGCGGGCCAGTTGGACCTCGCGCGCGTCGTCGCCGGCAGCCTGGTCGCGCGAAGCGGCGTTCGTCGCGAGAATGGCCTGATCGACGCGCTCCGCGTGCTGCAGACGAACGAAGCCAGACGCGGCCCACGCGGCGCAACAGATCGCCACGGTGCCGAACAGCGTGTGGATCAGCGTGCGCTTCATGCCCAGCTCCTGACCTGCAACTGGTGCAGCAGCACCAGCAGCGCCGAACAGAACAGCGCGAGCGCGAAACAGTACAGACTCAGGTCCTGGCGAGGCAGATGCTCGACGAACGTCGTCGTCGCGTTCTGCTGCCGGTTGATCTCCGCGATCGCCGCCATCATCGCCTTCGGGTCTTCGGCCTGAAACAGCCTATACGGTGTCCTGAGCGTCAGAAAGAAGCGATGCAGCTGCGCTTCGGCCGAGGTTCCGCTGACGGGCTGCGTCGCGTTCAGATCGGGACTGAAGACGCTGCTGCGCAAGTAGATGAAGTAGAGGGCGATCCGGTTGCGTCGCAGTCCCGCCTCGATGCGCCGTTGCATCGTTTCGTCGAGCAACGCGCCGCCATCGGAGACGAGCACGATCGCGCGGCGGCCCGACGACAGGCGCCCGTCGAACTGCGCGATCGCCGCGAGCATGCCGCGATCGAGCTCGGTGTCCGGCATGCCACGGCCAATCGCCGTCGCCGCGACAGCGGCCTCGATCACGCGATGGTTGTACGTGAACGGCATCGCCAGCACGGGGTTGGTGCCGAACATCATGAACGCGAGCCGGTCGTTGGGCCGCTGCTCGACGAAGCGCGTCAACGCGGCGCGCGCCACGTGGTTCTTGGAGTCGCCGCGCGGCGCCTCGACGCCCTTGCTGCCCATCGGCTCGTCCATGCTCGCGCTGCGGTCCATCAGGATCAGGATCTGCGCGCCGCTGCCGGTGCGCAGCACCTGCAACTGCGAGCGCCCCGGCCCCGCCAGCCCGACGACGATCGCGGCGATCGCCAGTGCCGCGCCGCCGCGTACGAGCCAGCCGGCCGCGCGCCCGAGATCGTCGGCGGGCAGCCACGCGACGCTCGAAAACACCAGCGTGTCGCTGCGTCGCCGCAGCAGCGGCAGCGCGGCGAGCGGCAGCAGCACCAGCATCCACGGCAGAGCGAAATCGAGGCTCATGGTCATCGCTGATGGCGCCTCTCCGCCCGATACAACGCACGGCACAGCGCGTGCAACGACAGCTCGCCGGGATTCCCGACGGCCTTCGGCGCCGGTGTGAAAAAGCGCTCGGACGACGCCAGATAGAAGCGTTCGAGCTGCGCGCGCAGCGGTTGCAGATAGGGCGCGCGCGCGAGCAACGCGGATAGCGAAGCCGCATGCACGACCTGGCCGGCGGTTTCGTTCAGTGCGCGATGCAGGCAGACCCACGCATCGTTCGATGAAGCAGCGGGCGCCTCCGGCAGCCGCTGCATCTGCCGCCATGCACGCGCGAACGGCAGCCGTGCCGCCTCGCGTCGGTTGCGCGCCCACCACCAGCTTGCCCACGCGAGCAGGGTCGCGAGCAGCAAGCCGAGCGCCCACGCGATCTGCCGACGCCAGCCGGCCGTGCCCAGCATGGGTGCCTGACGATCGGGCCGCAGCGGCTGCAAATCCCCTGCGGCGAACGCGGTTTGCGGCGTCAACGGTCCGATGCTCGCCGGCCATTCGGCGACCTGCAATTGCGTGCCCGCCGCCGACGTCAACGTCAACGCGGGCAACGTGATCTGCGTGAGCGTCTGCGGCGCGTTGACGACCTGATACGCGATCACCATCCACTTGCGGCCGTTGGCATCGGTTTCGAGCGTCACGGGCCGGCGTTCGAGCCACACGCCCGTGCGTCCGACCGAAGGCGGCGTGACCGCGCCGATGTCCCGATCGTTGGCCTCCAGCAGCACGCGCTGCGTCAGCACATCGCCGAGCACATAGCCGAACGCGCGCGGCTCCTGAACGAGCGCGGTCGCCACGGCGGCGCTGGCCGTCGCGCTCGCGGCGCCGCCAAGCGACGCGATCAGCATAAGCAGCGCCGCCCGACGAGCGACGCCACCGCGCACACCGCGCGCGCTCATACCGTCATCTCCAGAAAGTAACGCGACATCGCTTCCGGATCGAACGCGCCTTCGACATAGAACGGCCGGATGCCGCGCACGCCGAACCCCGCGGCGAGTTCGTCGCGACGGCGCGCGACGCCTTCGCGCCAGCGCTCGCGCACATCGCGGGAAAGCCACACGCGACGCTCCTCGCCGGACTCCGCATCGTTGACGGCCAGCAGCGACGCGTGCTGCGGCGGCGTGATCTCGGCCGCGTCCCACACGACCATCGGCACCACACACGCATGCACCAGCATGTCGAGTACCGACGACAGTCGCGCGAGCGGCCAGTGGAAATCGGACACGACGAACACGAGCGCCTGGCGTCCAGCGATACGGATCGCGCAACGCCGCAATCCTTCGACGGCCGCGGGTCCGGCCTGACCTCCGGCCTGACGTTCTGCCAGACCATTCGCCTGACGATCAGCCGTTTCACCGGCGCGTTCGCGCAGCATGCTCGCGAGCAGCGAGCCGGTGCCCCGCCCCGTGCGCGCCGGCATGAACAGATCGTCGCGTTCGCCGCCATCGAAGGCCAGCATGCCGAGCCGGTCGCCGACCCGGAACGCGCTATGGCCGAGCGCTTCGACGAAATCGGCGGCGAGCTCCAGCTTCGTTTTACGGCTGCCGAACCGCATCGACGCCGATACGTCGACGATCACGAACACCGGCACCGCGACGCGCTGCAAATGCACGCGCACGAGCCACTCGTCGCGCGCCGCGCGCAAGCTCGCGCGCAGATCGAGCCGGCGCGGGTCCGGGTAGTCGAACAACCGGCCGTGCATCGCGAACTGCTGACCCGAGCCGAAGCTCGAGCCCGGATGCGAGCCGGGCCGCGCGCCGGCCGCGCGCATCGGCAGACGGTAGTGGAATTCCGCGGTGTCGTTCATCGTGGTGCGCGCGCCGCCGGTCAGCGAGGCACGGCGACGTTCGCGACGATCCGCGCGATCAGCGCCTCGGCCAGCTCCTGGCGGCGCAGCTCGTAGATCGGTGTGAAGAACACGCGATGCCCCAGCGCCGGCAGCAGCACTTCGTGAATGTCCTCCGGAAGCAGATGCGTGCGTCCCGCGAGCCACGCGACCACGCGCGCGGCCCGCAGCAGCGCGCTCATGCCGCGCGGACTTGCGCCCGCGAGAATCAGCTGCTCCATGTCGACGCCGTCGAGCGCGATGCCGAAGCGCGCCGGCGTTTCCGTCGCCTGCCAGATGTCGTGCACGTAGCGCTCGATCGTCTCGCTCGCCTGCACGCCCTGCTGGATCGCCGCGCCGATCCGGTTCAACTGCTCCCACGGCACGATCGACGGAGTCAGCTGCGCGAGCAGGCCGTCGACGTCGTGGAACCTCGTGTCGAAGACGAGGCTGCGCCGCGCGTCCTCGTCGGTCGGCGTCGGCATGTTCAGCTCGAACAGGAAGCGGTCGCGCGCCGCCGACGCGAGCTCGAAGGTCTCTTCCTTCTCGACCTTGTTGCGGTCGGCGTATACGGTCATGTGCGGAAAGCGGTGCTCGCGGTCGAACGCCCACACGGAACGTTCGGCCATCGCGCGCAACAGCAGCGATTGCACCTGTGGACGCGCGCGATTGATCTCGTTGAAGAAGAAGGTGGTCAGTTGCTCGCCGTGGCGCAGCAGCGGGCCCGGTTCGATACGCGGCTTGCCGTCGGCATCGACATAGGTGTGATAGACGAGGTCGCCCGGCATCAGATCGATCGTCCCTTCGACGCGCTCGAAATCGCCGCCGACCACGCGCGCGAACGCCCGCAACACCGTCGTCTTGCCGACCCCCACGCCGCCTTCGAGCAGCACGTGGCCGCGTGCGAACAGCGCGACGTTGATGAGCCTCAGCGTTTGCTGCTGACCGACGACGACTCTCGCGACTTCGTTTTCGATCCGCTGGGCGTGAGAACGCCAGTCCTGAAGCTGCTCGCCGGAAACCATCGCTGCGATCCCCTTCCGTGGTGGCTGGCGTTTATTTGCACGACGCTCGAACGTCGACGCGCTTCAAGCGCTCGCCAGCCTTCCGTTCAAGCATGGTTTATGCCGATCGTGAGCACGGGACCCAGGAGTTAAATCGAATGCGAAAAGTTGGCAGCCTGTCACGACAGCCGGGTACAGACTGTGCCATCGACGCTGGCTGGGACGCGTCGTTCACCAGCAAGCCGACGGGCGCAGTCGCGCAACCCGCGCATGACGCTACCGCTTCGCGCCGACCGGCGGTTTCGCAAACACCCCTGCAAACTGCGCATATTCCTGCTCCAGATGCACCGCCGCATGCTCGAGCAGAAACTGCCGGAACATCATGCTGGTCGGCGAAAGCTGCTTCGTGCGCAGATGCACGACCTGCCACGCGCGTTCGATCGGCGTGCCGTTCACGTCGAGCAGCGCGATCTCGCCGGTGCGCAACTCCAGCTGCAACGTATGCAGCGAGATCAGACTCACGCCCATGCCCGCCATCACCGCCTGCTTGATCGTTTCGTTGCTGCCGAGCGTGATGGTTTTCGCGGGTGTGAACAGATGCTGCCGGAACATCGCCTCGGCGGCCATGCGCGTACCCGAGCCCGGCTCGCGCAGCAGGAAGGTGTCGCGGCGCAACTCCTGCAGATCGAAGCGGCGCGCGCCGCACAGCGGATGATCGAGCGGCGCGATCACCACCTGAGGATGACTCGCGAGCGGCTCGGCCGTCGTATCGAGTTCGGGCGGCGGGCGGCCCATGATCGCGAGATCGATCGCGTTGTCCTGCAACAGACGCAGCAACGCGTCGCGATTGCCGACCGAGAAGTCCACGTCGACCTTCGGGTATAGGTGCGAGTACATCGCCAGCAGTTTCGGCGCGAAGTAGGTCGCCGAACTGACGATGCCCACGTTGATCGAGCCGCTGTCGGCCTGCTTCAGCGACATCATCGCGTCTTCGGTGTCCTTGATTTCGCCGAGAATGCGGCTCGCGTGATGGGTCAGCACCTCGCCCGCTTCGGTCAGCGTGAGCTTGCGCGCGATGCGCTCGAACAGCCGCAGGCCGACCGCCTCTTCGAGCTGATGAATCTGCATCGACACCGCCGGCTGCGTCAGATGCAGCTCCTCGGCCGCGCGCGCGAAACTCGTATAGCGGCTCGCGACGACGAAAATCTGCAACTGCCGCAGGGTCAGCGTGCGAACGAAATTCAGCTTGACCCGGTTCGTCGCGAAACTCGCATTCTGCATTTGATTCAGCGACTCGCTCGCGGCGCATTCGATGACGGTTTCGCCGGCGCCTTGCCCGAGGGCAACTTGTTCAGTGCCGATTGAAAGCTCAACGACTCCGTATGCGCCGGATGCGCAAAGTCGTTGTTGGGGCCCGGCACGTCGGTGCGGATCTGCACGACCTGGCCCGGCACGCCGTCGGCGAGCAGGAACGTGTAGCGCTTGCCCGTGTATTGTGCGAAGCGCTCTGCGTTCGGATCGTTCAGATAAGGCTGCACGACGATGCGCCGCGCGCTGACCGGCTTGCCGCCGACCTCGCTCGGCACGCTCTCGATCTGCGGCCCCGCGGCGAGCGCGAGACGCAGACGCTGCTGGAAATAGCGGCGCTGCCCGCCGGTGAGACCCTGCATCTCCGCGATGTCGTGTTCGAGAAAATAAATGATTGCCGGATTGCACTGCAGGCCGCCGATCGGCAGGTTCACGCTGCCGCTATGGTCGGACACCTGTGCGTCGCCTTTCGCGTTGTTCTCGCTCAGCACCAGCACCTTGACGACATCGGCGCTGCGAGACGGCTGCCCGGAATCGATCAGCGCGTAGTCGAGTTCGGTCTGCGCGGCGACGCCGTGCAGATGATCGGTCAGAAAAATCAGCCGCTCGGCCGGCGTGATCTCGTCGCCGCCCGGCGCCGACGCCGGACTCGCCGCACGCGCGGCGGCCGGCGCGAGGCACAGCACACACAGCGTCCCCATCAGCGCGGCGCGTGCCGCGCGCAGCCAGGCGCCGCCCGCGCGCGTCATTGCGACGCGTCGCCAGGCTTGCCCGCCGGCGCGTCGACCGGTTTGAGCATCGGCACCTGGTAGGTCGCGAGGATGCTGTCGATCTTGTCGTGATTCGCGCCGATCCATTGATCCACCTTGTCCTTCCAGTCCTTCTCGCCGTAGCGCACGCCCATCGAAATCGTGTAGTCGAAGCGGATGCCCGGCCCCGGCGGGAACGGCACGAGTCTGACCGAATCACCGGAGCGCTTCGCGAAGTAGCCGGCAATCGGCCCCCATAGGAACACCACGTCGACGTTGCCCGCGCGCAGGTCGTGCTCGATCATCTGGCCCGGGTACACGGCCGGATCGCCGCTTTGCACCTGGTACGACACCGCCTGGTCGATCAGGTTGTGGCCGAGCAGCCAGTCCACCGCGGGGGTTTGCGAAAAGATGCCGAAGCGCAGCTTGTGCAGTTGATCGGGCGGCAGCTTCAGCAGGTCGTCGGGCGTCTTGATGCTCGCGAACTCGGGGCGGTTCGGCAGCACCATTGCGTAGGTCGAGCGCAGATACGGCTGCGTCGTCGACGTCATTTCATAGCCCTTCGGCACGCCGATGATCAGGTCGCACCGATAGCGCTCGCTGCCGTCCTCCTTCTCGCGCAGCGTGTGGCGCACGAAGCCCATGCGCTGCGGAAAGTACGTGTATTCGAGCTTGTAGCCGAAGTCGCTCGCCATCTGGGCCGCGATGCGGTTCTCGTAGCCCTCGCCCTTGTCGTTCGACAACGGCATGTTGTTCGGGTCCGCGCACACCCTGAGCACGCCGTCCGCGCCGTCGTTGTTCGGCAGCGCGGGGCCGTCCGCCCGGACCGCGGCGCTCGCGAGCGCCGCGCCGCACAACGCGGCCGCGATCACGCTGACATGCACGGACATGCTTCTCTTATCACGCATCGTGAGCCTCCGTAAGAATGACGGCACGGCGTTATTTGGCGTCGATGGCCTTCAGATCGCCCGGCTTGATCTGTCCATCGGAGCGCCCTTTCAGGTACGCGTAGAGGTTTTCCCAGTTCTTCTGCATCATCTGGCTCGTGCTGAAATCGGGCATGCCCTTGTCCACCCGGCCGCCGAACACCGTGCGATGAAACTCGGTCTTGTCCAGCGTCTTGAACGCGTCGATCAGCGACGGCCCGACCATGCCCTGCTGCTGCGCGCCGTGGCAGCGTTCGCAAGCGAGCGCGCGCCACGTCTTCCAGCCAAGCAGCGTATTACTGTCCACCTTGGTGCCGTCGACCACCTTGTACGCGACCTGCGCAATCGAAGGATTGTTCTGCGCGTATCCGACGGGCAGCACGACGAGCGCTGCGGGCAACACCGTGAGCAACAGGATAGATCGGCCTTTCATGCACATGTCTCCATCTGGGAATAAGCCGCGCCCCGATGCGTTTCATCGACGCATCCACCAACGGGCGCGATCTGGGGGTGATTCAATGCTTGCGCGAGGCTGACGGGGCGGCCGTGCCTGTTCAAGCCGCCCCGCTGGTTCAGCCTTTCATTTCAGCCGTTCGTTCAGCTCTTCTCGCCAGGAATCGCGAACACGAACAGCGTGCCGCCGAGCGCGGTGTACTTCGCGAGATCTTTGTAGCCGCCGACCGCACCCAGACCTTCGGTCGGCTTCTCCAGACCCGCCGCCATGCCGATGCCGGCCCAGCCGCCGATGCCCGAATACACGCCGACGTACTGCTTGCCCTGATACTCATACGTGAAGACGTTGCCGATGATTCCCGACGGCGTCTTGAAGCGCCACAGTTCCTTGCCGTCCTTGATGCGCACCGCCTTCAGGTAGCCTTCCAGGGTGCCGTAGAACGCGATGCCGCCCCCGGTCGCCAACACACCCGACCACACCGAGAACCTCTCCGGCTTCGAGTAGACGATCTTGCCCTTGCTCGCATCCCACGCGATGAAGTTGCCCATCGCGTTGCCCTCGTTCGGGCCCGGATACATCGACAGCGTGGCGCCGACATACGGCTGTCCCGACACGTAGTCGACATCGAACGGCTCGTAGTCCATACAGACGTGGTTGGTCGGCACGAGGAACAGGTGCGAGTTCGGATCGTATGCCGCCGGTTGCTGGTCCTTCGAACCGAGTGCCGCCGGGCAGATGCCCTTCACGTTGTGATCGGAGCCGGCCGCCTGCGTCGAGTACGCCGCGTTGCGGATCGGCAGGCCGCTTTGCAAGTCGACACGGTCGGCCCAGTTGACCGCCGGGTCGTACTTCTGCGCGACCAGCAGCTGTCCGGTTACGCGATTGAGCGTATAGCCGAAGCCGTTCCGGTCGAAGTGCACGATCGCGGGCACCTGCTTGCCGTTGATCGTCAGATCGGACAGGATCATTTCGTTGACGCCGTCATAGTCCCATTCGTCGTGCGGCGTCATCTGGTAGACCCATTTGGCCATGCCGGTATTCAGGTCGCGCGCGAAGATCGACATCGACCATTTGTTGTCGCCCGGACGTTGCGTCGGGTTCCATGTGCCCGGATTGCCGGTACCGTAGTACACAAGGTTGAGTTTCGGATCCCACGCATACCAGCCCCACGTGGTGCCGCCGCCGAGCTTCCACTGATCGCCCTTCCATGACTTCAGCGACGAATCCGTGCCCACCGGCACCATCTGGCCGTTGGAGTACGTCATCGTCTTTTGCGGGTCGAGCAGCATATCGTTGTCGGGGCCCGTGCTGTACGCGGTCCAGGCCGGTTTGCCGGTCTTGATGTCGTACGCGATCAGACGCCCGCGCACGCCGAACTCGCCGCCCGAGATCCCGGTCAGCACCTTGTCGCCGAATACGTGCGGCGCGTTGGTGTTGGTTTCGCCGGCTTTCGGATTGCCGTTCTGCGCGGTCCACACCACGTCGCCCGTCTTCGCGTTCAGCGCGACGAGCTTGGTGTCGGCCTGCTGCAGGAAGATCTTGCCGTCGCCGTACGCGAGACCGCGATTGACGGTGTCGCAGCACATCACGGAGACGACCTGCTCGTCCTGCTTCGGCTGATACTGCCAGAGGAACGTCTGATCCTTCAGGTTGACCGCAATGACCTTGTTCGGAAACGGGGAGTGGACATACATCGTGTCGCCGATCACGAGCGGCGCGCCTTCATGGCCGCGTAGCACCCCGGTCGACATGGTCCATGCGACCTGAAGTTTGCCGACGTTGTTCTCGTTGATCTGCTTGAGCGGGCTGTAGCGGTGATTCGCATAATCGCCCGCCTGGGCCGCCCAGTTGGCTGGATTTTTCATCAGCGCGTCGAGCTGCGAATCGGCCTGCGCAGCCAGAGAGCCAAAGGCTGCGGATGCGAGGATCGCGAGCCCAAGAACTACAGTGCGTAAGTTCATGTCTCCTCCAGAATTGTCCTGCTGTTCAACTCACGAATGACCCACGCTACCTCATCGCATCGTGCGCGCCTTCTCGAGTGCAGGTAACGATTAACGCGCTATCCCGATCGATGTCGGGCTTCGCGACGCATGAACGGCCGACGCATATTCCATGCCGGAATAGCGGCAACGGTTACCGCTATTGGCTGCGCTGGCCCGGCGACTCGGCACGCGCGAGATATCGCGGCACTCGGGCGTTGCACGCCGATGCTTGCATGGCGGTAAGCTGAAGGGCCTGCATCACGCGATGCGGCACATACTGTGTCACTTGCGTGATACGAATCGTGTCCTTTGCGAATCACACGCCGCGGCACGGGCCTGTCACTTGCAACGATGCTTCGTTCGGCGATCGATTCGCGCATTCGAGGAGCAACAGCCATGGCAAACACCGAGCACGTCTATACCGACGAAGAGATCCAGCAGCGCCTCGTCGGTCCGCTGCAGCACTGGTATATGGAAGATGGCTGGCTGCGGCGCAAATACCGCACCGAGGGCTGGAAGGGAACGCTGATGGTGGTCAACACCGTGGGCCACCTCGCGGAAGCCGCCTGGCACCACCCCGATCTGACGGTCTCGTACGCCTTCGTGACCGTGAAGCTGAAGACGCACAGCGCCAAGGGCATCACCGACAAGGACTTCGCGCTCGCGACGAAGATCGAATCGGTGGTCCACTGGCAGCCCGGCCTCGAGGACGGTCCGCTCGAAGGCACGCCCGCCGACG
The DNA here is from genome assembly GCF_014397645.1 of Paraburkholderia sp. 31.1. Taxonomy (NCBI): domain Bacteria; kingdom Pseudomonadati; phylum Pseudomonadota; class Betaproteobacteria; order Burkholderiales; family Burkholderiaceae; genus Paraburkholderia; species Paraburkholderia sp. 31.1. The sequence continues at coordinate 36,313 of NZ_VZQN01000013.1, forward strand.
ATCAGCGCTTCCGCTATATCAAGTACGACGCGCCCAAACCCGCGCAAGGCAGTTGACACGCGTTCCTGTCGCCGGATGAAACAGCGCGTGACACAGTGCGCCTTCGGCGTCACACAGCGTCCATGCGGCGGCGAAACCGCGTGGGCGCGGCGTGCCCGTTTAGCGGTTCCAGTGGGCCGAACCCGCGGCGGCGGCCGTTGCGCGTGCCTGGTACGGCTTTCGCTTGACGTCGCCGGGCGCACTATCGCTGGAACCCGCGACGCGTTGCGGACGCCCCGCGGCCGAACCCGGTCTTGCGCACCCGCAAGGACACCTGAGGACACTCGAGATGCCGCTTCAGCTCCGCCGCCTGCCGCCACGCGCCCCCATCACGATCGATGCGCCCGCGCGGCTGCATCTGGGCTTTCTCGATCCGAACGCGTCGCTCGGGCGTGCGTTCGGCAGCCTGGGGCTCGTCATCGATACGCACGGCACGCGGATCGAAGCGCGGCTCGCCGAACGCGAGCAGATCGGCGGCGTGGTCAGCGAGGCCGAGCGCGAGCGCATCGCGCTGAGTCTCGCGCGGCTGCAGGCCGCCTATGGACCGGCGACACTTGCGATCGACGTGCTGGAGGCACCGCGCGCGCACACCGGCCTCGGCTCCGGCACGCAGCTGGCGCTGGCGGTCGGCACCGCGTTCGCGCGCCTCGTCGGCCAGCCGGCGAGGAGCGCCGAGCTCGCCAGTCTGCTCGGGCGCGGCGCCCGCTCCGGCATCGGCATACTCGGCTTCGAGTGCGGCGGCCTGCTGCTCGATGGCGGCCCGCCCGGCGATCTGCGCCAGAGCATGCCGCCGCTGCTGTCGCGCCAGCCGTTTCCGCAGCCGTGGCGCGTGCTGCTCGTCAGCGACAACAGCCGCGAGGGCTTGCACGGTACCGAGGAACGCAGCGCGCTCGCATCGCTCGCGCCGTTTCCGCAGCGGCTCGCCGCGCATCTATGCCATCTGGTGCTGATGCAGATTCTGCCCGGCGCCGCCGAACATAACTTCGCGCCGTTCGCGCACGGCCTCACCGAGCTGCAGCAGACCATCGGCGAATATTTTGCGAGCGCGCAAGGCGGCGTGTTCGCGAGTCCCGACGTCGAGCACGTACTGCGCGCGGTCGCCGCCGAACGCACCGCCGGCATCGGCCAGACCTCGTGGGGCCCGACTGGCTTCGCGGTGCTCGCGAGCGCGCGCGAGGCCGACCGCGCGCTCGCGACCGCGCGCGCCGTCGCGAGCGCGCTGCCGCATATCGAATGCAGCGTCGTCGCGGGCCGCAACAGCGGCGCGGCGATCAGCGGCGCCGAGGCGCGCGCGCCGCACATCGACGCCGCATGATGCGCTGCACCGCTCAGGCCGCCGCTTATGTAAGGCGCTGCCACGCGCGGCGCGGCCTTGCCTTGCGCCGTCCCCGAGATTGCCACTAAAACGAGCCCTGCCATGTCAGAAACCCTTGAAAGGCCCTACATCCTGCACATGTTCACGGCCACGCCGCAGATGAGTCCGTTCGACGTCAACATGGCCGCCGACGCCGGCTATCAGGTCATCGTGCCGTATTGCAACGTCGAAGCGGGCATGGTCGCGAATCTGACGCAGGACGCGATCTTCTCGCGCGGCCCGAAAGGGGTGTCGCGCACCGGCATCTTCATCGGCGGACGGGACGTGATGCAGGCCGCCGACATGCTCGACACCGCGCGCCGCGCGATGGTCCCGCCGTTCGAGGTCTCGGTGTTCGCCGATCCGAGCGGTTCGTACACGACCGCGGCCGCGCTCGTCGCGCTGGTCGAGCGGCATCTGGGCAAACAGCACGGCGTGGAGCTGGGCGGCAAGCGCGTGCTGATTCTCGGCGGAACGGGCGCGGTCGGGCGCATCGCGGCGGCGATCGCCGCGTCGCGCGGCGCCGACGTGACGATCGCGAGCCACCACGACCGCAATCGCGCGCTCGGGGCCTCGGCCGAAGTCAACAAGCGCTTCGGCATCTTCACGAACGGCATCAGCGCCACGACGCCCGACGAACTGCGCGGCGCGCTCGCCGACGCGGAAATCGTGCTCGCCACCGCCGTCGCGGGCGCGCAGGTGGTCGGCAGGGACGACCTCATGCATGCGAAGCGCCTGCTCGTCGCCGCCGACGTCAACGCGGTGCCGCCCGAAGGGATCGCCGGCGTGAACGTGATGAACGACGGCAAACCGATCGACGGCGTGCCGAACGCGGGCGCGGTCGGCATCGGCGCGCTGGCGATCGGCAACGTCAAATATCAGGTCGAGCATCGCCTCTTCATGCGCATGCGCACGGGTGGTAAGCCGGTCTACCTGGGCTTCCCGGAAGCCTACGACGAGGCCCGCGCGGTCGCGGCCGGTCTCGGCTGAGCGCGCTCGTCATGAAGTCGCACCGCCCGCTCATGCATGCGCCGTTGGTCGCGGTCGTCGGGCAGTCCGCGCGCTTGCTCGCGCAGTCCGCGGCGCGCGCCGGCCTGCATGTCGCCGCGCTCGACGTCTTCGGCGACCGCGACACGCGCGAGGCCGCCGAGCTATGGTTCGACATCGGCGGTGGTGATGGCGCGCTCGGGATCGACCGGGCGCGGCTCGTCGATGCGCTTGCGCGTGTCGCGCGCTTGCCGGGTTTGCTTGGCTGGATCGGCGGCAGCGGGCTCGAACCTTTGATGCCTCAGTTGTGCCGCGAATCCGGCTTGCCGCGCTTTCTCGGCAACGCTGCCGAGGCGATCGCGGCCGTGCGCGAGCCGCGGCGTTTTTTCGCGCTGCTCGACGCGTTGCGGATTGCGCATCCGGCTGTGTCGTTCGAGCGGCCCGCGACGGCCGAGGGCTGGCTGTTCAAGCAGGCGGATGGTTGTGGCGGTACGCATATCGAGGCGGCCGACCCGTTCCATTTAACGACCGACTCCGCGCACGGCTACTTCCAGCGCATTGGCCAAGGCCGCTCGCTGTCGGCGCTTTTCATCGGCGCGCACGGCGTCGCGCATCTGATCGGTTTCGCCGAGCAATTCACCTGCGCGATCGGCGATCTGCGCTTCGTGCATGCGGGCTCGATCGGGCCGATCGACTTGCCGCCAGCGTTCATCGCGCGCGTGCAGCAAGCGCTCGACGCGCTGTGCGCAAACACCGGCCTCGTCGGCATCAACAGCTGCGACTTCCTGTCGGACGGCGCCTCGTTCGACGTGCTCGAAATCAACCCGCGCCCTTCGTCGACGATGGCGCTCTACGAAACCGCGTCGCCCGATGCATGGCCGGCCGGCCTGCTCGCCTGCCACCTCGACGCGTGCCGCCACGGCCGCGCGCCGTCGGCCGCGAGCCTCGCGCTCGCCCGCGCGCCGCGCTGGCGTGCCGGTCAGCGCGTGCTGTTCGCGCAGCGGCCGTTCAGCGTCTCGGCCGCGTTCTCGGACGCCTGCGTGCGCGATCCGCAATGCCGCGACGTGCCGATGCCGGGCACCCGCGTCGACGCAGGGCAGCCGGTCTGCACGCTGCACGTGCGAGCGGCATCGGTGGACGCGGTGCTCACCGCGCTCGACGCGCAGCACGAACGCGTCGTCCAACGAATCGAAACCTGCGATGAACCCGACCATGCCTGCCTCCACGCCCACAGCTGAGACTTCCGCGCCCGCCGCGTTGCCGAGCGTGAACGCGCTTTCAGAGCGCCTCGTAGCACGGCTCGTCGATCAAGCGGCACAGCTCGGCGTCGCACTGACGCGCACGCGCGATGGCACCGTGATCGCGGACGCCGGCGTCGAGGCGCGCGGCGGCCTCGACGCCGGCGTGCTGATCGCGCGCATCTGCATGGGCGGTCTCGGCCGCGTCGCGGTACGCGCGAACTTCGACGCCGCGCCGCTGTGGCCGACGATGCTCGAGGTCAGCACCTCGTCGCCGGTGCTCGCCTGTCTCGGCAGCCAGTACGCGGGCTGGAGCCTGTCGGCGACCGGGGAGCAGAGCGGTGGCAAGAAATTCTTTTCGCTCGGCTCGGGGCCCGCGCGCGCGCTCGCGGTCAAGGAGCCGCTATTCGACGAACTCGGCTATCGCGACCGCCACGAGCGCGGCGCGCTGGTGCTCGAAGTGGACTGCCTGCCGCCGCAGGTCGTGATCGACAAGGTGCTGCACGATTGCGGCCTCGCGCCCGAACACCTGACGCTGATCGTCACGCCGACACACTCTGTCGCGGGAACGGTACAGGTCGTCGCCCGCGTGGTTGAAGTTGCGCTGCACAAGGTGCACGTGCTCGGCGTACCGCTCGATGAGATCGTCGCGGGGACGGGCTCGGCGCCGCTGCCGCCGCCCGCGCCCGACGGCATTCAGGCAATGGGCCGCACCAACGACGCGATCCTGTACGGCGGCCGCGTGCACCTGAGCGTCCAGCACGACGAGATCGCGCAACGTCTCGCCGACACCCTCCCCTCCGCCAATTCGCGCGACTACGGCCGGCCGTTCGCGGACGTCTTCACGGCCGTCAACTTCGACTTCTATCAGCTCGATCCCGCGCTGTTCGCGCCCGCCGAGGTGTGGGTCAGCAGCCTCGAAAGCGGCGCGACCTATCATGGCGGCCGGCTCGACGGCGGCCTGCTGCGCAAACAGTGGGGCGGCGAGTCCGTCGCGCGATGATGATCACATCAGGCGTGCGCATCGCGATCATGACCGACGAAACCGGCTGGCACACCGGCCGGCTGAAAAAGGCGTTCCGCGCGCGCGGCGCCGAGGCGCGTTGCGTCGATCTCGCGGATTGCCGCATCGACACCACGTGGCTGCCGCACGGCCTCGCGATCCCGGGCTTCGGCCGCACGCTGCCGGACGCGGTGTTCGTACGCGGCATCGCCGGCGGCAGCTTCGAGCAGGTGACGCTGCGGCTCGGCATCCTGCACGCGCTGCGTGAATCGGGCGTGCCGGTGTACAACGACGCGCGCGCGATCGAGCGCAGCGTCGACAAGTCGATGACGAGCTTCCTGCTGCATCGCGCGGGCGTGCCGACACCGGCCACCTGGGCCGGCGAATCCGCCGCGTTCGCGCAACGCGTACTGATGCGCGAAGCGGCCGCCGGCCGTCAGGTCGTGCTCAAGCCGCTGTTCGGCTCGCAAGGCCACGGGCTCAAACGGCTCGGCGCGCGCGGCGGGCTGCTCGCGCCATTGCCGTCGCTCGCCCGTTATCGGCAGGTCGCTTATCTGCAGCGCTTCGTCGCGAGCGACCGGCCGGGTTTCGACTGGCGCGTGCTCGTGATCGGCGGCAAGGCGGTTGCGGCGATGCGGCGCAGCGGCGGCAAGGGCTGGATTCACAACGTCGCGCAAGGCGCGCGCTGCGAGCCCGCCGAGCTCACGGTCCCGCTCGCACAGACGGCAGTGCGCGCAACCGCCGCGCTCGGGCTCGACTACGCGGGCGTGGACCTGATCCCGAATGCCGACGACGCCGCGCTGCCCCTCGTGCTCGAAGTCAACGGCGTGGCCGCGTGGCGCGGTTTGCAGTCGGTCGTGCCGCTCGATGTCGCGGCGGCGCTCGTCGACGATCTGCTCGATCGCAGGCTGGCCGAGCAAGCCGCTAGCGCCGGGTTGCCCGAGCAGTCTCCGCAGCGCCGGGCTTGAGCGCGATGCCCGACACTCATGCGATTCCCGTCGAGCACGCGCGCACGGCCTTCCTCGAAGCCTGCGCGCTCGACGTCACCACGCCGAAACCCGGCAACGTCAGCACCCAAAGCCCCGGCCACGGCATGCACGCGGCCCAGTTCCTCGCCAGCGCGGACGCGTCGCTCGACGCGCTATTCGCGCGCGGCGAGCGCGTCGGACAGCGCATTCTCGACGCGGTCACGCACACGCGCGAGGCCGTCGGCTGCAATACGAATCTCGGCATCGTGCTGCTGGTCGCGCCGCTCGCCGCGGCCCTCGACGAAACCGGCGAACCGCCGGTGTCGGCGCAAGCGTGGCGCGCGGCCGTCGGCGACGTGCTGAGCCGGCTCGACGTCGAAGACGCTCGGCTTGCTTACCGCGCGATCGCGCTCGCCAATCCCGGCGGCCTCGGCGACGCGCCCGAGCAATCGGTCCACGCACCGCCGACGATCGGCCTGCGCGACGCGATGCGGCTCGCCAGCGAGCGCGACAGCATCGCGCGGCAATACGCGAACGGTTGCGCCGACCTGTTCGACACCGGCCTCGCCGCCTACTTCGAAGCCTCGATACCGACGCCCGAACCCGCGCCCGCCGATCCAGGCGAAATCGCGATGCTCAACGTGTTTCTCACGTTCCTCGGCGGCTGGCCCGACTCTCACATTGTGCGCAAGCACGGCCTCGCGCTGGCGCAGAGTGTCACGCTCGTGGCACGCGAACAGCACGCGCGCTGGCGCCAAACGCGATCCGCCGCGCGCTGCTCGGCAAGCGATCCGCAACTCGATGCTTGGGACGCCGAATTGAAGGCCCGCGCGATCAATCCCGGCACCAGCGCGGACCTCGCGGTGGCCACGCTGTTTCTTGCGCGCTGCGTCGAAGGGCGCGGTTAACCCTGAATCGTCTGGACTGAACACGACCCGGACAGGCGCGCCAGCAGGCCCTTTGCCACAACTGGCACGGAACCTGTTAGTTAGTACCGCCGTGCATTCCCGCACCGCTCTCGCGATGCTGATCTGGACGATCGCGGGCGGCGCCTCGTCAGCAGGTCCATACCTACTCTTTTGGAGGAACAGAATGGCCAAGATCAACCGCGTCATGATCGGTGAGTCGCTCGTCGGCGACGGCAACGAGGTCGCGCACATCGACTTGCTGATCGGACCGCGAGGTTCGGCTGCGGAAACCGCGTTCTGCAACGCCCTCACCAACAACAAGGACGGCTTCACGTCGCTACTCGCCGTCGTCGCGCCCAATCTCATCACGAAGCCCAATACGATCCTGTTCAACAAGGTGACGATCAAAGGCGCCAAGCAGGCCGTGCAGATGTTCGGCCCGGCGCAGCACGCGGTCGCGCTCGCGGTGGCCGACAGTGTCGAGGACGGCACGATCCCGCAGGAAGAAGCCGACGATCTGTTCCTCTGCGTCGGCGTGTTCATTCACTGGCAGGCCGAGGACGACAAGAAGATCCAGCAGTTCAACTATCAGGCGACGCGCGAGGCCATCAAGCGCGCGGTCAGCGGCGACCCGAGCGCGGCTGAAGTGCTGGCGAAGAAGGGCAGCGTCGCGCATCCGTTCGCGCCGAACTGACGGCGCATGCAAGCGCAGGAGACCCGGCGCCGTTGCCGGCCCCGCCTCCTCGCGCATCCCGTCGCCTCGCGGCCGCAAGGCACGCATCTCGCGCAGCGGTTCGCGAAGCAGGCTCAATGCTTTCGCAGAGGCATTCAATGACCAACAGATGTCGCGCGCTTCTCGCCTTTACCTCGCTCCTGCTCGCCGCGCCGCTCGCGTGGGCGGGCGGCTACAACTATCCGACCGAGGGTCGCGTCGAATACGTGCTCAGTTGCATGGACGATAACGGCCACGAGTTCGCGAACGTCTACAAGTGCTCGTGCGTGATCGACAAGATGGCCGCGTCGTTGCCGTACGACGAATTCGTCGACCAGTCGACCTTCTCGAAGTACGCGACGCTAGGCGGCGAAGGCGGCGCGGAATTCCGCGTCGACCACGCCAAGGCGCAAACCAAGCGCTTCCGCGCGCTGCAAACCACCGCATATCACGCGTGCGGACTCGGTCCGCAGAAGACGTCGACCGTGGCGAAATGACCACGGCCTGAAACGCGCCGGGCGTTCTGCGCGCCCCGCTCGGCGCGTCCGGCTCGGCGCCCCCCCGCTCGGCGCGCCCGGCTCGGCGCCCCCGGCTCGGCGCCCCCCGCTCGGCGCGCCCAGCTCGGCGCCCCCCTCAATTCGGCACCAGCCCCTCGCCCAGCGACGCGTACCGCGCGAGACCCACGGCCGCCGCCGAGCCATCGCCGCGACGCCGCTCGATCTGCACGCCGACGGCCGCGAGGTCGGCGAACTTGGCCGGCTTCGCGAGCGACACGCGCACCCAGTGCGCGCCGAAGTCGGCGATCAGCAGTTGCGCGATCGTCTCGGCAAGCGCCTCCAGCAGCCGCACGCGATGCGACGCGAACAGCTCGAGCAGCGCCCCGCGCACGGCCGCGTAGTTGACCGTATCTTCGATCCGGTCCGTCGCGCAGGCGCGGATCGCTGGCATGCCGATAGCCAGGTTCACACGCACCGGTTGCGCAACATGCAACTCGCTGCTATCGATACCGATGACCGTCTGGCCGATGAAATTCTCGATGAATACGATGTCCAGGCGCTCGGGCAACGCGCCGACTTGCGGGCCGGGATTGGCGCCGAGGCTGGAAAATTCGGCAAGGCGAATAGTATCGAAACGATCCATGATTTGATCTCCGCCGCGGCGCGGCCCAGGATTGAACAGCCTGTGATGACGAGCGAAACGATGCAACAGTAGAACAGTAGAACTGAACGACGCGCGGCACACTCTGTGCCGAAGCTGCGACAGGCATGCAACCTGCAACCCGTTTAACGCGTCGCGCATCGAGAAAAGCAAATTCCGGGCACAGTGAGGTAAACCCAGTGTGACTTTCTGTTGAACCAATCCTGCATCGGGCGTACAGTTTTCAACACCCGCCTCGTAGTAGGGCCGGTCGGGAGGGCGCAGGCGAACCGAGATTGCGCCGCGCCAGGGGCAGGCAGGCTTGATAAAGCGGCATTCGCGGCGTGCGAAGCAGTCACGCTTGCGAAATGACGCAACGGAGGCAAATCCCATGTCGTTGCTCGCTGACAGCAGTACGCACGTCCGGGAAGTTCTGAACGTGGTCAACCATCAGTTGACCACGCGCCCGACAAGCGAACCCGTAGCTCAGTCGTGGACGCGCTGCATCAACGAATTCCAGCTGGACCCCGCGCGTTTCGTGCCGCCGCCGGTGCTCACCGAGTACGAACTCAGCGCGCGCCGTGAGGCGCTCGGCGATCTGATCGCGTGTTCGAAGCTCGAGATGACGACGCTCTACCAGCAACTGGCCGATCCCGAGCTCGCGGTCGTGCTCGTCGATTCTGGCGGCGTGATCGTGCATCAGGTGTCGTCCGTGCCGTTCGCCGAGGCGGTCGCCGTCGACGGCTTTCGCGTCGGCGCGCTGTGGAGCGAACGCGAAGCCGGCACCAACGGCATGGGCACCTGCCTCGCGGAGCGTGACTGCATCGCCGTCTGTCAGCACGAGCATTTCTATCCGCGCTATACGTCGCTGACGTGCTCGGCCGCGCCGATCTTCGACGACGGCGGCGAAATCGCCGGCGTGCTCGACGTCACGAGCCGCTCGAAGCTGCTGCAGCAGCACTCGCTGGTGCTGGTCGGCATGTCGCGTCAGATGATCGAAAACCGTCTGCTCGATGCGCGCTACCGGCACGCCAACATGATCCATTTCCACAGCCGCCCGGAATTCGTCGGCACGCTGCACGGCGGCAAGCTCGCGGTCGGCGACGACAGCACCGTGCTCGCCGCGAATCGCAGCGCGCTGTTCCAGCTGGGCTTCCGCTCGCTGAGCGAGCTGCGCGGCCGGCGCATCGAGGAAGCATTCAACGCGTCGCTCGAAGACATGATCGCGCGCAGCATTCGCGGCTCGTTCCATCCGGTCACCGTCTACAGCGCAAACGCGACGAACCGCTTTTTCCTCGTCGCGCAGACGCCGCAAAACGCCACGGGGCGCGTGACGCGCGTGCTCGTCCCCGACTCCGCCATGCGCGCCAACGCCGCCGAAAAACACGAGAAACATCCGCCGGTGCCGAAGCTCGACGAGATCGCGCACCTCGAATTCGGCGACCCGCGCATGGCCTCGCAGATCCAGTTGGCCGCGCGCGTGATCCAGCGCAAGATTCCGATCGTGCTGCGCGGCCAGACCGGCACCGGCAAGGAAGTCTTCGCGCAGGCCTTGCATAGCATCAGCCCGCACGCCGCCGGTCTGTTCGTGCCGGTCAACTGCGCGTCGCTGCCGGAGAACCTGATCGAGAGCGAGCTGTTCGGCTATCGCGCGGGCGCGTTTACCGGCGCGCAGCGCGAAGGACGGCGCGGCAAGATCGTGCAGGCCAACGGCGGCACGCTGTTTCTCGACGAGATCGGCGACATGCCGCTCGTGTTGCAGGCACGCCTGCTGCGCGTGATCGAGGAACACGAGGTCACGCCGCTCGGCGCCGAGACCACCGTCAAGGTCAATTTCCAGCTGATCAGCGCGAGCCACCGCAATCTGCTCGAACTCGTGCAAAGCGGGCAATTCCGCGAGGATCTGTACTACCGGCTCAAGGGCGTCGAGCTGAATCTGCCGGCGCTGCGCGAGCGCGTCGACAAGCTGCCGCTGATCCATCATCTGCTCGCGAACGAAACCGACGATCCGCCCGATCTGACGCCGGAAGCCGAACACGCGCTGCTCACCTACGCGTGGCCCGGCAACATCCGTCAGCTGCGTCACGTGTTGCAGATGGCCATCGCGCTGTCCGACGGCGAGCCGATCCGCTGCGAGCATCTGCCGCCCGAGGTCACGCAACGCACGTCGGCGGTCGACCTGCCGATCGCGCTGCGCCTCGCGAACGCGGACATGGACGGGCATCTCGCCGACGAGGCGGACATTTCTTCGCTGAACGCGATCCAGCTGAACGAGCGCGAAACGGTGCTGTCGCTGCTCGACGAGCACCGCTGGAACGTCAGCAACGTCGCGAAGGCGCTCGGCATCAGCCGCAATACGCTGTATCGCAAGATGCGCCGGCTGCACATCCGGCTGTCGCATGAAGGCTCGCCGGCCGACGGCATGCCGTTCGATCTCGACGCATGACCGGGTCGTCCCTCAGGTCCTCCAGCGAGTCTGCTCGCAAGGGCGCCCGCGATCTCGCCGACTTCAGGCCGGATGCGCACTTCGCGTGGTGCGTGACCGGCTCCGGTCATATGCTGGAAGAATCGATCGCGCTCGCGCGGCGCTTGCCCCGCGTCGATCTGTTTCTGTCCGCGGCGGCCGAGGAAGTGCTGCCGCTCTATGGCTGGTCGCTCGACAAGCTGCGCGAACACTTTCGCGTACTGCGCGACAACAGCGCGAGCGGCGTGCCGGTCGGCATGCTGTATCACGGCGTGTATCACACGGTCGTGATCGCACCCGCCACCAGCAACACGGTCGCCAAATGCGCTTACGGCATCTCGGATACACTGCCGACCAATATGTACGCGCAGGCCGGCAAGCAATGCATCCCCGGCATCGTCTTTGCGTGCGACACCGAACCGAGCGTGATCACGCATAGCCCGGACGAATGGGTCGAACTGCGGCCACGGGCGATCGAACTCGACAACGTCGAGCGTCTGGCGCGCTTCGAATACACGACGCTCGCGCGCTCGCTCGACGAACTCGAAGCGGCGCTCACCCAACGCCTCGCGACCCTCGACCTCGCATGGACCACCTCCTCTTCCTGACCGGCCGGCTTGCCGAACCGAGCCTGCGGCGCGTGCTCGACGGCATGGCGCCGACGCCGTTCAGTTGGGAGGTGCGCGAAATCGGCCTGCAAGTGGCCGGGTTGATGACCGCCGACCTGATCCAGCGCCGCGTGAGCGCGCCGCTCGCCGCGCAGCGCGTGATCGTGCCGGGCCGCTGCCGTGGCGATCTCGACGCGCTGAGCGCGCACTACGACGTACCGTTCGAACGCGGTCCCGAGGAGGTCAAGGACTTGCCGCAATTTTTCGGCCACAAGGCGAAGCCGTTCGATCTGAGCCGCTACGACACGGAGATTTTCGCGGAGATCGTCGATGCGCCGCGCCTCGACCTCGACGGCATCGCGGCAAGGGCGCGCGAGTATGCGGCCCAAGGCGCGGACGTGATCGACATCGGCTGTCTGCCGGACACGCCGTTTCCGCTTCTCGAAGACGCGGTGCGGCGGCTGAAGGCCGAAGGCTATCGCGTCAGCGTCGATTCGATGCGCAACGACGAACTGCTGCGCGGCGGGCGCGCGGGCGCCGACTATCTGATGAGCCTGAACCTCGACACGCTATGGATCGCCGACGAAGTGCCGTCGACGCCGATCCTCGTCGCGCGCGAACCGGCCGACCCCGCTTCGCTCGACGCCGCGATCGACGCGCTGTCCGCGCGCGGCCGCGCGTTTCTCGCCGATCCGATTCTCGATCCGATTCCGTTCGGGCTGGCCGCGTCGATTGCGCGCTATGTGCGTTTGCGCGAGCGCTATCCCGACATCGCGATCATGATGGGCATCGGCAACGTGACCGAACTGACCGAGGCCGACACGAGCGGCATCAACGCGGTGCTGCTCGGCATGGCGGCTGAATTGCGCGTTGGCGCGGTGCTGGCGACGTCGGTGAGCCAGCATGCGCGGCGCGCGTTGCGCGAAGCCGATGTCGCGCGCCGCGTGATGCATGCCGCGCGCGATGCGCAGGTGCTGCCGAAGGGCATCAGCACCGAACTCGCGACGGTCCACGCGAAACGGCCGTTTCCGTACAGCGCCGAAGAAATCGACGAATTCGCGCGCGGCGTGCGTGACCCGAATTTCCGCGTGCAGATCAGCGCCGATGGCATTCACGTGTACAACCGCGACGGCCATCGTCGCGGCGACGATCCGTTCGCGCTGTACCCGCAGTTGAACCTCGAAACAGACGGCGGCCACGCGTTCTATATGGGCGTGCAGCTTGCGCGCGCCGAGATTGCATGGCGGCTCGGCAAGCGCTTCGATCAGGACCAGCCGCTCGACTGGGGCTGCGCGGTCGACCGGCCTGAAGAAGATCTCAGCGCATGGTGCGCGCCGGGCGAGACGCTGAAAAAGCGCTGAAACAGCAGCGCCATCACTGCATGGCGGCCACCCCCGCGGGTTCGTCGACAGTAGCCAGTTCGCCGCGCATGCCGCGGATCGCCTGCGCGCGATCGCCCGCACCGAACACGGCCGACCCGGCAACGAACACGTCCGCGCCCGCCGTGGCGACACGCGCGATGTTCGACGCCTTCACGCCGCCGTCCACTTCGATCAGCAATGGCCGCCCGGTGCGCTGCATCGTCGTGTCGACGCGCTCGCGCAGCAGCCGCAGCTTGTCGAGCGTTTCGGCGATGAATGCCTGGCCACCGAAGCCCGGATTCACCGACATCACCAGCACGACGTCGAGCATCTCCAGCACGTGATCGAGCGCCGCGAGCGGCGTGGCCGGATTCAGCGCCAGCCCCGCGCGCGCACCGTGCGAGCGGATCAGTTCGATGGTCCGATGCACGTGCAGCGTCGCCTCCGGATGAAAACTGATCAGGTTCGCGCCGGCCTCGGCAAACGCCGACACCAGCGGATCGACGGGCGTGGTCATCAGATGCACGTCGAACGGCAGCGTCGTGTACGGCCGGATCGCCGAGCACACGAGTGGGCCGACTGTCAGGTTCGGCACGTAGTGGTTGTCCATCACGTCCAGATGAATCCAGTCCGCGCCGGCCGCCGTCACGTCGCGAATCTCGTCGGCGAGCCGGGCAAAATCCGCCGACAGCAGCGACGGAGCAATCAGGAATTCGCGCATTGCGTTCTCCGTCCAGTGGCGTTAGTGGTAGCGGCTCGCCATCGTGTCGAGCGGCAGCGGCTTGATGCGCGCCGCCTGACCCGCGCAACCGAACGCCTCGAATCGCTCGACGCAGATCGCGCTCGCCGCGGCGGTGGCGGCCTTCAATGCCGCGCGCGGATCGAACTCCGCGCGCGCATTGGCGAGCGACTTGCGCATCGCGCCGCTCATCGCGAGACGGATGTCGGTGTCGATGTTGACCTTGCGCACGCCGTTCGCGATACCGCGGCGGATTTCGTCGACGGGCACGCCGTAGGTGGTCGGAATCTCGCCGCCATATTCGCGGATCACCGCGAGCCATTCCTGCGGCACCGACGACGAACCGTGCATCACCAGATGCGTGTTCGGAATGCGCGCATGGATATCGGCGATCCGGTCGATCGCGAGGATGTCGCCGGTCGGCTCGCGGCTGAACTTGTACGCGCCGTGCGAAGTACCGATCGCGATCGCGAGCGCATCGACGCCGGTCGCGTCGACGAAGCGCCACGCTTCGTCCGGATCGGTCAGCAGGTGCTCGCGTGTGAGCTTGCCTTGTGCGCCGACGCCGTCCTCTTCGCCTGCCGTGCCGGTTTCGAGCGAACCGAGACAGCCGAGTTCGCCTTCCACCGACACGCCGACCGCATGCGCGGCGTCCACCACGCGCCGGCTCACGTCGACGTTGTAGTCGTACGCGGCGGGGGTTTTCTGATCGGGCAGCAGCGAGCCGTCCATCATCACCGACGTGAAGCCCGAGCGGATCGCCTGCTGACACACCGCGGGGCTCGCGCCGTGATCCTGATGCAGCACGAGCGGAATGTCCGGGTGCGCTTCGAGCGCGGCGAGCACCAGATGGCGCAGATACGGCTCGCCGGCATACTTGCGCGCGCCGGCCGACGCCTGCAGGATCACCGGGCTATCGGTGGCCTCGGCCGCGCGCATGATCGCGTGAATTTGCTCCATGTTGTTGACGTTGAACGCGGGCACGCCGTAGTCGTGTTCGGCCGCGTGATCCAGCAGTTGCCGCAGGGTGATGAAGGCCATTGCGTGCTCCTCGATATGAAATGAAATCTTGGCGAGCGGCGGGCTCAACGCGCGCGGTCCGCGACGCGCCGCGCTTCGTCGAGCGCGAGCATGCGCAGCGCGTCGGCCATCGAGCGCGTGGCGGGTGCGTCAAGCGGTTGCGCGACTGCACTCATCGAATCTCTCCTTGCGAAATGAACCTCGGTATCCGTCTGGTACCGCTCAGGCGCGCGAGCGTCGGTCGATCAGTTGCAGGATCATCGGCGTGAAGATCAGCTGCATCGCGAGTCCCATCTTGCCGCCGGGCACGACGATCACGTTCGGGCGCGACATGAACGAGTCGTGCAGCATCGTCAGCAGATACTGGAAATCGATACCCTTCGGCCGCGCGAAGCGGATCACGACGAAGCTCTCGTCCGGTTGCGGAATCTCGCGGGCGGTAAACGGATTCGACGTGTCCACGGTCGGCACGCGCTGGAAGTTCACATGCGTGCGCGAGAACTGCGGGCAGATGTAGTTCACGTAGTCGGGCATGCGCCGCAGGATCGTGTCGACCACCGCTTCGTGCGTGTAGCCGCGCATCGTCTGATCGCGGTGCAGCTTCTGGATCCATTCGAGGTTGATGATCGGCACGACGCCGATCAGCAGATCCGCATGCCGCGCGATATCGACCTTCTCGGTCACCGCCGCGCCATGCAGCCCTTCGTAGAACATCAGGTCGGTATTGGGCGCGACCCCCTCCCACGGCGTGAAGGTGCCGCCGTCCTGCTTGTACAGTTGCGCTTCGCCCGCGTCGTGCACGTAGTGGCGAAACTGCCCGCTGCCGTTTTCGCCGTAGCGCGTGAACAGCGTTTCGAGTTCTTCGAGCAGATTCGCTTCCGGCCCGAAGTGGCTGAAATTCGGCACACCGTCGCGTTCGCGCTCCTGCATCGCCGCGCGCATGCCGTTGCGGTCGTAGCGATGGAACGCGTCGCCTTCGACGATCTGCGCATTGATGTGCTCGCGTCTGAAGATATGCGTGAAACTCTTCATGACGGTGGTGGTGCCGGCGCCGCTCGAGCCGGTCACCGCGATGATCGGATGTTTGACTGACATGCGTTTGTCTCCGGATGACTGTGTTCTGTACGCTGAGCGCGCCGTCGGTCGCCGATCACGCCGTGAAATCCGGCAGGAACAACGAGCGCGTGCCGAACAGCGGCGACGTGAACGGCTTGTCCTCGCCGCGGTCGTATTCGCCGTGATAGCGCGCAATGCGCTCGACCTCGTTCTTCGAGCCGAGAATCACCGGCACGCGGCCATGCAGCGCACGCGGCGCGACGTCGAGAATGCGTTCCCGGCCGGTGATCGAGAGACCGCCCGCCTGCTCGACCAGGAAGCTCATCGGGTTCGCTTCGTAGAGCAGGCGCAGGCGTCCTTCCATCGCCGGCGTTTTCGAGTCGCGCGGATACATGAACACGCCGCCGCGCATCAGGATGCGATGCACTTCCGCGACCATCGACGCGATCCAGCGCATGTTGAAGTCGCGCGCGCGGCAACCGCTGCGGCCGTCCTTGCACTCCTGCACGTAGCGGCGCACGGGCGGCTCCCAGAAGCGCTCGTTCGATGCGTTGATCGCGAACTCGCCGGTTTCCTCCGGAATCCGGATGTTCGAATGCGTGAGCACGAAGTTGCCGATCTCGCGCTCCAGTGTGAAGCCATGCGTGCCATTGCCGACCGACAGCACCAGCATCGTCGACGGTCCATACACGGCATAGCCGGCCGCGACCTGTTCGCAGCCCGGCCGCAGGAACGCGGCTTCGCTGGTTGCATCCTCTGCCGGGTCGCGCGTGCGCAGCACCGAGAAGATCGAGCCGACCACGCCGTTGATGTCGATATTCGACGAGCCGTCGAGCGGATCGAACGCGAGCAGATACTCGCCGCGCGGATAGTCCGGCGGAATCGCGTAGACGTGCTCCATTTCCTCGGACACCATCGCGGCCAGCAAGCCGTCCCACTCGCATTGCTGCACGAAGATCTCGTTGCTCGAGACGTCGAGCTTCTTCTGTTGCTCGCCGTGCGTGTTGAGCGTTTGCGCGGAACCGTAGTTGCCGCCTAGCGCGCCCTTGGTCAGCATCGCCGAGATCGACTTGATGGCCGCCGCTACGTCGATGAGCAGCGCGGAGAGTCCTGCAGTGTCGCGCGTGTCGTCCGTACACGGCGGGCGATCGAGCGTGTCGATCAGGAACTTCGAAAGTGTCGTGCGTCCGTCCTGCATGGCGTTCTCCGTCGATGGTGTCGTGATTCAGCCCGGCGGCGACGTGACGGCGCGCGCGGTGGAAGGCGATTGCGAGGACTGCGGCGGCGCGTCGAACACGCGGCTCGCGCGCACGTCGGCGGCATCGATCAGCGTCAGCGTGGCGGCGTCGATCGGCTCGCCGCCTTGCAAGGCGCTCGCGAACAGGCGGTTCGCCTGGCGCAGCCGCGCGCGGTCGAGCGCGTTGCGCACCGAGCGCGCGTTGGCGAAATTCGGCTGGCGGATGCGGCGCGCCAGATAGTCGGCGAACGCGCGGCGCGACGCGGCATCGAAGCGGTAATGCATGGCGCCGAGCATCCGCTCGGCGATTTCGAGCAACTCCGTTTCCTCGTAATCGGGAAACGTAATGTGATGCGCGATGCGCGAGCGGAAACCCGGATTGCTCTCGAAGAACACTTCCATTCGCGACGCGTAGCCGGCCAGAATCACGACCAGGTCGCTGCGCTGGTTCTCCATCGTCTGCAACAGAATTTCGATCGCTTCCTGCCCGTAGTCGCGCTCGTTCTCCGGGCGATACAGGTAATACGCTTCGTCGATGAACAGCACGCCGCCCATCGCGCGCTTGAGCACATCGCGCGTTTTCGGCGCAGTGTGGCCGATGTACTGGCCGACCAGATCGTCGCGTGTGACCGACACCAGATGATTGCAGCGAATGTAGCCGAGCCGGTGCAACACTTCCGCCATGCGCAGCGCAACCGTCGTCTTGCCGGTGCCGGGGTTGCCGGAGAAGCACATATGCAAGGTCGGCGCGCCGCCCGCGAGACCCAGCGAAGCCCGCGCGCGCTCGACCAGCAGATGCGCGGCGACTTCGCGAATGCGCGTTTTCACGGGCGCGAGCCCGACCAGATCGCGATCGAGTTCGCCGAGCACGTCGCCGATGCCCGAGTCGCGGTACAGTGCCGCGAGGTCGATGTGGGGCGCGGCGGCGTCGCTGTGCGCGGTGGACGCGGGCAGTGCGTCCACGATGGCGGCGTCTGTCATGGTTGCTCCTCGCTGCGGGTCGTCGTGTGCGTTGTTGTGCGATCAGCGGCGTCAGCCCGCCGCGCCGTAACCCTCGCCCGCTGGCCGGTCGCCCGCGTAGCCCGTCATGCTGTAGCGCTGCGTGCGCCCCTGCCCGTCCTGCCGCAACAGCCGGAAGCCCGGCTCCACGTCCGGCCGGTTGACGATGAACGACAGGCGCATCGTCTCGAAGGTGCGCACGGAATCGAACGCGTTGACCTTGATGTAGTGCTGCGGCCGCGCCTCGCGGCAAGCCCTGACCTCCTGCAACACGCCGGCCGCGTCGTGCAGGTCGAACATCGGCAGACCCCACATTTCCCAGTAGGTGTTGCGCGGATGCGGGTCGTCGGTGAATTCGACCGAACAGGCCCAGCCCTGGCGCAGCGCGTAGTCGATCTGCAAGCCGATTTCCTCGTCGGTCAGCTCGGGCAGAAAAGAAAACGTTCCTTGAGTAATACGCATGACGAACCTCGTGGATGGATGTCGCGTTCGGAACGGCGTCAACGGTGCCCCGCGCGGTGCCGTTGCACCGCGTCGCGGATGCGCTCGTGAGGCGCTCGCGGGAAAAGCTCGGCGTGGCTAGGCCGCCGTCGGCGTGGCGGCGAAATCGGGCGTATCGGTCGATGCGTAGTTGAAGCTCACGTCGCGCCACGTATCGAGCGCCTGCTTGAGCGGCGTGCACCAGCGCGCGGCGGCTTCGAGCACGTCGGGCCCTTCGCGCAGAATGTCGCGGCCCTCGTTGCGCGCCTTCACCATCGCTTCGAGTGCGACGCGGTTCGCGGTCGCGCCGGCCTGGATGCCGGCCGGATGGCCGATCGTGCCGCCGCCGAACTGCAGGATCGCGTCGTCGCCGAACAGATCGAGCAGCTGATGCATCTGCCCCGCGTGAATCCCGCCCGAGGCGACCGGCATCACCTTGCGCAAGCCGGCCCACGGCTGGTCGAAGAAAATGCCGCGCGACAGATCGACCGCGTTGTGCGCGTCGCGGCACACGTTGTAGTAGCCCTGCACCGACAGCGGATCGCCTTCGAGCTTGCCGACCGCGGTGCCCGCATGCGCGTGATCGACGCCCGCCATGCGCAGCCATTTGGCGATCACGCGAAACGAGATGCCGTGGTTGCGTTGCCGCGTGTAGGTGCCATGCCCCGCGCGATGCAGATGCAGGATCATGTCGTGCCTGCGGGCCCAGCGCGACATCGACTGGATCGCGGTCCAGCCGATCACGAGGTCGATCATCACGATGCACGAGCCGAGCTCCTTCGCGAATTCGGCGCGCTCGTACATGTCCTCCATCGTGCCGGCCGTCACGTTCAGATAGTGCCCTTTGAACTCGCCAGTCTCCGCCTGGGCGCGGTTCACCGCCTCCATCGCGAACAGGAAGCGGTCGCGCCAGTGCATGAACGCCTGCGAGTTGATGTTCTCGTCGTCCTTCAGGAAGTCGAGGCCGCCGCGCAGGCCTTCGTAGACCACCCGTCCATAGTTTTTGCCCGACAGACCGAGCTTCGGCTTGACCGTGGCGCCGAGCAGCGGCCGACCATACTTGTCGAGCCGTTCGCGCTCGACGACGATGCCGGTCGGCGGCCCCTGAAACGTCTTCAGATACGCGACGGGAATGCGCATGTCTTCGAGCCGCAATGCCTTCAGCGGCTTGAAGCCGAACACGTTGCCGATGATCGACGCGGTCAGGTTCGCGACCGAGCCCTCTTCGAACAGATCGAGTTCATAAGCGATATACGCGAAGTACTGCGGCTCGTCGGCGCGAGACACCGGCACCGGCTCGACGCGATACGCCTTCGCGCGATACATGTCGCAGGCAGTGAGCCGGTCGGTCCACACCACCGTCCACGTCGCGGTCGAGGATTCGCCGGCCACCGCGGCCGCTGCTTCCTCGGGTTCGACACCGGGTTGCGGCGTGATGCGAAACAGCGCGATCACGTCGGTGTCTTTCGGTTCGTAGTCCGGTTGCCAGTACCCCATCTCGCGGTATTTCATCACGCCCGCCGCGTACCGTTCGCGCGGATTGTGCGGATCGCGCGCTTGAGGTTCGGGCTGGATCGGCGGTTGACTGAAATCGTTCATGACGTGTCCTCGAAGGTGGCAAGCGCACTGCCGGAAGAACGAAGCGCTTGAGTTGCACTGTAGGCACGGACACGCCCAAGGTGAATTCACGATTTTATTTGGCAGACTTAACGGATCGGTTATTACTCCAACTTCGGCTACCACATCGTGAGGTTCTTTTTCGAGCCGTGCGACGCGAATGGGAGCAGAATGTGTTGGTGAGCGAGGCGGGCGCGGCGTGACAGCGCAATCGAATTAGCGAATCGCGATGGCACACTTTGCTTCGTTTTCGCCACACCGCGCGGCTCTTTGCGTCTGGCAACCCGCGCGAGCGCCACGGCGTGGCGCAATTCGCCGGGTGCTGTATTGGCCGTCGAATGCACGCACGCCTGGCCGGCCGGAACGCGCACGGGCACGGAGCTTGCATGATGCCGGCTGCCGTCGACACCGGGCATCACGCCGGGCCGGCGGCGCAACGCTGTTCCACCCGCTGTTTCAACCGAAGGAGAAAGCACGTATGCAATGGACGACTCCGAGCTACACCGACGTACGCCTCGGTTTTGAAATCGTGATGTATGTCGCTACGCGTTAAGCCCGCAACCGGGCCGCACGCCGCGGCCCCCTTGCGGTTCCCGTTTGTGTTTGACCTCTGCTGACGGCCGGCCTTCCGGCGCTGTCGGGACACGCGTTCCCAGCCATGATCCACGAAACGATCGTCACCACGGCAGCGTGCGATGGCCGTCCTCATATCGCGCCAATGGGCGCGCGCCACGAGGGTGAGCGCATCATCCTTGCGCCTTTCCGTCCGTCGGTCACGCTCGACAACGTGATCGCGACGCGCGCGGCCGTGCTGAATTTCACCATCGACGTGCGTATCTTCGCGGGCTGCGTCACGCACTGCGCGACCGATTGGCCGACCGTGGCCGCGAGCCGCGTGCCGAGCGTACGTCTGGCCGAGTCGCTGGCCCACGCCGAGCTCGAACTCGACGAGCTGCGCGACGACGCCGAGCGCCCGGTGCTGGTGATGAAATGCGTGCACCGTGAAAACCACGCGCCGTTCGCGGGCTTCAATCGCGCGCAGTCGGCGGTCGTGGAAGGCGCGATTCTGGTGAGCCGGCTCTTCATGCTGCCGGCCGACAAGGTCGATCGAGAAATGGCGTATCTGCAGATCGCGATCGACAAAACCGCCGGCGACAACGAGCGCACCGCATGGAGCTGGCTCGTCGCCGCGATCGCGCGATATCGCGCGAGCCTCGCAGACGCGGCGCATCAGGCCGCCGCTTCGGCCCATCACTGAAAACCCTTCCTTCCGCGGAGAACCCCGATGACCGCATTGCTCGCGAGCGTCCGCTCGGCTGACGAAGCATTCGACGCCGCCCGCGCCGGCGCCGAGCTGATCGACCTGAAAGAGCCGGACGACGGCGCGCTCGGCGGCCTGTCGATCGGCGCCATCACCAACATCGCGCAACAACTTCGCGCGCGCTACCCGGTCAAGCCGATCAGCGCGGCGATCGGCGACGTGCCGGCCGATGCGTTCGACGAGATCGCCGCGCGCGTGATCGACGTCAGCGATGCCGGCGTCGACTATGTGAAGGTCGGCGTCGCGCGCGGACCGGCCGCGCGCCGCTGCCTCGAGCAGCTCGCGAATCTGCCGGCTAGCGTCGTGCCGGTGCTGCTATGCGACGGCGGCATGGACGACGAACTGGTCAGCCACACCGCGGCGCTCGGTTTCGCCGGCCTGATGTTCGATACCGCGAGCAAGGACGGCGGCACGCTGTTCGATCACGTCGATGTCGACTCGCTCGCGCGCTGGTTGCGGCTCGCGCGTCAGCGCGGCGCGATGGCGGGCATCGCCGGTGCGCTCGGCTGGGCGCAACTGCCGCAGATCCGCGCGCTGGCGCCCGACGTGGCCGGTTTTCGCACCGCGCTGTGCGCCGACGGGCGCCGCTCGCGGCTCGACCCCGAGCGCGTCGCGCAATGGGCGAGCGCGTTGCATCGGCCGGCTGGAGAGATTCGCGTCGATGGCGCGGCGCCGTTGCCGGGCTCGACGAACGCGACGCGGCTGTAGCAGCCGATCACATCACCGGAATATTCAGCAAACGGTCGCGCATCAGCGCGACGTTGCTCTTGTCGAGCAATTCGACCACATAGTTCGCATCGTTCACGTAGTCGACGAACTTGCGGTCGATCACCCCCGACGCGGCCAGCGTTTCGAGCGGATCGTCGACGGCGATCGGACAGGATTTGACGACGACCAGCCGCTCCGCGTTGAGCATCGTCGATAGCCAGGCGGCGAGGCTGTCCGAGGTCGTGTCCCAGTTGCTCATCGCGTCGGGCGTGTCGCGCATCAGCGCGGTCGGCGCCCACACGGCGACATGACCGTCACGCAGGGTGCGGCGAATCTTCGCCTCGCTCGACGCGATCACCAGTTCGGGCGAAACACCCTGCATCAGCAGCGCATATTGCGTCATCGCGAGCAGACACATGTTGTGCGCGGCCAGATCGTCGAAGTTCCACTCGCCCTGGTACTGGCGGACCTTGTCCGCGAAATCGCCGCCGCCGGGCACGATCACGACCCGTCCGCCGCCGACTTCGCATAGCTCACTGAGCCAGTGGCGCAGTGCCGGGTCGTGACTCAGGCTGCCTCCGATCTTGACCACCCACATGACTGTTGCCCTCGTGTCCAGTTGAGTGCCCGGCCGGGTCGCGTCGTTTCGCAACCTCGTTCATCACCGAACTTGTCCCGCTCGCCATATCGTGTCCCCTGCCCCTCTTTGCGCTACTCGTGCGCCGGCGCGCCGCGTCCCCGGATTGCGCGCCGCGCCTCTCGACTCATGCCGCGCGCGCCGCGATACCACGCGCGCCGCGCCGTTGGGCGCCCGGCTCGCGCGCCGCGAGCAGCGCGACCGCCACGCTCGGCGCGCAGGTCGCCGCCCATGCCGCGCAAGCATCGGGCACGCCCGCCAGCGCGCCGAAGTCGATATAGCCGCGCGCCTCGTCGCGCGCCAATGCGGCGACGAGGAAGCGGCCGCAGCCGGCGGCCACCAGCGGCGCGGCCGCGAGCGCCGGCTGCGCGGCGACCACGCGCATCAGGTTCGCGCCGATTTCGCGCACCTGCAGCGCGCGCCAGCGCCGCGCAAAGTGCAGCCATTCGACGTCCGACGCGTCGTGCGCGTCGTGCCCGATCATGCGCGCGAGCCGCGCGCGGCTCGCCGCCTGCGTCTTCGGCCCCTGGTCGGCGCTCGGCTGCACGTCGTGCAGCGGGTCCAGTTCGCCGGTCAGCCGGTAGACGTCGGCGGTCGTCGCAAACCATTCGTTCATCACGTTCAGCATGGCGCCGCCGAATTCGATCCGCTGCGCGACGCCGCACAACGGCGTGCGCACGACGCCGTGATACACGAGTTCGCCGGTCGCGAGCCGGCCCGCATCGGTCGCGGCACGCGCGACGACGCGGCCGTCGACGATCGGAATGATGTCGGTGGTGGTGCTGCCGATGTCGATCAGCAGCGCGTTCGCCATGCAGGTAGCGACCCAGCTCGCGGTCGCGAGCCAGTTCGCCGACGCGACGTGGCGCCAGCCGGCCGCGCAGTCGGCGGCGGCGAGCCAGCCGGCGGCGCCGGCGTAGAAACGCAGTGATGGACCGAGCCGCTGCGCGAGCGCGGCCACGATCGCGCGCACGCCTTCGGCGCGATCCGCGAACAGGTCGACCATCTCGCCGGTCATCGTCACCGCATGCTGCGCGGCGTCCGTGCGGGCCTGCGGCCA
This sequence comes from Paraburkholderia sp. 31.1, assembly GCF_014397645.1. Lineage (NCBI taxonomy): Bacteria > Pseudomonadati > Pseudomonadota > Betaproteobacteria > Burkholderiales > Burkholderiaceae > Paraburkholderia > Paraburkholderia sp. 31.1. Next base: position 59,966 of record NZ_VZQN01000013.1, read on the forward strand.
GCGCTCGAAGACGAGGTCGATCGTGCGGTGCAGATGGTCGAGCCCCTGCCAAAGCGGACACGGCCATTGCACGACGTCCAGCACGGCGTCGCTGCCGTCGACGAGCGACACCTTCACGTGCGCGCCGCCGACGTCCCAGCCGAACCGCGCCGCCGGGTTCGAACGGGCGGGGCTCAAGGGCGCACCTCGTACGTCGCCGAATTGGCGCGCGCCGCGCCGCAGCGCTCGATGCGCACGCCATGCGCGGCCAGCAGCGCGCGCGTCAGGCCGCTGCCGCGCGCCGCCGACAGCCCCGCATAAGCGACCGTCAAACGCGGATTCACTTCGATCACGACCGGCCCGAGTTGCGGATGCCACACGACATCGATGCCGACGAAGCCGCGCAAACCCGGGATGGCCCGCGCGACGCGATGCGCGAGCGTGTCGAGCGCGCGGCCCATGTCGCTGTGCTGGTCGATCTGATCGACCAGCACGCCGTCGAACTCGACGATCCGCGCAACATCACCCGACGCGTCGCCGCCGCTCAGCCCGATCTGCTGACGGTTGATGCTGAGGAGCTTGGTAGCGTCGCCGCGGCAGATCAGCGACAGGCTCAACGGCTCGCCATCGACCCACGCCTGCAGCACCGGATTGCGCGCCGCCGCCGCGCGCGCCTCGTACTCGGCGCAGGCATCGGCGAAGCGCTCGTACACGATGGTGTCGAGGCCGCCCGCGCCGTCGTCCGGTTTGACCACCCACCGGCCGTCGTGCTGCGCGGCTGAATCGCCGGGTTCGAGCGCCGGCGTCGTCGCAATGCCATGCGCGGCAAGACACGCCGCCGTCGCGCTCTTGCTCGACGCGACGCGGATCGCTTCCTTCGCGCAGCCGAGCCAGCGCGCAGTACCGACCGCATCGTGAAAGCGCAGCAGCAGCCCGTCGCATTCCGGCGCGACGACCCACGCGTAATCGTGCTCGCGCGCCGCGCGCGCGACGAACGCCGTCATCGATTCGCCGGGCGCGGCCATACAATGGGCCTCGCCCGCCCCTGGCGTTTCGAAGCGCGAGGTCGCGAACGTGACCTGCACGCCGTCGAGTTCACGCAGAGCGTCGACCAGCGCGTCGCGCATCACGCGTCCTTCGACGATCAGCGCGCTCAAATCGGCGAGACTGCCCGGGCCGGCGAGCTGGGGGTCGATGCCGCCGCCGGTGAGATACTCGTAGACAAAGATTCTGGTCAAAGGAAAGCGCCCCTATGCAGGTGATACCTGTTCTCGATCTGCTCGACGGCCAGGTCGTACGCGCGGTGCGCGGCGAGCGGAGCGCCTATCGGCCCATCCAGTCCCGCCTCGTCGCGACGAGCGACCCACTTGCCACCGCCCGCGCGCTGCTCGAAGCCAGCGGCGCGCGCACGCTCTATATCGCCGATCTCGGCGCCATCCTGCAGCGCGGCGCGCATGCTTCGACGCTCGCCGCATTGCGGGCCGCGCTGCCCGGCATCGAACTGTGGCTCGACGCGGGTTTCGCGGACTACGCGTCGATGCGCGCGCTATTCGAGCGCATCGACGACGCCATCGATCAACACGACAGCCCTGCTGCCGGTTCCCACCTCGCGACTCTCGTGCCTGTGTTCGGCTCGGAGACGCTGCGCGATATCCACGCACTGCACGCGGCTCAGCGCGCCGGCCTTGCGCCGATCCTGTCGCTAGATCAGCGGGCGGGCGAACTGCTCGCCGCGGCCGCGCTCGACCGCTCGTCGGCGTGGTGGCCGCCGCGCGTGATCGCGATGACGCTCGACCAGGTCGGCAGCTACGCCGGCCCCGATCTCGCAACGTTCGAGCGCGTGCGCGCGCAGGCCGCCGCGCACACCACGCTGATCGGCGCGGGCGGCATCCGCAATCGCGACGATCTGGCCGCCGCGGCCGGCACCGGCGCAAGCGCCTGGCTGGTGGCCTCCGCGCTGCACGATCGACAGATCGACTGCGCGAATTCCGATTCCGCGTAGGCCTTCCATACAATTTCCATGCCACGCGTCCTGACAGCGCTGTCGGTAAACGCAACACAAGCCGGACTGTTCGCGTGTGACACTCTGCTTGACACTCTGCTCCAGAACGGCACACATTTTGTATGGCGCGGTGGGCCTTTGACGCGCGCGCCGACGCAGGATCAGGCACGTTTACCGCAGGGTCGACAGATCGGCATGGAGCTTGCTAAACCTGCCCCATGCATAGCCCCTCCATCGATCCATCGACCCCCAGCCCGAGCGCAACGCGCGCCGCGGCGCTCACACGCGACTGGATCTGTCCGTTCTGCCCTTTGCTGTGCGACGACCTGGCCGCCGCTGCCCACGACGACGGCACGCTCGATGTGCCGGACACCGAATGTTCGCGGCTCGCTCACGCGCTCGCGCAGTACGGCGCGACGGACGCGCAATGCGCTTGCACCGTCGATGGCGACGAAGCGGACAAGGATGCCGCGCTGGCGAGCGCCGCGCAGTGGCTCGCGAACGCGCGCCGCCCGCTATTCGGCGGCCTCGCCACCGACGTCGCCGGCATCCGCGCGCTGTATCCGCTTGCCGCCGCCTGCGGCGCGATCCTCGATCATCTGCACGGCGATGCGCTGACGCCCGCGACGCTCGCTTTGCAAGACCGCGGCTCGTTCTTTACGACGCTCTCCGAAGTGCGCGCGCGCGCCGACCTGCTGGTGTTCTTCGGCTGTCAGCCGTCGCGGCGCTATCCGCGCTTTTTCACGCGCGCGCTGGCGGGCACCGACCTCGCGCGCGAGCTGGTCTTCGTCGGCTGCGAAGCGGACCCCGCCGCGGCCGGCTTCGCGCAAACGCGCATCGACACGCTGCTGCCGGACACCGATCCGTACGACACGCTCGCGCTGTGGTCAGCGCTCGCGGAAGGACGCGACGCCGCCGCGCTGAGCCACGGCGATGGCAGCGCAGCCAACGTGGCAACCGCGCTCGCGTCGTTGCACGCACGCATCGCCGGCGCGCGCTATACGGTGGTCGTCTACGAACCGGCCGCACTGCCCGCGCCGCACGCGGCGCTGCTGATCGAAGCGCTGAACCGGATCGTGAAGGCCGTGAATCGCACGACGCGCGCGGCATGTCTCGCGCTCGGCGGCGACGACGGCGCGTTGACGGTCAATCAGACCGTCACGTGGCTGTCCGGCTTGCCGCTGCGCACGCGCGTGTCGATGCCGGCGCACGCCGCGGGCACCGCGCCGCTCGATCACGATCCGTACCGCTATCGGACGGCTCGGCTGCTCGCCGAACGCGAAGTCGATGCGCTGCTGTGGATCGCGGGCTTCGCGCCGCACGCGTGGCCGGCGTCGCTCGATCCCGCGCTTGCCCTGATCGTGCTCGGTCATCCGGCGCTCGCCGATGCCGCCAAGGCGCGCGGCGCGAACACCGTGTTCGTGCCGGTCGCGACACCGGGCGTCGATAGCGGCGGGCATCTGTTTCGCGTCGACGGCACGGTCGTGATGCCGCTCACCGCCGCGCGTGGTGCCGCGCTGGAGTCGGTGGCGTCGATTGCCGCGAAGCTGAGCGGGCGATTGAGCGGGCAACTGAGCGAACGCTCGAGTACGCGCGAGGATCAGCCATGACTCTCGTCCGGCTCAAGGGCGGCACGGTGTTCGACCCGATCCACAACGTCAACGGCGAGCGCCGCGACCTGACGTTCCGCGACGGCCGCATCGTCGACGTGCCCGCCACCACGCCCGTCGATCGCGAATACGACGCGACCGGCATGACCGTGATGGCGGGCGGCATCGACCTGCATTCGCATATCGGCGGCGGCAAGACCAATCTGTCGCGCCTGCTGCTGCCCGAGGACCATCGCGCCGATGCGCGGGGCGCCCATGCGCCGCGCGAGGCCGCCTACGAAGCCGCGCGCGACGACAACGGCCGCTACCTGCGCCTGCCGTCGTGCGGCGTCTGCACGCCGGGCACGCTCGCGACCGGCTATCGCTACGCCGAAATGGGCTACACGGCCGCGTTCGAGCCGGCGATGATGCCGTCCAACGCGCGCCACACGCACCTCGAAATGGGCGACACGCCGATCATCGATCATGGCGCGTACGTGATGCTCGGCAACGACGAGCTGTTCCTGCGGATGCTCGCCGCGCGCGACGACTTCGAACGTCTGCGCGATTACGTCGGCTGGACGATCGCCGCGAGCAAGGCGCTCGGCGTCAAGGTGGTGAACCCCGGCGGCATCTCGGCGTTCAAGTTCAACCAGCGCTCGCTAAACGTCGACGAGCCGCACGCGCACTACGGCATCACGCCGCGCGACGTGCTGCGCACGCTAACGCGCGCGCTGACCGAGCTGCGCGTGCCGCATCCGCTGCACGTGCACACGAGCAACCTCGGCGTGCCCGGCAACCTCGCCTCGACCATCGCGACGATGGACGCCGCCGACGGTCTGCCGATCCATCTGACGCATATCCAGTTTCACAGCTATGGCACCGAGGGTTCGCGCAAGTTTTCGTCGGGCGCGCGGCAGATTGCCGAGGCCGTGAACGCGCGGCCGAACGTGTCGATCGACGTCGGTCAGATCATCTTCGGACAGACCGTCACGGCCTCCGGTGACACGATGATGCAGTTCCGCAACGCGCCGCTCGCGCGGCCGCACAAGTGGGTGGTGGGCGATATCGAGTGCGACGCGGGTTGCGGCGTGCTGCCGTTCCGTTATCGCGAACAGAGCTACGTGAACGCGCTGCAATGGATCATCGGCCTCGAAATCTTCCTGCTCGTCGACGACCCGTGGCGCGTCGCGATGACCACCGATCATCCGAACGGCGGACCGTTCACGAGCTACCCGCATCTGATTCGCCTGCTGATGGACAAGCCGTTTCGCGATGAGCAACTGGCGAAGCTGCATCCCGAGGCGCAGGTCGCCAGTGCGTTGCCGGAGCTCAAACGCGAATTCTCGCTGTACGAGATCGCGATCATCACGCGCGCCGGTCCCGCGCGGCTGCTCGGCCTGCGCGATCGCGGCCATCTCGGCGCGGGCGCGGCGGCGGACATCGCCGTCTATCGCGACGAGCCGGACCGCGAGCGGATGTTCACGTCGCCGGCCTATGTGTTCAAGGACGGCGAGCTGGTCGCGCGCGACGGCACGCTGGTCGCGACGCCAACGGGCGGTATCCATTTCGTCGCGCCGGAATTCGATCGCGGCATCGAGACAACGCTGCGCGCGTATAGCGACGCGAACCTCGCGAGCAACTTCGCGCACGCCGCGATCAGCGACGACGAAGCCTGCCGCTGCTGCCGCGGCGGACGGCTATTGCCCGTCGAATGTCTAACCTGACGCGTCCACGATGAACGCTCCCGCCCCACTCGACATCAACGGCACCGCGATCGACGCGACCTTCGCCGAAGCCTTTCCGATGAAGGCGACCCGGCTCGTGATCACCGCGCACACGCCGACGTGGGCGATGCACGCGGCGAACTCGCTGGCGGGCTTCGCGACCTCGGTGATCGGTTGCGGCTGCGAGGCGGGCGTCGAGCGTGCGCTCGCGCCCGCTGCCACGCCCGACGGCCGGCCCGGCGTCGCGGTGCTGTTGTTCGCGGTGTCGTCGAAGGAGCTCGCGAAGCAGATCGGACGGCGCGTCGGCCAGTGCGTGCTCACCTGTCCGAGCACGGCCGTCTACGGCGGCATCGATCCGGCCACGAGCCGCGCGCCGCTGTCGGACCCGGCGCCGCTCGGCAGCGGGCTGCGCTTTTTCGGCGACGGCTGGCAGATCGCGAAGATGATCGACGCGGGGAACGGACCCACGCGTTACTGGCGCGTGCCGGTGATGGACGGCGAGTTCGTCTGCGAAGACATGGCGACGACGGTCAAGGCCGTCGGCGGCGGCAACCTGCTGCTGCTCGCGCGCGACCTGGGCGCCGCGCTCGCGGCGGCCGAAGCCGCGGTCGCCGCGATGCGCCGGCTGCCGAACGTGATCATGCCGTTTCCCGGCGGCATCGTGCGCTCGGGCTCGAAGATCGGCTCGAAATACGCGGGCGCGACCGCGTCGACCAACGACGCGTTCTGCCCGAGCCTGATCGGCCTCGCGCGGCGCAGCGAGTTGAGCGCGGACGTTGGCTGCGTGCTGGAGATCGTCATCGACGGTCTGACCGACGCCGACGTCGGCGCGGCGATGACGGCCGGGATCGGCGCGGCCGCCGGACTCGGCCGCGCGGCCGGCGTGCTGCGCATTTCGGCGGGCAACTACGGCGGCAAGCTCGGGCCGTACCACTTTCATCTGCACGAACTGGCGGCGGGGCTCAATGGGAGTCACGCATGAGCACGACCACGTTGCGCGTGAAGACACCACCCGGCTTTCGCGTCGATGCCGCAGCGCTGTCACCCGCGGCGCTGGCCAGCATGAGCGTGGCCGAGATCGAGCGCATCGTGCTGCCGGCGGGCAACGAGCGCTGCGTGGTCGGCGACGTCTTCGAGGTTTCGCGCGACGACGCGCCTGCGTCCGGCGACGACATGGCCACGCTGCTGATCGACGGCGCCGCGCGGTGGCTGGACCGGCTCGGCGCGCAGATGGACGGCGGACGGCTCGTCGCGCGCGGCTCGGTCGGCGACTACAGCGGCTTCAGAATGAGCGGCGGCTTGCTTGAAATCGACGGCGACGCGGGGCATTTCACCGGCTGCGAAATGCGCGGCGGACGCGTGACGGTGCGCGGCGACAGCGGCGACTTCGCCGCCGGCGCACTGACGGGCGATATGGAAGGCATGAGCGGCGGCACGCTGACGATCCACGGCAACGCCGGCGCGCGGCTCGCCGACCGGATGCGCCGCGGCCTCGTGCTGGTCGGCGGCAACGCGGGCGACTTCGCGGCGTCGCGGCTGGTGGCGGGAACCGTCGGCGTGGCGGGGCAACTGGGCGCGCATTATGCCTATGCAATGAGGCGTGGCACGCTCCTGCTCGCGCAACGGCCAGAGCCACTGCCGCCCCCTACTTTCACCGGCGGCGGACACGGTTTCGACGTATTCTGGTCATTGCTCATACGCAGTCTCACGGCCGAAATCGCGCCGTTTTCGCAGTGGCGCGCGGACCGTCTGCCGGTCCGTTTCACGGGCGACCTCGCGGTCGACGGCCGCGGTGAAATACTGATCGCCGGCTGAACCAGCTATGTCAGCCGCGACTGAAACGGTGTTCGGCAAAAAAGAAACGTCCCGCAACGATGTTGCATGGAGACAGGGCATGAGGACAGCGGATTCTGCAAACGCGAAGCCTGATATCGACGTCAACGCAAATGCCAGCGCCGGCGGCCCGCGCTATGCCGGGCTGCTGATCGCGCTGCACTGGCTGATCGCGCTCGGCATCGTCGGGCTGCTCGCACTCGGGCTTTATATGGTCGGCTTGCCGAAGGGCTTGCCCGTCAAGGCGACGCTGATCAATCTGCACAAGTCGCTCGGAATGACGGTTTTCCTGCTGGTGCTTTTGCGCATCGTCGCGCGGCTGGTCCTTCACCGGCCTCCGCTGCCGCCGATGCCACCGTGGCAACGCGCCGCCGCGCGCACTACGCAGGGTCTTTTATATGTCGGCATGGTGGCGATGCCGCTTGCCGGGTATCTCGGCTCGTCGTTCAACACCTACGGCACGCGCTTCTGGGGCATCCTGCTGCCGAAGTGGGGCTGGGACGACGCGCATCTGCGCGCGCTGTTCTTCGGCCTTCACCACGCCATCGGCTTCGCGCTGATTGCGCTGATCGTGCTGCACGTGGCGGGCGCGTTCAAGCATCAGTGGATCGATCGCGACAACCTGCTCGCGAGGATGCTGCCATGACGATGCGAGGCTTATCGCGCCACACGCAGGCAGCCGCCGCGCTCGAAGTCCATACGCTGCGCACGCGCGATGGTCATCGCGTGTGGTATGCGCTGGCCGGCGCGCGCGACGGCGTGCCGGTCGCGGTGCTGCACGGCGGCCCAGGCAGCGGCAGTCAGCCCGGCGTGCTGCGGCTGTTCGATCTGCAGCGCTTTCGCGTCGTGCTGATCGACCAGCGCGGCACCGGTGCCTCGACGCCGCACGGCAGCGTGCGCCACAACCGCACCGACTATCTGATCGCCGATCTCGAAGCGATTCGCGCGCGGCTCGGCTTCGCGCGCTGGGGCGTGCTCGGCGGATCGTGGGGCGCGGCGCTCGCGCTCGCTTATGCGGGGCAGTGTCCGCGGTCGGTGACGGGCGTCGTGCTGCGCGGCCTGTTCCTGACGTCCGCGCGCGAAGTGCGCGGTTTGTTCATCGCGTCACGCAAGCGTGCGCCGCGTGCGTGGTCGAGACTGCGTGCCGCTGCTCGCTGCGAGCAGCCCGCGGCACTGGCCGCGCGTTGCGGCGACACCTTGCAATACGGCGCGAATGAAGCGCGGCAACGCGCGCTCGCGCTGGCCTGGCGCGGCTATGAAAACGCGGTGCTCGCGAGCGCATCGCCGCGAGGCGCCGCACAACGACGTGCGAACCTGCGAAACCCACGCGAATCCCAACGCCACGTGCGCAAGCTGATCGGCAAATACCGGATTCAGGCGCACTACCTCGCGCATCGCTGCTGGCTCGGCGAGACGGGTTTGCTGTCGCTCGCGCGCCGCGCGGCGGCGGCCGGGGTATCGATTGCGGCCGTGCATGGTGCGCGCGATCCGGTGTGTCCGCGCGGCAATCTGCGACGTCTGTCGCGCGCGGTTCCGTCGGCGCGCGTCGAGTCTGTCAGCGCGGCGGGTCATCTGACGAGCGACCCCGCGTTGCATGCATGCGTCGCGCAGGCGCTCACCGCGATGTTCACTCCCACCGTCGAAGAGGGGCGCAGCAGCATGCGTCGCGCGGCATGAAGATCAAGGTACTCGGCTCGTCGGCTGGCGGCGGCTTTCCGCAGTGGAACTGCAATTGCCGCAATTGCGACGGAGTGCGTCGCGGCACGGTGAAGGCGACGCGCCGCACGCAGTCGTCGATCGCGGTCAGCGCGAATGGCGAGGACTGGCTGCTCGTCAATGCATCGCCCGATCTGCTCGCGCAGATCGCCGCACATCCCGAACTTCAACCCGCGCGGCGCGCGCGCGACAGCGGCATCGCCGCGGTGCTCGTGATCGACGCGCAGATCGACCACGTGACCGGCCTCTTGATGCTGCGCGAACGCGACACCCCGCTGCCGCTATACGCGACCGATGCGGTCTGGCAAGACCTCCGCTCCGGCTTTCCGGTCGCGCCGATCCTGTCGCACTACTGCGGAGTCGAGCACCGCCGGATCGCGCTCGACGGCGCGCCGCTCGCCGTCGACGCGCTGCCCGGCATCCGCATCGACGCGCTGCCGCTGTCGAGCAAGGCGCCGCCGTACTCGCCGCATCGCGATGCGCCGGAGCGCGGCGACAACATCGGTCTCGTGCTGACGAACCTGCAATCGGGCCGGCGCGTGTTCTACGCGCCGGGGCTCGGCGCGATCGAGCCGCACGTGCTGGCGGCGATGCGCGAGGCCGATCTGCTACTCGTCGACGGCACGCTGTGGACCGGCGACGAAATGATCCGCCTCGGCCTGTCGAAGAAGACCTCGGCGGATATGGGCCATCTGCCGCAGAGCGGCGCGGGCGGCATGATCGAAACGCTCGATTCGCTCGGCGCGAAACGCAAAGTGCTGATCCATATCAACAATACGAATCCGATCCTGATCGAAGACGGCCCCGAGCGGCGCATGCTGGGCGAGCATGGCATCGAGGTCGCGTACGACGCAATGAGCTTCGAGCTTTGAGGCGCGCAGTGAAGAGTACGGAGCGATGCGGTAACGAGGCGCGGCTGTGAACGACGATAAAACGGAGACGGCATGAACGCGAAAGACATTCAGGACACGACACCAACACGCGACGCGAGTACCACGGGAACTCAAGGCATCGACCGACCCGCCTGGAGCCGTGAAGAATTCGAGGCGCAGTTGCGCGCGAAGGGCACCGCCTATCACATCCACCATCCGTTCAACGTGAAGATGAATAGCGGCGGCTGCTCGCGCGAGCAGATTCGCGGCTGGGTCGCGAACCGCTTCTACTACCAGATCAACATTCCGCTGAAGGATGCGGCCGTGCTGTCGAACTGTCCGGACCGCGAGACGCGCCGCCGCTGGGTGCTGCGCATCCTCGATCACGACGGCTACGATGGCGCGGAAGGCGGCATCGAAGCCTGGGCGCGTCTCGCGGATGCGGTCGGCCTTACACGCGACGAACTGTGGTCGCTCGAACACGTGACGCCGGGCGTGCGCTTCGCCGTCGATGCGTATGTGAATTTCGCGCGCCGCGCGCCGTGGCAGGAAGCAGTGTGCTCGTCGCTGACCGAAATGTTCGCGCCGCAGGTGCATCGCGACCGGCTCGCGAGCTGGCCCGAGCACTATCCGTGGATCGAAGCGGAGGGCCTCGCGTATTTCCGTTCGCGCATCTCACTCGCGCAGCGCGATGTGCAGCACGGACTCGAGGTCACGCTTGCCCATTTCACGCGACGCGATCAGCAGGAACGGGCGCTCGACATCCTGCAGTTCAAGCTCGACATTCTGTGGACCATGCTCGACGCGATCGAGAAGGCATTTCCGCAATGAACGACTCGACACGCGCCGACCCCGCCACGCCGCTCGCGATCGCGAAGCCATTCCGCCTGCAATGGGAGCCCGCGCAGAACGCGCACGTGCTGCTGTACCCGGAGGGCATGGTGAAGCTCAATCAAAGCGCGGGAGAAATCCTCAAGCGCTGCGACGGCACACGCGACATCGATACGCTGATCGCCGAGCTCGAACAGGCGTTCAACACGACCGGCATCGGCAGCGAGGTGCGGGCCTTCATCGCCGACGCGCATGGGCGCGGCTGGCTGGAGTAGCGCGATGACCGATCTTTCTCAACCTGCCTCTCAACCCGGCGCGCAAGTGCAAAGCGACGCGGCCGCCGTCGTGCCGCCGCCGCTGTGGCTGCTCGCGGAGCTGACCTATCGCTGTCCGCTGCATTGCGCGTTCTGCTACAACCCGCTCGACTACACCGATCACAACCGCGAACTGACCACCGGGCAATGGCTCGACGTGCTGCGCGAGGCGCGCGCGCTCGGCGCGGTGCAGCTCGGCTTTTCGGGCGGCGAGCCGCTGGTGCGCGACGACGTCGAAGTACTCGTCGAAGAAGCGCACAGGCTCGGCTTCTACACGAACCTGATCACGTCGGGCGTCGGTCTCACCGATCAGCGCCTCGGCGATCTGAAGGCCGCCGGGCTCGATCACATCCAGCTGTCCTTCCAGGATTCGACGCAGCAGTTGAACGACTTCCTGAGCAGCACGCGCACCTTCGAACTGAAGCAGCGCGTCGCCGTCGCGCTCAAGCGGCACGGCTTTCCGATGGTGATGAACTGCGTGCTGCATCGCTACAACCTGCCGCATGTCGACAAGATCATCGAGATGGCATTGGCTCTCGGCGCCGAATATCTGGAGCTGGCGAACACGCAGTTCTACGGCTGGGCGCGCGAGAACCAGGCGCAACTGATGCCGACGCAACAGCAGCTCGAAGAAGCCGAAGCGGTGGTCGCGCGCTATCGCCGCACGCATGGCGAGCGCTGCAAGATCTTCTTCGTCGTGCCCGACTACTTCGAGCGCCGTCCGAAGCGCTGCATGAACGGCTGGGGCGCGGTGTTCCTCGGCGTCGCGCCCGACGGCGCCGCGCTGCCGTGTCACGCGGCGCGCGGCCTGCCCGGCCTGACGCTGCCGAACGTGAAGGACATGCCGTTGCGCGAGATCTGGTACGACAGCGACGCGTTCAACCGCTTTCGGGGTTTGCGGTGGATGAAGGAGCCGTGCCGCAGCTGCGATGAAAAGGACCTCGACCTCGGCGGCTGCCGCTGCCAGGCCTTCCTGCTGACCGGCGACGCGGCCAACGCCGACCCCGTCTGCGACAAGTCGCCGTTTCACGACACCGTGGTCAAGATCGTGCGGCGTGCAGCATCGGGATCTGCATCCGCAACCGGGGCGACAGCAGCGGCCCGCGAACAGCCGATCCTGTTCCGCAACGACGCCAACTCACGCAAGTTCGCGGCCGCTGCCCGCGAGCCCGACGCCGGCGGCGATAACCGGGCGTCACCCGGAGTCCAATCATGAGTGCCGACACCATCTCCGTTCTGCTCGTCGACGACCATGCGGTCGTGCGCGAAGGCTACCGGCGTCTGCTCGAACTGAATGCCGACGTCGAGGTGCGCGGCGAAGCGGGCGACGCCGCGCAGGCCTACCAGCGTTTTTGCGCGCTGCGGCCCGACGTGGTCGTGATGGATGTGGCGCTGCCGGGCGCAAGCGGCATCGAAGCGATGCGGCGCATGCTCGCGCGCGAACCGGACGCGCGCGTGCTGATCTTCAGCGTGCACGAGGAATCGATCTTCGTGCGGCGCGCGCTCGACGCGGGCGCGCTCGGCTACGTGACCAAGGCGAGCGCGCCCGACGTGCTGGTCGAAGCGGTGCGCTCGATCGCGCGGCGTGCCCGCTACCTGAGCCCGGACATCTCGCAGGCGCTCGCGCTGCGCACCGCGTTCAACGAAGGGCCGCCGGGGCGTCAGTTGTCGGCGCGCGAGTTCGAGGTGCTGCGGCTGCTCGTGCAGGGCTATACGCTGCCGAGCATCGCCGAAAAGCTGGGCTTGAGTCAGAAAACGGTGGCCAACCACCAATCGGTGATCCGGCAGAAGTTCGGCGCCGACAACGGCGTACAACTTGCGCAGATGGCAAGCCGCCTCGGGCTTCAGTTCACGGGCTCGGCCAGCCCCGCCTGAGCGGGCACGCGCGCGCAGAACAGAAAACCGCGCTGCGGCTCGCTCGCGATGTGAAATTCGCCGCCGAGCGCCTCGACGCGTTCGCGCATGCCGATCAGCCCGAGCCCGCTGCGCGGCCTGGTCAGATCGGTGCCGGGGCCGTCGTCGGCCATCGTCACGACGATCTCGTCGATCTGCGCGCCGTTGTGTTCGCGCGGCGCGCGCACCATGAACAGTTCGACGCGCGAGCGGCGCGCGAACTTCGACACATTCGTCAGTCCTTCCTGCACGAGCCGGTACAGCGTGATCGTCAACGCATCGCTGAGGCCGCTGAAATCCCCTTCGATCGTCATCGAGAACGACGCCTCGGGCAAGCGCTCGCGCCAGCCGTCGACGCAATGTTCGAGCGCGCTCGGCAAGCCGAATTCGTCGAGACCGATCGGCCGCAGGCGGCGGATCATGCCGCCGATCTCGCGGTACACATGCGTCGCGCTCTGCATCAGCCCAAGCGCGATGCGATGAATTTCCGGCTCGCGCTCGCCCGATAGATCGCGGATGCGCGCCGCGTCGAGCGAGATCGCGTTCAGGTATTGACCCAGCTCGTCGTGCAGCTCGCGCGCCAGATGGCGGCGCTCCAGTTCCTGCGCCTGCAGCGCCTGACTGGCAAGGCGCCGGTTGTCGGCGAGCAGCCGTTCGGCCTGTTCCTCGAGCATGCGGCGATGGCGCAGTTCGCGGCGCGCATCGCGATAGCGGCGCCACGCGAACCACGCGAGCGCGATCGACAGCACGAACAGCGCGCCCGGCAACTCGTCGAGCTGGAAGCGCTCCATGCCACGCGTGAACCGGTAGACCTTCTCGCTGAGATCGAAGGCGGCGCCGAGCACCGCCGCGAGCACGGTCACGGCGACGACCCAGCCGAGGTCGCGCCATATCGGCGACGATGGCGGCGCTCGGTCAGCGGAAGAGGAATGGATCGGTTCGCTTGACATGACGCTTGCATTCTACTCAGCGCCGGCACACGCAGCGGGTTTTGCGCGAGTTTGGGAACGCTTCCCCGGCAGATCGGGAAAAGCTCCCGCGCGTCTTACAGACGCGTATGCGAAGCTTTACACCAAGGTCAAACAACGCGCGACACGCGTACAAATCAAGCCGGCAGGAGACAATAACGATGAGCATGCGATCACAAGCACGCCGCAAACGCCGGCTTCAGCGGCGTGCCGGCATCACCTTCTGCGTCGGCGGCGCGCTCGCCGGTCTGTCCACGAGCGTATGGGCGCAGGCGGAGCCGCCAGTCGCGGCGTCGGCGCCGGCCTCGGCGTCTTCCGCTGCCTCTTCCGCTGCCTCTTCCGGCACAGCCGACGACAACGCCAACAGCAACACGACACCCACCACGACCCTCGCGCCGATCGTCGTCGTAGGCACCACGCCGCTGCTCGGCATCGGCACGCCGCTCACGCTGGTGCCGGCCAACGTGCAGACGGTCCACGCGGCCGATATCCAACGGCAGGGCCGCCAGACACTCAGCGACTACCTCGCGGCGAATCTGCCTAGCGTCACGATCTCCGACGCGCAGGGCAACCCGTATCAGATGAACCTGTTCTATCGCGGCTTCACCGCGTCGCCGCTGCTGGGCACGCCGCAAGGTTTGTCGGTATTCGTCGACGGCGTGCGCGTGAACGAACCGTTCGGCGACGTCGTGAACTGGGACCTGCTGCCGCAACAGGCGATCGACACGATGCAGCTGATCCCCGGCTCCAATCCGACTTTCGGCTTCAATACGCTCGGCGGCGCGCTGTCGATCACGACGAAAAACGGCAAGGACAACCCGGTCGGCGAGGCCGAAATTCAGGGCGGCTCGTGGGGACGCAAGGCCGCGCAGATCGAACAGGGCGGCACGATCGGCCAGAACCTCGACTACTACTTCACCGCCAACGCCGCGAACGACAACGGCTGGGCCGAGCAGAACGAGAGCCGCATCCGCCAGGCGTTCGGCAAGCTGCGCTATACCGACGCCGACACGACGCTGTCGTTATCGGCCGGCGGCGCGGACAACGATCTGCACGGCGCGCAAACCATTCCGCGCTCGTTCCTCGGTAACCCCAGGCAACCGTACACGTATCCCGATCAGAATCAGAACAGCGCCGGCTATCTGACGCTGTCGGGCGATCATTACTTCAACGACAACGTCGAACTGAGCGGCAACGCGTACTACCGGCACTTTCGCAATGCCAACACCAGCAGCAACGTCAACAACGACTACGGCACGATCAATCCCGACGGCACCGTCGACACGTTGCAGGCGACCAACGTACAGTCCACCGTGACGACCGACAGCTACGGCGCGAGCCTGCAACTGACGCTGCTCGGCAAGCTCGGCGGCATGCAGAACCAGTTCATCGCGGGCATGGCCGTCGACGCCGCCGACTCGCGCTTCACGCAGTCGTCGCAGGACGCGACGTTTACCGATTCGCGCGCGACGGTCGGCATCGGGAATTTCGCACAGCAGACCAACGCGAACACGCACAACACGAACTACGGCATCTACCTGACCGACACGCTGTCGCTGACGCCGCAGTGGTCGCTGACGCTGTCGGGCCGCTACAACTGGGCCGATGCGACGATCGGCGACGAATCCGGCACGCAGCCGCAGCTCGACGGCCACCATACGTTCTCGCGCTTCAATCCGGCGGTCGGCATCAACTGGAATCCGGCGCCGGCGCTCACCGCCTACGCGACCTACAACGAGGGCATGCGCTCGCCGACCGCGATCGAGCTGGCCTGCGCCGATCCGAACGCGCCGTGTTCGCTGCCGAACGACTTCATCTCCGATCCGTCGTTGCAGCCGGTCATTTCGAAGACCTATGAAGTCGGCGCGCGCGGCAGGATCGGCGGCAACACGACATGGAGCGCGGCTGCCTACAGCACGACGCTCGACAACGACATCGAGTTCATCAGCAGCACCGGCGCGGGCAGTTCGCAGGGGTTTTTCCAGAACGTCGGGCGCACGCGCCGGCAAGGCGTCGAACTGGCTGGGCAGACGAAGTATGGTCCGTTCACGGTGACCGGCAGCTATAGCTACGTCAATGCGACCTACCAGTCGACATGGGTCGAAAGCAGCCCCAGCAACTCGAGCGCCGACGCGAACGGCAACATCACCGTGCATCCCGGCGATCACATCCCGAGCATTCCGGCGACGACCGTCAAGCTGCGGCTCGATTACGCGGCCACCGCGAAATGGCGAATCGGCACGAATCTGACGTGGCGCGGCAGCATCTACGCGCAGGGCGACGAGAACAACCAGGACGTGAACG
This sequence comes from Paraburkholderia sp. 31.1, assembly GCF_014397645.1. Taxonomy (NCBI): domain Bacteria; kingdom Pseudomonadati; phylum Pseudomonadota; class Betaproteobacteria; order Burkholderiales; family Burkholderiaceae; genus Paraburkholderia; species Paraburkholderia sp. 31.1. Next base: position 75,994 of record NZ_VZQN01000013.1, read on the forward strand.
GCAAGATCTCCGGCTATCTGTTGATCGATATGGACACCAGCTACCAGGTGACGAAACAGTTGCAGGTGTTCGCGTCGGTGTCGAACCTGCTCGACAAGCGCTATGCGAGCTTCGGCGCGCTCGGGGAGAACTTCTTTACCGGACCGGGCAATACGTTCAACGGCACGGCGCCGGTCAACGAGCAGTTCGTCGGGCCGGGTGCGCCGAGGGGGTTCTGGGTGGGGATGAGGTATGCGTGGAAGTAGTGGTGCTTGGCGGGGCGGATCATATTGAAGCGCGGCGGCCGGGCGCCGCCATGTTTCACTTCGTGGAAGCTGTCCTGAGCACGGCAAACCGTCACGACATTATCCAGCCTGATTCGTTGGTCGAGGCCATCGCGCGCATTCGTGGCAAGCGGGGTTGCGCCCGTTAGTGATTAGCACTCGTTTTACCAGGCTTACTCATTAATTGGCTTTGTCAGTTCATCAAGCCGGTTCCTGGTAATTCTAGTCATGCAGTCCCAAAACTCGACGAATCGCAACGATGCCTGTCCAACCTCATACACGTCTGCATAACATTCGTTGTCGCGATAGAGCTTCCAGTTCTCCTGTCCTCTCCGAAAATAGGGAAGTGCCTCGGGTTCGCCACGCGTCCGAAGTTCCTTGTCGCCGTCAGCCATGATCCGCTCTATTGCGGATACTTTCTTTTCGAGCGTCTGTGTAACGCGCTCGAAATCGTGTTGAGCGCAAGCCGAAACGTCCATTGTTGCAACGGCATCATTCTTGCAAAATCGTTGGATTTGTTCTTCAGTTTTGCCGGCGAAGTATTGACTAGTCGGCGTGGCTTTCGTGTGGTCGAACGCAGAGCCATAGATCGAGCTTGACGGATATGCTGGCGAAGATGCCAAGAAAAGAAGAATCGCAATATTAGTGGCTCGCATCGTACATACCCGTTTCAAATAGCTTTGCTTCGGATTTTCGGCGCTTTGGCACTCGTTGCGCGATGAAAGATCGAATTACGTCCCCCATTTTTTGGTACTCCCCCCGGTTGAGGTACCCGGCGAGATGATGACACCGAGTTTCTGGATACCATGCGTCAATCCTGCTGTGGTTCTCACCCGTATTAAAAAGCACTGATACGAGGGCGTCGTATTCGTACTGATGCAGAAAGACCTTCACGTCACGATTGATTGCAGCTTCGACACCCATTAAGTTCTTCTTAAAGAAAGTCGCCCTCCCAGTGCCCCGGCAACAGCCGTTGCTCGATCTGCTCGGGGCGATATTGGATGCGCAAGTCCTCGGGAACATAGCTGCCGCCAGCAAGCGTCGTGCGCCGATTTCCGCGCGCCGGTTTTTCTTGGCGCAAGGCTGCGACCATGGCCGGTTTCAGCGAGCCACGTGCATAAGTGTAAATGGCAGCGTAGACCGTCTCGTGGCTGACGTGCTGACTTGGGTCGTCTGGATACATGGCCCGCAGTTTGGCAGCGATTTGCTGCGGCGACCAGCGCCAGTAGACCAGGTGATCATGCACATGCCGATAAAGCGCGCTGCCTTCGATCAACTTGCGCGGCCGTACGCAGCGCCGACGACGCAGCCGATAGGCCGAGGCCGCCTGCGTCGCACAGTAGCGCGGCGCGTCCACGCTGCAATTACGCGCCAGTTCGCGCGACACCGTCGAAGCGCTGCGCCCCAGCAGCCCCGCAATAGTTCTTATGCTGCCGCCCTTTTGATGTTCGATCATGATCGCCGCGCGTTCTTCCGCACTCAAATGCTTGTAGTTCTTCTTTATCGCAACACCCTACCTCATTCAAGGTGTTGCACTTGGAACTAGAGACTAAGCGATCAGCGGAATCCGCTTGAGGTCATGATCCATATCGGCGAGGACTACAGGCGCATGAACAATTGCGATCATGAACTGTTCACGGTTCTGGCGCTCGACGCCAAGGGTATTCCGAACCGTCGTCTCACCGCCCGCGATGCGGCAGACCTGCTGGCCGATGCCGCGCGAAGCGCTGAGGACAGACTTGCGACTCCTGGCACTACCACGACGAAGCACTAACTGGCTCTGTCAGCAATCCAATGAAGGCGGCTTGATGCCGCCTTTTTCAATTGCACGGCGATAAGCAGACGTCTATTCGTTTTGCATATTGTGATTGCATATGTTGTCGTACGCGTCCATCAGATAGATCTTGTTTTCAGTTTTCGTTGTTGCTCTGCACACGCTGACAATCTTTGACTTACTCGAGCAGTGGCTTGAGGTATTTTCGACACGTCAAAAAATACGCTACACAGAATGAATAAGAACATGTTCAGGCTGGTTTTCAGCCAATGTAGAGGTATGCTGGTCGCGGTTGAGGAAACGGCGAGCGGCGCACGCAAGACCGATCAGGAAGAAGTAGCAGGCGCGGCACATATCGCTCAATCGAGCGGGCGGCATGCTTTCCGGTTCGCGCTGCACCCTGTGGCATTTGCCGTGCTGGTGGGGCTGGGCGGCGCGTTGTTTGCCCCGATGCTCGCCCATGCGCAGATTGTGCCGGGTGGTACCCATGCGCCGTCCGTGATCCAGACACAGAATGGTCTGCCACAGGTTGACATTAACCGTCCGTCTTCGGCTGGTGTATCCGTAAATACATACGGACAGTTCGACGTACAGAAAAACGGCGCAATTCTCAATAATTCGCCCGTTATCACCGGCACGCAGCAGGCCGGGCAGATCAATGGCAACGCGAACTTCGGGGCGAACCAGGCCGCGCGCATCATCCTGAACCAGGTCAACAGCAGCGCGGCGAGTCAGATCAACGGCCATCTCGAAGTTGCAGGGCAACGCGCAGAGGTGGTGATCGCTAACGGCTCCGGCATTTCGGTGAATGGCGGCGGCTTTCTGAATACCTCGCGTGCCATTCTGACGACCGGTACGCCGAACTTCGCACCCGATGGTTCGCTCACCGGTTTTAGTGTAAGGGGCGGCAACATCACCGTGCAAGGCGCGGGACTCGACGGTTCGACTGTGGACCAGGTTGACCTCCTGGCCCGCGCGGTGCAGGTCAATGCGGAGGTGTACGCCGGAAAGAGCCTGAATGTTATCACGGGCGCAAACCAGATCGGTCACGACTCACTTGCGTTCACGCCGATCGCAGGCGACGGACCCGCACCAGCCGTCTCGATTGATGTGAGCCAGCTGGGAGGGATGTACAGCGGGCGGATTTTTCTGGCGAGCAACGAGTATGGCGTAGGTGTTTCGAACCAGGGCGTGATCGCCGCGCAGGCGGGCGACCTGACGCTGCAATCGAACGGTCTGTTAGCTCTCACCGGCAAGACGAGCGCAAGCGGCAATCTTGCCGCAACCGGCGGCGATATCCAGAACAGTGGCACGACTTACGCGCAGCAAAGCGCGACGCTCTCGGCCAGCGGTACGGTCACGAACAGCGGCATGGTTGCCGCGCAGCAGAATACTTCCCTGAGCGCTGGCTCGGTGACTTCGACTGGCACGCTCGCGGCGGGCGTGAACGGCGACGGCTCTCTCGCGCAGACCGGCGACCTGGACGTAACGGCATCCGGCCAGTTGAACGCCAATGGCCAGAATGTCGCAGGTGGTAGTGCGTCGCTCTCAGGCAGCGGCGTGAATCTCGCTGGCAGTCGCACGTCGGCGAACGGCGCGCTTTCACTCGCTGCGAACAGCGGTGACCTGAACCTGTCGGGCGCAACCGCGACGGCGGGCGGAGCGCTTGACGCGCGTGCGGCCGGTACGCTCACGAACGACAACGGCGCAATGTCGTCGGGTGGTGCGCAAACCATCACTGCGGGCGCACTCTCGAACCACAATGGCCAGATCGTTTCGGGTGGCACGCTGACCGAGTCCGTTACGGGCGCAATCAATAACCAGGGCGGCACGATGCAGGCCGCAGGCGCGCTTTCTTCGTCGAGTGGTTCGCTCGATAACTCGGGCGGAACCGTCGCGTCGCTAAACGCAGACGGCGTTGCCATCACGACGACCGGCCTGCTCAACAACGGCGCGGGCGGCGCTATCGGCGGCAACGGGAACGTCAGCATCCAGTCAGGACAGGTCGCCAATGCAGGGTCTATCACTGCGGTCCAGAGCCTGATTGCGTCGGCCGTGCAGGCTCTGTTCAACAGCGGCACGTTCGCGACCAATGCGAACATGACGCTTTCGGCCGGCACGACGCTGACGAACACCGGCCAGTTTGGCGCGGCCCGCGCGCTCACACTTCTCGCCGCGACGTTCGACAACAGCGGCGGGACGACCAGCGCCGACCAGTTCACGCTGCACGCCGCTAACCTTGTGAACCACGGCGGCACGGTCACGCAGACCGGAACTGGCGCGACGACGCTCGACCTGACCGGCACGCTTGACAACTCGGCAGGCGGCACACTCCAGACCAACAGCACGGACCTGACTCTTGCACCAGCCGCGCTCGACAACGATGGCGGCACGATTACGCATGCCGGGACCGGCAAGCTGTCGATCAATTCGGGTAATGGTGCTGGCGAAGTATCCAACGTCGGCGGCAGGATTGCCACGAACGGCGAGGGCTCGATTCAGGGCGGCGCGCTCGATAACGCATCGGGTTCGGTGATCGCACAGAACGGCCTGACGGCAACAGTCGGCGGGGAACTGGACAACACGAACGGCAAGCTGCTGTCGAACACGGATACGAACATCACGAGCGGCACGTTCAACAATAACGGCGGCCAGATCGGTGCGGGTACGAAGGAAACCATCAGCACGGGCTCGCTGACCAATGACGGAGGCTCGATTGTCGCGCCCGACCTCACGCTGACGACGGGCACGACGCTCGACAATGGCGGCGGCGATATTGAGGGAAACCAGCTCGCACTGAAAGCGACGGACCTGCTGAACCACGGCGGCACGATCACGCAGTATGGGCCGTCGTCGATGGGCTTCAGCATCAGCGGCACGTTCGACAATTCAAACGGCGGCACGCTGCAAACGAACAGCGTAGACTTCACGCTCGCGCCCGGTGCGCTCGTCAACGACTACGGTACTATTCTCAATGCCGGTACGGGCACGCTGACAATCGCACCCGGCTATGGCGCAGGCGTTTTCTCGAACATCGGCGGCCAGATCATTGCGGCGGGGCAGATCGCAGTGCAGGCGGCAAGCCTGAACAACCTGTATGGCGTGCTCGCGGCACAAGGCAATATCGCTGCGAACATCGCGGGCGACCTGAACAACACGCAAGGCTCGGTTCGTTCTCTCTCGTCGTTGTCTCTCTCCAGCAGCGGCACGCTGACGAACATGAACGGACAGATCCAGTCCGGCACGGGTGCGGCGGGCGACGCGAGCACGCTCGCCGTTCAGGCCGCGTCGGTCAATAACACGAACGGTCTCGTCAGCAATCTCGGCACGGGCGACATGACCGTGCAAGGCGGCAGTCAGACCGTCAACAGTGGCGGCGTGATGACGGGCAACGGTAACGTGGCCGTCGACACGTCATCGCTCTCCAATACGCAGGGCGGTCAACTGAGCGGCGCGAGCCTCGCGGTTCAGGCGGACATCGTGGACAACAGCGGCGGCCAGATCGGCAACCTTGCCGGTTCGAATGGCGATGTCGCAATCACGACGACGGGCGCGCTGACGAATGCGAACGGCCAGATTGGCGCGACGCATGACCTTACCGTGAATGCCGCGACGCTGACGGGCGGCGGTGCCTACAGCGCGGCCAATGACGTTGCAGTGAGCGTTCAGGGCGATTTCGTGCCCACGCCAGATGTGCAGTTCAACGCCGGTCATGACCTGTCCTTTACCCTGCCGGGCACGTTCAGCAATGGCGCGCTGGTTGAGGCGGCGAACAACCTGAACATCAATGCCACCGACGTCCAGAATAGCGGCGTCATGATGGCAGGCGGCACTCTCGCGACGCATTCGAACACGCTGGAGAACACAGGGACGATGGTCGGCGGCAGCGTCTCGCTGAACGCCACGCAATCGATTACGAACGTCGGGTCAACCGCGCTGATCGGCGCGACGGACAGTAACGGAACGCTCGAACTGCTGTCGAACGACATCGAGAACCGCGACGACACGACGACGACCGACACCCAGGCGACGACGGCGATTTACGGTCTTGGCAAGGTGGTACTGGCGGGCGGAAAGAATGCGGACGGCAGTTACACGAACGCTAGCCTGATCCGCAACCAGTCGGCGCTGATCGAGTCGGCCGGCGACATGGAACTGCACGCCGCTCAGGTGACGAACACGCGCACGACGATGACCACGACGGGCCTGAATCAGTCGGTCGATCCGGCCCTGCTCGCGCAGCTCGGCATCAGCCTGTCGGGCTGCACGGCGGTCGACATGGCCGCCTGCTCCGGTCAGGACATAGGCTGGGGCATCTCCCAGCCGGATAACCCGGCATTCCTGACCATGATTGGCGGTGTGTACACGATCCCGCCGCACGGCGGTCAGTGGAATAGCGGCTACCAGTACACGACCTATACGGGCGAAGCACTCGCGAACCTGATTGCGGGCATCAGTCCGCAGGCGCAAATCATGGCGGGCGGCAATCTGGACGCGTCGAAGGTCGGCCTGTTCCAGAACTACTGGAGCGCGGTCGCGGCAGTGGGCAATATCGCCGCGCCTATCACGCTCGACCAGAATAGCTGGCAGGGGCAGAGCGCGCCCGAAGTGCAGGTCACGTACTCAGGCTACTACCACTACAACAACTACGACAACACCGAACACAACTGGACGCTACCGTTTGGCGATGCGCCGTTTGTTGGCTCACGGCCGGGCGGCTATACCCAGGCGGCACCGGCTGATATCCGCTCTTACGCGCTCCCGAGCTACGAGTCGAGCTTCGTCGCGGGCGGAACGCTTTCCGGCACGGGCGTGAACATCGATAACACGGCGGGCAACGCGGGCATTCCGTCGCTCGGTCTTGCCCCCGGTCAGTCGCTGGGCGGCGTCACTGTCGGCGGCGTGAGCGGCAACGCGAATGGCACGAAGGCCGGGGCAGCTTCGGTCAATGGCGGCGGCAGTATGGTCAATCCGGTCATTGCCAATGCGACTGCGCAGAACGTGCTGCAAAACCTCTCGATTCCCCAGGGCGGACTGTTCAGCCCCGCGACCGCACCGGGTGCAACCTACCTGATCGAGACCAACCCGGCGTTCACGAACCAGAAGACGTTCATATCGAGCGACTACTACCTGCAACAGCTTGGCCTGAATCCGCAGACGACGGAAAAGCGCCTGGGCGATGGATTCTACGAACAGCAACTGGTTCGGAACCAGATTACGTCGCTCACCGGCAAGGCGGTACTCGGTCCGTACACCGACCTTCAGTCGATGTATCAGGCGATGCTCGACGCGGGCGCGTCGCTGTCGAAGTCGCTTGATCTGCCGCTCGGCATGAGCCTGTCGGCTGAACAGGTGGCAGCGCTCACGAGCAACGTGATCATCATGCAGACCGAGACCGTCAACGGGCAACAGGTACTCGTGCCCGTCGTCTATCTCGCGAAGGCCAGCCAGCAGGACATGAACGGACCGCTAATCGCGGCGACCGACATCGACCTTCAGAACACGCAGACGTTCACGAATAGCGGCACGATGCAGGCAGGCAATACGCTGTCGATCCAGGGCCAGCAGATCGACAATGCGTTCGGCAAGCTGCAAAGCGGCGGCCTGATGTCGCTGGCGACCACCGGCAATGTTGACCTGACCTCGGCCACCGTGAACGCGGGCAGCCTCGCGCTGAACGCGGGCGGCGACCTGTTGCTGAACACGGCGGTCAAGACCGTTGATCAGGTTAGCGCGACGGGTGCGACGCGCACCACGACGACGCTCGGCCCTGTTGCGAACCTGAACGTGGCGGGCGATGCTGTGATCGTCACGGGCGGCAACGTCGAGCAGAACGCGGGCAACCTGAACGTGGGCGGCAACCTCGGTATGGCCGTGGGCGGGAACTACGATATTGGGTCGGTACAGACCGGCGAACACAAGATCGTCGAGCGCGCGAACGGGGTGTCGAATACCGACATCAACCAGACGACGGGTAGTTCGATTAACGTTGGCGGCGTTTCGCAGATTGGCGTCGGCGGCGATCTGACGGCGACGGGCGCGAACATTAATCTCGCGGGCGGCGGCACACTTGCTGCGAATGGCAATGTGAACTTGCAGGCGGCAAAATCAACTTCAACAGTTGACAGCAACGGTTCCGGTAGCGATAGCCACGTCAGTTACTCGGAGTCGTCGCACCGCTCGGACGATACGCTCACGGCTACGACGCTCAATGCAGGCAATTCGCTGACCGTTGTATCAGGCAAGGATATCAATGTCACGGGCAGCGCGATCAGTCTCGACCAGGGAACCGCGACGCTCGCCGCAGCCGGTAACGTCAACATCGGTGCGGCAACGGAAACGCACGTCGACAACGAACAGGAGCAGCACAGCCACAGCAATATCGTAAGCGGCAAGGAAGTGGCGAGTTCGGGCAACACCACCGCCACGCTCTCGCAGGGCAGCATGGTTTCCGCAGACGCCGTGACTATCGCCAGTGGCAACGACATCAACGTCAAGGGCAGCACGATTGTCGGGACGAACGATGTCGCGCTCAGTGCCGCGCATGACGTGAAGATCACCACGTCACAGGACACCATGCAGTCGTCCAGCACCTATGAGGAGACGCGAACGGGTCTGGGAACAAGCGGGTTGAGCGTCACGGTCGGCACCAACAAACTCGCGACGACCGACGAGGCATCGAGTGTCACGAACAACGCGAGCACAATCGGCTCGCTGAACGGCGACCTGTCGATTCAGGCGGGCAACACCCTGCACGTCACGGGCAGCGATCTTGTCGCAGGTGGGAACCTCGCCGGAACGGCGGCCAACGTCATCATCGACGCGGCCACCGATACATCGCACCAGGCGCAGACGCAGAAGACGAGCAGCAGCGGCCTCACGATTGGCCTGGCGGGTTCGGTCGGTGATGCGATCAACAACGCGTATTCGGAAAGTCAGGCCGCGAAGAATTCGACCAGCACAGGCAACGAACGTGCGGCTGCGCTGCATAGCATTGCGGCGGCGGGCGACGTTGCCTTGACCGGCCTGACCTCTGCGGGCGTGACAGCGGACGGCAAGCCGGATATTGGCATCAAGGTCAGCATCGGGTCCAGCAAGAGCGAAAGCCAGTCGTCGGAAGATCAAACGGTGCAACGCGGCTCCGGCGTACAGGCAGGCGGCACGGCGGGATTCGTGGCGACGAACGGCGACCTGACTATCGCCGGGTCGAACATTAGCGCGAACGATGTCATTCTGGCGGCGAAAAACCAGGTGAACGTCATTAACACGACCGACACCGATTCGACGCGTAGCTCGAACAGTTCCAGCAGCGCAAGCGTTGGCGTGCAGTACACGCTGGGCGGCGGCTTTGGCGTTTCGGCTGCAATGTCGAACGCGCATGGCGACGCGAACAGCGACGCGTCAATCCAGAATGCTTCGCATGTGAACGGCGCGAACAGCGTCACGGTGATATCGGGCGGCGACACGAACATCATCGGCTCGCAGATCAACGGCAAGCAGATCGCGGCTGACGTGGGCGGCAACCTGAATATCGTGAGTGTGCAGGATGTGACGAACAGCGCTGCGCACCAGAGCAGCACGAGCGGCGGATTCACGATCAGCCAGGGCGGTGGCAGCGCCAGCTTCAGCGCGCAGAACGGCCATGCCGATTCGAACTATGCAGGCGTCAACGAACAGGCCGGGATAAATGCCGGGGACGGTGGATTCAACATCAATGTCAAGGGCAACACGGATCTGACGGGCGGTGTGGTATCGAGCACGGCCGACGCGTCGCAGAACAGCCTGACGACCGGCACGCTCACGTTCAGCGACATCCAGAACCAGTCCCACTATGACGCCAACAGCAACGGCATCAGTGCGGGCGTGGGCTTTGGAGGTAACACCGGCAAGGCGGTTGGCCCCGGTTCGGTGAGCGGCCATCCAGGCGTGTCGCCGATGATTTCGCAGAACGAAAGCGGCGACCAGAGCGCAACGACGCGCAGCGCGATCAGCGCGGGTACGATCAACCTGACGAACGGCGCGGACCAGACGCAGGACGTTGCGAACCTGTCGCGCGACACGACGAACACGAACGGGACGGTTGCGAAAACGCCGGACGTGAACGCTATCCTTTCGCAGCAGGCCGACACGATGCAGGCTGCACAGGCGGCGGGTCAGGCGGTGTCGCAAGGTATCGGTGCGTATGCGGATATGAAGCGCGACGAAGCGGCGGCGGCCTACAAGGCCGCGTCCGATCGCGGCGACAGCGAAGGCATGGCCGCAGCAGCGGCTGACTACAACAACTGGAAGGAGGGTGGTGATTCGCGCGCCGAACTGCACGTTGCGGGCGGTGCGCTGATTGGTGGGCTCGGTGGCGGTAGCGCGTTCAGCACGATTGGAGGCGCTGCTGGCGCGGGCGTGGCGTCGAAGATGGCCGGTTCGCTGAACGATATCTCTAAGGGTGTAGCGTCAGCGACGGGATCGGAGCTGATCGGCAATCTCGCGGCCAACATTGCAGCGGGCGTCGGTGGAGCTGTCGTCGGCGGTACGGCCGGCGCGGCGATGGCATCGAATGTGCAACTGTACAACCAGTCGATGGATGATGAGCGTACGTTGACGGGCGACCTCGGGAAGAAGTCTCCGTCTCTGTTCTCTCTGGCGCTGCAAGGCATTGCGAACGGCTTGAATGCGATAGTTGGTGTGGGTGGTGGCGTGCCGCCTACTGCTAGTCCGGGGATGGTGATAGCGAATGGCGCGGGCCAAGCGCTCGTTGCGGGCGCTGGATCAGCGGCGTACCAACCTGACATCGCGACGTTGAACGCTGGCGGCAACGGAGAAAACGGCCGCCAAGCTAATCCGTCGAAAGCTGATAGCCCGATTTGGCAAGGTCTGAGTAACGCAGGCAATGGCGTAAAGACTGATGGAAAGCTGCTCTATGAATGGGACTACACTCATAACGATATTGAGGTCTACAACAAACGAGGGGTGCATTTGGGGTCGGCGGACCCGATGACGGGTGAACTGTACAAGGATGCCGTTCCTGGTCGAAAGCTAAATAATCGTTAAGGCCATGAAAAAGTACGACGTATTGCAAGACCTGATTGAAGGGAAGATTACGGAAGAGAATGCCGAAGACATTCTCAGCGAGATTTTGGAAGACATGAACAGAACTGTTCCAGTTCATGAGCTTCTAGGTATGTCTCGATACGAGTGGACCGCATATGGACACGGAGCGGACTTCCAGAACATCGCAAACTGGCGTGCTCATGGATGGCCGAACCAGTGCTTCATCTGCGGGCAACCGATCAATGTCGAGCAATTTGGATGGCTCACTCGCGAACATGAAGGCCGTATGCAGTTGAGACACGTTATTTGCCCGAAATCGCGTGGTGCGAATCCAGCAGGCCAATAACATGACACTCATTGAACATCTGGAAACGAATCTTGGCTTTATCGCTGAAGGCTGGAAGGACGATTCGGCCGTTGGTGACGTGCTGCAGGTCGTGCGTTTCGCGAATCAACCATTTAAGGGTGCGTCGACGTTCTCAACTATTAGCCTAAGCGAATCCAAGGTTTTGCTCCCCAAGGGTAAGTATTGCCGCCAGGAATTCATATTCGCTGCATGGGATAGCTACCCAGCCGCACATGTCGCATCGTTCCTGCTGACCTTCGCCACATATGTCAGGGACCAAAAGCGGCCATTACTGCGCGGCGACGTAGTCGGGCCAAGTGTTCCGCTGATACCGGGGGTGGCGGCGGATTCAATATATGCGACGAGCCCGGTCATTTTTCCTGAGCCGCTGGTTTGTTACGATGGCGACGCAATCCCGACGGTAATTGTGTGGCTCGTCCCGTTGATCGAAGCGGAATGCTTGTTCGTAAAAGAGCACGGATGGAACCGATTCGAAGATGCGCTTGAAAACGCCAATCCCGATCTGCTTGATCTGAGTCGGTTATCCATCGTATAGGCGCGTAAATCAGATCATGACTGAAGCGAAAACGAACTTTCGGGGACTCTTCGGACATCCCGATATCGTAGTCTCGTTACCATCCGGTCCAGCGTTCGGAGCAGAACCGATACTCTCTTACTTTGAAGATGCAGTTCGACAGGGGACTGTCTTCAAGGCGGGAGAAACCGTTCAGATGGGTTGGATGATGCTAATGCTGAAGTCCACTGAAACTGGTGAGCTGGACGTTTGGGAACCTCGGTTCAGTGAGGTTCCGATTGTTTGGGAACGCGGCGCAAGCAAAATGTACAGACAATTGATCGTTCAAAAGAGGGTCGCGGAACTGTTGGGTGTAGAGCCTTCGTTCCCCTCGTTGAGACAGTCTGGAGTCATCTCCCCCGACTTCATGGAGGCGAAGAATTTTCAGATGTTCCGCGATCCGCCGAAGGGCACTGGTTCAGGATGGCTGTTCACGACTGAAGAGAATACTTCTGGAGATGGACGTTTAGCGTCACTGTTTGAAATCGCGAGCAAGCGGCCGGAAGTAATTCCGTTTCTGGCGTTGCCTGCTTCGTCGTCGGCCATACTCAAAGACGGTCACGTAAAAATCACTTTTGGCAAAGAGGAAGTCAGTTCGGATTCAAGCGAACTACTGAGACGACTGCCGGCAAGTGACCTTATTGGGTCAATCTAAGTAAATGTCGATTTCTGAAACGAACGTAGTTGACTTTATCGGTATTGATCCGGCTAAAAAGATCGCGCGCCTGGCAATTTCTGACCATCTTGCATGGGATGACCCCGAAGAAGAAAAGGAACATCTTTGGCTTTTGCAAGAGAAGATCAATTCTTACCTTCGGTTCGTAGAGGGCGGCGAGCTGTATCAAAACTACCCCGATGCTACGGGCGCCAGATGTGAAATCGAGCTTGTTTCGAAATATCCCTTGTCGGTCGCAGGAGTTCGATTCTTTGAACAAGCAAGGTCGATAGTTCAAGCGGCAGGTTTTGACTTGCTATACAGGGTATTCACCCCTCGATAAATCCACCCGGCTGTTGACCGCACGCGAACCCTATATAAGGTTCGCGATGCGGCCATATAGGCATCACAAAATTATTTAGCAATGGAAATCAGCAAGAGCCTGGCGGCGCTGCCGCTTACGGCTTTGGTATCGTTCGCGTCAAACGCTCAACAAGCGCCTACGCCAGCCGACACCGCAGCGGCGGCACGCGCCAGCGCCGAACAGAACCAGCAGGTTGAGCAGCAACGCAATGCGCAGGAACGCAATGCCACTGTCAATGCGCCCTCGGTGCGTTCGAAGGTTGAGCACGCCTCTGGCTGGCCTGATCTGCCGGTTGAAACGCCGTGCTTCCGCATTGACTCGTTCGTGCTTGACGTGCCAGTGTCGCTACCTGATGCCGTCCGCTCGCAAGGCGCATCTGCATTGCCTTTGGACCGCTTCGCGTTCGCGCGCGAATGGCTTGACCACTACACGGGCCAATGTGTAGGCAAGGCGGGACTCGACACGCTCACGAAGGGACTGCAACAGACCATCCTGAGCCGGGGTGACATCACCACGCGCGTGCTGCTGCCCGAGCAGGACCTGTCAACCGGGACGCTGAAGTTTGCGCTGGTGCCGGGAGTCATCGGCAAGGTTCGCTTTGCCGATCCTGCCACGCGCGGCACATGGAAGTCGGCATTCCCGACGCAAAACGGCAACGTGCTGAATCTACGCGACCTCGAACAGGGACTCGAACAGATGAAGCGCGTTAGCAGTCAGGACGTGGACATGAAAATCGAACCCACTGACGTACCTGGCGAAAGCGACGTTGTCGTCACGGTAAAGCGCGCGAAGCCGTGGACGGTGGTTGCGTCGGTGGACAACTCGGGCACGCGGGCCACCGGCAAGCTGCAAGGCAACCTGAGCCTTGGCATCGACAATCCGCTCGGGCTGAACGACATTTTCAACGTCGGCGTGAGTCAGGACCTCGAATTCGGCGACAAAGGCCTCGGTTCGCACGGCTGGAACGGCTCGTATTCGATTCCGTGGGGCTACTGGACCGGCACGCTATCGGCCTACACGAACACGTACTACCAGCAGATCGCGGGCGCTAACGCGACTTTCGTTTCGAGCGGCAATGCACAGACGGCGGACTTCAGGCTACAGCGCGTGCTCATGCGCAGCCAGAACAACGTACTTGGCGCGCAGTTCCGCCTGACGAAGCGCTTCGGTGAAAGCTTCATTGAAGACACCGACATCCCGCAGCAGCGGCGCAACAACACGTTCATCGAGGCCGGCCTGACCGATCGCCACTACTTCGGCGCGTCGCAGTTCGACGGCAGCCTCGCGTACCGTCAGGGCGTGGGCGGACTCGGGGCGACACCAGACTTCTACGAGAATGGCCCGACTTACCGCTTCCGCATGGCCATCCTCGACGCGAACCTGTCGGTGCCGTTCAGGATAGCAAGCCAGCCATTGCGTTACGTGACGAGCGTGCACGGCCAGTTCACGAACAATACGCTGAACTATATCGATGACCTGACCATCGGCAGCCGCTACACGGTGCGCGGCTTCGACGGCGAAACGATGCTCGCGGCCGAACGCGGTTTCTTCTGGCGCAACGAGTTGCAGCTACCGGTTGGATCGACCGGACAGTCACTTTACGCAGGCATCGACTACGGGCACGTGTTCGGACCGAACGCCACATATCTCGCCGGTACACAGCTGGCAGGTGCGGTGCTCGGAATGCGCGGTAGTGCATCAGCAAAGGCTGGCGCGCTCGCCTATGACCTGTTCGCCGGGACGCCGATCTACAAGCCGTCAGATTTTCCCACTGCGCGCGTGACGCTCGGTTTCCAGTTGACCGCTCAATTCTGAAATTCACCCCGTCGACGCTATCCGGGTTTTCGGCGTTTCAACAAAGAGGAAAACAAAATGAAGTTATCGAAAACGAATGGTCTTGGAGCCGTTGCTGTTGCCGTTGTCGTGGCGCTGGGCGGATGTGCAACCGAGTCGTCGCGCTCGCTGCCGGTGCCTCCCGTCGCCAGTGCGCAGAAGCCAGCAGTGGGCCAACCCATCGGCATTTCAGTCGGCAAGTTCGACAACCGGTCGAGCTATATGCGCGGCATCTTCTCGGACGGCGTTGACCGTCTGGGTGGTCAGTCCAAAACCATCCTGATTACGGCGCTCCAGCAGACTGGGCGCTTCAATGTGCTCGATCGCGACAACCTCGACGAAATCCGCCAGGAAGCAGGCTTCCTCAAAAAAGCACAATCGATCAAGGGGGCGCGCTTCGTCATCACCGGCGACGTAACGGAGTTCGGTCGCAAGGAGGTTGGCGACCGGCAGCTATTTGGCATCCTCGGCCGTGGCAAGAGTCAGGTGGCCTACGCAAAGGTCAGTCTGAACGTCGTCGACACGACGACATCGGAAGTCGTGGCGTCGAGCCAGGGGGCAGGTGAATTCAGCCTTTCGAACCGTGAAGTCATCGGCTTTGGCGGCACCGCCGGTTACGACTCGACGCTGAACGGCAAGGTGCTCGATCTGGCGATTCAGGAGGCCGTCAATCATCTGGTCGAGCAGGTCGATGCAGGCACGCTGAAGGCCGCACAGTAAGTGCGCCGGGCCATTGCGGCCATTCACTTTCAACCGTAGCTGCAATAAACATAATGACGCGATTCACGATGAAACATAGCCGCATGATGCGGGGAATCTGTCTGCCAGTAATGGCGACAGCCATGCTCCTCACGGGATGCGCGGCGAACCGCCCCCAGCCGCTTTACCAGTGGACCGGCTACCAGCCGGCCGTGTACGACTATCTCAAGGGAGAAAAGGCTCCGCAGGAGCAGATCGAGGCGCTGGAAAAGGCCCTCCAGGACATCCGCGGCAAGGGGCACACGCCGCCGCCGGGATTTCATGCGCAACTGGGCATGCTGTACGCGAGTGTCGGGAACGATACCCAGGCCATGCAGGAGTTCGAGTCCGAGAAGCAGCTGTTTCCGGAGTCCTCGACCTACATGGACTTCCTGATGAAACATAAAACGAAACAGCCTTAAGCGAGCCGTCATGTCCAGATTCCTTTCTTTCAGACTTTGGTTTGCCCGCTCGACGTTCGCGTTGTTAGCTGCGTGTGCGCAACCCGTCAAGCATGCCGATTACACCGCTTTCAGGAACAGCCGGCCGCACTCAATCCTCGTTCTACCGCCCGAAAACGAGACGACCGACGTGCAGGCGACGAACAGCATGCTTTCGCAGATGACGATGCCACTCGCCGAATCGGGTTACTACGTGGTGCCAGTGGCGGTGATGGATGAGACATTCCGCCAGAACGGCCTGACCGTCCCGGCCGATATTCAGGCAACCTCCCCCGCGAAGCTTCGGGAGATCTTCGGTGCTGACGCCGCGCTGTATTCGAAGATCACACAGTACGGCTCCGTGTACCACATCGTCGACAGTGCAACAGTAGTAACGGCGTCCGCCAGGCTGGTCGATCTCAAGACCGGTGACGTGCTATGGCAGGGTAGTGCGAGCGCCAACAGCAATGAGGGCAACAACAATGCTGGCGGTAGCCTGATCGGCATGCTGGTCATGGCAGCGATCAAGCAGGTTGCGAATTCGCTGACGGACAGGGGGCACGATATTGCCGGAGTGACGAGCTATCGGCTTCTGCATGCCGGGCCGCCGAACGGGCTGCTTTACGGGCCACGGTCACCTCAATACGGCACTGATTGAACAATCCTCGATCAGCAGGGACTGGCTGTGGCGGCAGATGGCTCGTACGGTACTGGGTTGTCGACGGCACCGCATTTGTATTCCTGACGCAAAAGCTGCCGGTCCCTATGCAGCAGCTCTTCAATCGAGGGTTTTATGGTGCGCGTGGCTTTCTTGCGCGATCTTTCTCTGGAAGGCCATCTTGCTCTGGCAGTCTTTCGATCCGGGCACGGGACGGCAGAGACGATGGTGAGTCTGCTGCGGATGCTCTATATGACGTACTTCATGCTCGGAACCGCTTGCCCGGAAGCACACGTCGCGCTTTTTCGCGAAGCGGGGACCGTGCTGGACAGCAGTATCTCCGCTGCCGCACAGGGGCATGGCTGGCAGGTGTCGACGGAACAAACCGTCACTGTCGGCCAAGTCGCGTCGCGTTACGACGAGGTGCTTGGCAGTGTGCCGAAATATCGTTATATCGAATCGTGCGACCAGCTGTGCCGGTTTGTCCATTCGGCTGCGACATCGCCGTTGCCGGGTAGTCAGTTGCTGCGTAGAAAGTAGGACTTGGTCGGACAGACGATGTCAGATCGTCGGTCTCAGTGCGGCCATCAACCGTCATTCGTTCGCGTCGTTACTCGGACATTCACACGTCCGTTCCACTCAGGAAGCAGCCACGATTCGCGATATTGAGCGCTGCATGATCGGGGCGCTCCCTCAAGCGTCGAGTCCTTCGCTTTGCTCGTCTCCGCCCGGAAACTTCAGTTGACGCACCTTGTGATAGAGCGTCTTTTTCGGCATTCCCAGTTCAGCGCTGGCCTCGGCGATATTCCCGTTGTGCCGCCGCAGCATATCCGCGATCAGCATATGTTCGAAATGGGCAAGTTGCTCCGCAAGCGTTCCGGTTTTAATCCGCTGCCCGCCGGCCGGCAGCAGGCGGTCGCCATCGAGCCCAAGGACAAAGCGATCCGCGACGTTCTGTAATTCCCGCACATTGCCCGGCCACTGATGCGTCATTAGCTCCGAGACCTGGGATGCAGACACAATCGGAGCCGACAGCCCAAAACGAAGTGCGGCAGCGAGTACGAAGTGCTCGAATAGCAGCGGTATGTCTTCTCGACGTTCGCGCAGAGGGGGTAAATCGATCAGCGCGACGTTCAACCGATACAGCAGGTCAGCGCGGAAACGTCCGTCTGTCGCAAGTTCGACGAGATCTGCCTTCGATGCCGCCACGATCCGGCAATCGACAGCTATCGCCTCGTTCGAGCCCAGTCGCTCAATCTGGCGTTCCTGCAATACCCGCAGCATCTTGATCTGCAATGCGATCGGCATGGTTTCGATCTCGTCCAGAAAGAGCGTGCCGCCGGTGGCCCATTCGATCTTGCCGATGCGGTTCTTGATTGCACCCGTGAACGCACCGGCCTCATGACCGAATAGCTCACTCTCGAATAGCTGCTCCGGTAAGCCGCCACAGTTGAGCGCAACGAAATGATGATCGCGGCGCCCACTGAAATCGTGCAGTCCACGGGCGATCAGTTCCTTGCCCGTGCCCGTTTCGCCGGTAATCAGCACCGACACTGAGGTATCCGCCAGCCGCAGGATTTTCCGTCGAACCTCGACGATCGCGGGCGACTTGCCGAGCACAAGCGCCTCTATTCCCCGCCAGTTGTGCAGCGCCGCGCGCAAACCCTGCACTTCGAGCGTCAAACGGCGCTTCTCGACAGCGCGTGTTACACGACTCACGATGTGGTCCGACGAAAAAGGCTTCTCGATGAAATCATAGGCGCCCGTTCGCATCGCCCCCACCGCTGTCGCGATGTCCGCGTGCCCGCTGATCAGTACAACAGGGATCTGTGGATCGATCGCAAGGACACGTTCGAGCAATTTCAGACCGTCGATGCCCGGCATCCGTACATCGGACACGATCACCACCGGTGCACCCGGTGCGACCTCCGCCAGCGCCGCGGCCGCCGACTCATACGCCCGCACTGGAAAGCCAGCCAAAGCAACCGCCTGCTCGACGCCGAGACGCACGTTCTCATCGTCTTCGACCACAACAACGCTGATCTCATCGCCCATTGGCTGCCTCCTGCTCCGTCGCCACGGAGAATTCAATCGTGAATTGTGCGCCGCCGTTGGGTCGGTTTGCAGCGGAGATTCGCGCCCCAAAGCCGTCCACAAGACGCGAGGTAATCGCGAGCCCGAGACCCAGGCCGCGGCCTCGCGGCTTCGTCGTCACGAATGGTTCGAATAGATGCGCCAGAACCTCCGGCGCGATGCCCGCGCCACTGTCGCTGACGGTGAACCGCACACGGCTCGGCCGTTCGGTTCTGGAAGCTTCGATGGCGATCACGCGCTTATCCTGATCCGCGACGGCATCCAGCGCATTGCCGAGCAGGTTGACGATCACCTGCTGCAGCTGGCTCGGCTCTGCGCATATCGTCGTGCCGGCCGGGATCAGGACATCGAGTTGCACCTGCTCATCGCGAATCCGTGCTTCGTAGATCAGCACCGCATGCGCGACCGCTTCATTCAGTGACACCGCGACACGTTCGAATTCAGGCTTGCGGGCGAAGGTCTTAAGTTCGCTTGTGAGTATCGCCATGCTGTCGACGAGCCGCGAAATTCGCTCGAGGTTTCCGATGGCAGGCGCAGGCTGATTGCGTTCGAAAAACGTCCGTGCATTGTCGCAGAGCGTTTTGATGGCAACGAGCGGCTGGTTCAGTTCATGCGTCAGACCGGCCGCCATTTGTCCGAGCACCGCGAGCTTGCCCGCATGCACGACCTCTTGCTGGGAATCCCGCAGTAGCTGCTCGGTGCGTGTGCGCTCGACAATCTCCTCCCGCATCCTTTCATTGGCCTGCGTCAGTGCCGCCGTGCGCTCGCGAACCGTGATCTCCAGCCGATCATTGGCGCTGCGCAGCGCGTCCTGTGCCCTGAGTTTTTCCGCTATGGCGCGGCGGCGCTGGATCGCATAGAGGCAATACAGTCCGATGATGAGGAAGCCCCCCGTGACGAACGCAAGCGCGATTTGTTGCTGGCGCCGCGCGCTGGACACGTCGAGCAGAATCATGATCGAATCGCCGGCCTGGGGCGCGGTTCGCGACATTGCCAGGTATCGCCGCTCGTGGCCTGGGCGACTCCAGTCGGGAAAGCGTGCAAACCACGCCGAAGTGTCCCAGTCACCGAGACGCCGGTATGGCAGCGCTTCTACGCTACGGCCGGCATATTGCCGCGATGCCTGGATCTGGCGTTGCTGCTGTGCCGTTATCGGTCTAAGCGACGTGAACTTCCACGCCGGAACCGTGGAAATGACAATCACGCCGTTACTATCGATCACCATCGCCGCGACGCCCGGCACTCTCCACGCAGATTCAAGCGCGTCTACGCTGACCTTGACGGCCGTGGCCCCGATCGGCCCGCCATCCTCTCGCACCGCGCTCGCGAAATAGAGGCCAGGCATGCCGGTGTTCGTGCCGATACCGAAGAACCGGCCCGATCCATGTGCGAGCGCGTCCTGGAAATACGGCCGATAAGACACGTTGGTGCCGACGAAGCTTTCTGGCCGATTCCAGTTGCTCGCGGCGATGACCAGACCGTGCTGGTCGATCACGTCTACGGCAACGCTGCCGGCGTCGCGATTCACTGCGTCAAGATAGGTATTGACCGTCTGTAGAAGTCCGGCCGGTGGGTGGGGCATCGCACTCAACAACGCGCGCACGCTTTCCTGCCTGGCGACGATCGAAGGCATCATCTCGTAGCGTCCGAACTCGCTCCCGAGGCTGGCAGCATACAGGTCGAGCCGGTGTGCGCCGATCTCCACAAGCGCACCGATCGAACGGTCCCACGCAAACTCGACCGCGGCGGCAGCCACACCGACGTAAAGCGCGGCGGCGGCCATCCATCCCCACAACGGAATACCGCTTATTTTCATGCCCAAGGTCGCCCCGCGGCGCTCAATTGCAGAATGACTGCCGATCCCGACGTGGGGAACGGCGTCCCGACGCTTGCCAATAGCAACTCATCATCCCATGCGCGCTAGAACGATCAGCGTGACCGTGACGACAATCGCCCCGCCAATGCGGGTGGCAATCTGCGCAAACGGCATCAGTTGCATGCGGTTGGCCGCCGTGAGGATGGCGACGTCGCCGGTCCCGCCCTGCCCACTGTGACAGGCGTTCACGATCGCTGTGTCGATAGGGTACATCTTCAACATGCGCCCGACCAGGAAGCCGGTCCCCATCAGTGTGGCCACCGTCGCGACGATCGTGACGATGTTCGCCAGCGTGAACGCAGCCATCAGTTTGTCCCACGGCGTCATCGCCACGCCGATCGCGAACAGCAGCGGATAGGTCACGGCCGTCGAGAAAAACTTATATACGACGAACGCGCCTTCCTGTAATGGCGGCGATACCGCCCGCGCGAGCTTGACCAGCACCGCGAGAAACAGCATGGCCACCGGCGCGGGCAGCCCGAACATGTTGCGACACATCAGCCCCAGCAGGTACAGCGTAATGGCAGTGATTCCAGCCGCCGCGATGTGGGAGACGTCGACGTGCCCGCGAATTTCTTCCTCCACCGGGTTCATCTGGTCCACCTCGCCGGCTTGCAAACGCCCCTGACCCGTGAGATGCGGAAAGCGTTTGCCGACCATATCGAGCGCGCCCGCGAAGATGATCGCGGTGAGACTGCCAAGCATCACGGGCGGCAGCACCAGGGCGAACAATTCGCCCTGCGGCAGATGAAGGATTTCTGAATAGCCGATCGACAAAGGTATCGCGCCTTCGCCGATGCCGCCCGCCATGATGGGTACCACGACATAGAACAACGTATGGCGCGCGCCGAGCCCGAGTGCCGTGCCGACCAGCGTCCCGACGATGCCCGCCGCGACCGAGCCGAGCCCGAGCGGAACGAAGATCTTGATGAAGCCTTGAATCAGCACACGCCGGTCCATGCTCAGAATGCTGCCCACGATGATCGACGCAATAAACAGGTACAGGAAGTTGGTCGATTTCGTGAAATCCGTGGTAAGCGTGAGGATTGGCTTGGGCAATAGGTGGTAGTAGGTCAGCGCGGAAGGTATAAAGGTCGCAAAGATCGCGGCCGCGCCGATATTGCGCACGATCGGCAGGCGCTTGCCGATCTCCGCGCAGGTGAAACCGAAGAAGGCCAATACGGCGATCGCCATTGATATCTCGCCGGGCACCTTTCCGGTGATCGCGAAACCCGCGATCAGCGCGAGCAGGATAACGTAGACCGGCAGCGGAATAATGCCGATCCGGTATTCCATCAGTTTCCACCAGCCCTCAGGCCAGAATCGGGGCTTGATTTCGGGTTGCGGCGCCGGCACCGGTACCGGCTGTGATGTGTGTGGAGTGACTGGCACGACGTGTCTCCTCGGCGTTTGAAGCCCGGTGCTGCATTCCGATAAATCAGTCGAATGCGGCCCGGTCTTCGGACTGATCAGTCGATCGTAATACAGCTTTTGGCTCTCACGCGACGAATCGCACGTTTGCCTGAGGTGTGCGAGTGTCCAGGTTGCGACCGCGATTCAAGTGGTCGTCAACCTCCGCAGCGCAGCCGATCATCCGGCCATACAGGAACACGGTAAAGGCCGCGGTCTCCAGCGCCTGACTGGAGAACTCGCCAGCCCGATGGCGCGCCCACAGCATCTTCAGCAACACCGAGGCAATCACTGCATCCACGTTGACCGCGAACACGTTGCGCGTCACGTTTTCGTCGTACAACGCCTGCACCAGCGCACGGTAGTAGTCGTGGAAGACGTTGTACTCGCCCCGAGCTTCGAAGCGTTGACGCACGAACGCCTCACGAGGATCGACGTTGATGGGCTTGCCCTTGAACACCGGATGGTTGATGCAGGGCAGTGCCGTGGCTTGCTGTGCGCCGACCTCCTTGCGTTGTGTCCGCTCCTCGCCATATGCACGTGCGAATCCGGCAGCCATCGCTTTCAGGTCGAGACCGTGCGCCGGATCACCGGGATCGGTCATCGCGACCTCCTTGAAACGCTCAAGCAGGAACGCCACTCCCTCGAAGCCATTGCCGCCATGCGCGTAGCCCGCGTGGGTGAGAAAGCCGACCATCGCTTTGTTGAGTTGGACTCGTTCCGGCGTTTCGGGACCGTCCGCCGATACCGCGCCCTTCGCGCCCTGCGCGGAAATCGCGCCCGGTCCGTTCGTGAGCAGCAGGCCCACGAGTGTCTGAAATCCAAACAGCTCAGCTTCATCCGGCTTACCCCCAATCAACGCGGCGCACGCAACATCGGTCAGCGAGCGCTGTCCTAGCACCTCGTCCATCGCGATACCGCAGAAGCGTCCCGCTTCATGTTGTCCGGCGTCGACCGACGCGCCGATCAGCGTTCCGAACAGGCGCATCCACCATGGCAGGTTTTCGACGGTCATCCGCGATACGCGTTTGCGCATCAACGGCCCCCACGCGAGCGTCGTGGTGATTGCAGCCAGCACGGCATCGGCATTCGGGTGTCCGTCGAGGCCCTGTAAATAGCGGATGAACGCGGACTTCGCCTCTCTATCCGTCAGGCCAGCGAGCATCGCCTGGGCCTTTTCGTCAGGCACCTCACGCGTGAGCAAGGCTCGCGTCTCGGCATCGTCGGACTGCAGCAACGACAACTCGAGCCCCTCGTCGAGCGCGTCCCGCAAGCCAGCCGTGGTGCCGAGTTCGACCAACGCTCGCGCGGCCCGGCGCGCGCCATCGGCGCGACCCGGGCCGACAATGCTCGCCGCCGCCGCGAGTACGCTGTTTGGCGCATTGCCCGCGTCACGAGCGGCCTGCGCCGCCGCGAGCGTCGTATCGCCATGCAGGTTGAGTTCGGCACCGACCGCAACACTGACGAGTTTCGCGTCGTTTGTGCCCCCCGGTTCGTGCAACAGCGCGAGGCAAAGGTTGCCCTCGAGCGAATACTGCGCGGCCTGTAGCACCGGCACGCCGTGCAGACTCGTCACCTGCGTGTCCGGGTCCATCTGCGATGCGCCCGAAGCGTCCTTCATATTCTGGCGGGGCAACACGATGCCGACCTGTTGGTTTAGCGCGGCGATCTGTGCGTCATACGGCGGCAACGCTGTGACAACCGGCAGGTCGAGCTCGGGCGGCAATGCAATTCCTATTGACGAGCGAAACCACGGCTTGAGCGCGAGACTGCCTTCTGGCGCGAAGTCGGGCCGCGCGCCGTTTTCATGCATCACCGCCGTCAGGGCCGCCGGAATGTGGGCGATATTGGTTACGAGCGCGCCTTTTGCGCTGCACACCGGATCGTCCGGTGTGAACGGTCGATCGACGCCAAACTTCTCCATGAACCAGCGCTCTTTTGATGCAGCGTCGTCGTTGCCGCCGGCCAATGCTCCCGCATGGCCGACCGCGCGCGTCAGTTTCTGCTTCCAGCGGCCGACCACGCAGGCGACCACCGGCTTGCTGAAATTCGCTTCGAGTTCGTAGTATCCGCCCGGCTCCGAGTACAGCACGGCCGCCTTGCTGCGCGCGTCATTGGCGAGCGCGAACGCGAACTCCGGCGCCGCGAAATGGATATAAACGTCCTTCCCACTCGACATCAGCGTAGTCGTTCCCCAGCCGGCCATTCGCAGGTATGTCGCGATCGTTGTCGTGAAGTTTCCCGAGTTTGAGAAGATCGCGATCGAGCCTTTCCTGAGTGCCTCGTCAGGGCTATCGCCGCCGAGTGCGCCGCCGATGCGCACGCGGTTCCATGCGTCGGCAATACCGAGGCTATTGCCGCCGAAGATGTCGATGCCGTTTTGCTGTCCCATCGCACGTATTTCGCGCGAATCGTGCACGGACAATTTCTCCGTGACGATGAAGATCTTCTTCAGTTCTGGATTAACGCGAATCAGTTCGGCCACACCGTCGCGCGCGGCGGATGGCGGCAAATAGATCACGCCGCAGTTGAAACGATGGCCGTCCTGCAGCCCTTCCAGCACGCTGTTGTACACGGGGATATTGCCAAGCGAAGTCTCCAGCACCTGTCCGCGGCGTCCGGGCGACGTGCCGAAAACGACGTTACCTCCCGAATACGCGTGGCCCACCGGCGTGACTTGCCGCGACTCGCCCCCGAGTATGTTCAGCACGCACACGCGGTCCTCGCGGCAGGCAGCCTGCGCGAGCGAACTGATGCCGACGTAGTATTTGAAATCTCCTGCACCTTGCCTGTACATGGTCTTCCTCCAGATTGATTTATGCTCGAGTCATGACGGCTCAGGCCTGGGCGGGCGAGCCTTGCGCACTGTTGAGCGTCGCGGAGACCAGCTCGCGGCCGCCTGCTTTCATCCACGCGTCCGCCGCCTTCGCGTACTGGATGACTTCGCTGATATCCGAATCGAACCCGAAAATGCTGTAGGGCAGGCCGAGCGCATCGCAGGTGTCACGCATTGCGCCCATGCCGCGTACAAGATTAGGGCCGCCGCGCCCGATCACCACGTAAAGCGGCGTCGGTCCGTTCTTGCTGAAATGCTCGCGCAACGCATCGGCCATTGCGCGCAGCGTCTCGAAGATATCGGTGTTGTTCGACTTCCCGCCGATGATGAACAGCACGTTGGTCTGTTTCAGCCAGTGCTTGAAACAGATGCGAGCCACTTCCTTCATCTTTTCGTAGGGAGGATTCCCACCGAAGTCCGAGGAAATGATCGCGTCGTCGCCCAGAATCTCCGACACCAGCGAGTTGGCCCCGCCGCCAAAAGTCGGCGCGAGGATCGTGCCGCCTTCGTTGATCACGTAGACGTCGCTTTGACCCTGGTAGGTCCGCAACTGGTTGATCTCTGATTCGAAATCGGAATAGTCGACCGAGAACACGTGCGCGGGTATGTCGAGCCGCTGCCAGCGAACGTCGTCGCGATCAAAGCCGCATTTGAAATCGCACGCGACTGGCGTCAGCCGGCCATCGCGACCGGCCTGCATGCGGATCGGGTTTAGCTCTAGCGTCGTCATACCGAAGTTGTGATAGAGCTCCCACAGTTTCGGCAGGTGTTGCACCAGCGGCGAGATGATTTCCTTAGGCGCGTTCAGGCGCGACAGCGCGTTCGCGACGACGAACGCCTTCAGTCCGGTGAGCGGATCGAACGGCACGTGCACGATCATGCTCGGATCAAGTTCTTCGATGTCGACGCCGCCGTGATGCGTGAGTGTCATCGTGGGCGCCCTGAAGCGCGTCGAATCAGTGATCGAGAAATACACTTCGTGCTGCGCCGGCACTGCGCCTTCGAAGGTCACGCCATTAGCCTTGGCGGTCTGATTTCCATGCCGATGTTCGGTGAAATACAGGCGCTCCTTCTCCTTCAGTGCGGTTTTCAGGTCGCTCGCTCGCCCGATGAGTCCCGCCTTGCCCTTTTTGCCTATCCCACCCTTGAACATCGGCTTCACGAATACCGAGCCATGACGATCGATCAGGGCTTTGATCTGCTCTTCGCTTGCGTCAGGGCCGAGAACTTCGGCAGTGGGAAAACCACCGAATTTCAACAGTCTTGAGCCGTACAACATACCAGTGACTTGCATATCGTCTCCTTGTGGGTTGCTTTCTGAATGGACTGCGGGGTGGCATCGTCGGGCGTGCCGGATACAGTGACGAACAATCGACGGACGCATCTGTCCCGCCGTCCGCGGGAGGCAGTCGGTGACCAGGGCAGAGTGGGAAAAGTCGAGTTGCGGCTTAGTAGCGCCGCGCGCGTGAGCGCGGGGGGATAAATCGAATCATGGATGTCGTCTCCGCAGGTGAGTCCTATGTGGACTGCTTTAATGGCGTTGAATGCTCTATGCGTTAAACAACGCAAGGCCCGTGCCATCGATCGCCTGACGTGGAGGTCGCGTATCTTATTGATTTATATGGATTTCATTGACCTGAAAATGACTGACAGACGAACCGATTCTCGAAAGTCAGAATCCGCCGGCCGTGCAGGCTGAGACTTCAGCCGCCGTAGAAAGCCGGGCGTGGAAAAATTGACGTCAATTTCGGGCATCGGGGACGCGGTCGCCAGCGCGCATTTCCCAGCTGTCCGCGGTGACCAGTGCTTCTTGCCGAAGATACCGTCAGGCCATTCCCAAAATTCGTGGATCGACGCTAACGCATCCGCCCATCGCTCCAGATCGGCCATTCACCGCGCGACGACTTCGAACGGCTGCTACCGTGGCCTCGCTGAATGCTTAAACTCGACCCCAAACTGCCATTCGGCAAGCTTGGGGATGCGATTGCGCGCGCCGGTGCCTCTTCAGCTGCCGCAGCTCCGGTTTCGGCTTCGCGGCGCCAGGCGCGGTTCTCGTCACACAAACGGGAGACGATCAGAGATCACGGCTCGTGATCTTTTCGCTAACTGGCGCAGCCTCGGGTCTCGGCTGGCCAAAATCTTGTCGTCTTCCGACTCCGCGATTTCGACGACATCCCTGCAACTAACATCCGTTTGTCCATTTCGATTCGACAAACGGGCAGTGAGAGGTCGAAAAAACCATGGGAGAAAACAATGGCAAGCGCGCCCCTCAATATTGACGATTCGGGCTGCAGCCTTGAAATCAGCGTCGACGAGACAGCGACAAGCTCACGTCGTGTCCGGGCCGGTGACAAGCAAAATGAAGCAGCATTATTTTGCAGTGAGTTTCTCTCTGTCGACATCGATCAGATCGTCAGCGATCTAAATGAAAATGGATATTACGCCTTCCCCTCGGCGATATCGCAATACACGCTGAAAACCATCGAGCGCGACGCGACCCAAACGAGAATTGGGCTGAATGAAAACTCCATCAGCGGCGTCTACTCCGAGAAACAGTACTACCTGACCAATCTTCTCGCAGTTTCGAAGACCTTCTACAACTTTGCCACCTCGTCGTTAGTGCTCAAAATCTGCGAGCGATATCTGGGCAACGAATTCCGGCTGAAAGCGCTGCGTTATTATGAAACATATGGTGGACACCATATGCAGTGGCACACCGACAACAAGACTGACAAAGCATTCGCTCATATTCCGGGAATCATCTTTATTTTTTATGTCTCGGAGGTCGAGGATGGCGAGTTTCAATATATCGAAGGCTCTCACCTTTGGTCGGGCGAAAAGGCATATAGCGACTATACCGACGAGTTTATCGAAGCGAACTACGAGTCCGCGATCAGAAGCTTCAAGATGCCCAGTGGCTCCTTGCTGATCTACAACACATACGGCATACACAGAGCGAGGCCCGTCAACAACAAGAATTTCGTCAGGAAAAGCGTCTTCCTCCAGGTAGACAGCGAAATCCAAAGGTCCGAGCCGATTATCGTCAACACCGAATTCATCACCCGGTTGAATGACCAGATCTCGATGTTTTTGGGCTTTGGGCAACCGTCCGACTATGAGGTCTTTCCAAAAACCACGCTGAACTCCTTGCCCCTCGACCAGAAGATTATCCGCGTGATGACGAGATATGTTTTGTATCGCCTCTCCCGCGGGGCTTTTTCCAGGCTCCCGCAGTCTGTCCGACTCGCCGTCAGGCGGCTCATCAAAAGGTAGTCGGTTGCGCGGCGGCTCGCCTGCTCTCTTATATAGGTTGCTGACTTAGGGAGTCCTTCTTCTTGAACGAGCTCGTTGCATCGCTTACGGATGCGACGAATCTCATCTGGACGTCAAGTGACATGGAAATTTTTAGCGGACGGTGACCTTCTGGTTCATCGACCGGGCACTCGCGGCGCGTCGCACTTCCTGATTTCCCCGCCTGTTTCATCAACACAGCCCCGCTTCGACGGGGCTGTTTCGTTTTTGAAGACGCGTAATGATCCTCACCCGCGAACAGCTCATTCGCCCGCTTCGCTCAATGCGATTCGATCGAGCCGTCGCTGTGCGGATACGTGACGATGCCCCACGCGAGCGGCAGCTCGCCGATCTGCTTGAGCGGCTGATAGCTCTTCGCGTCGAGCACGTAGACCGCGTCGGAGCGACCGCACGCGACCATCAGCTTCGAGCCGTCCGGCGTGAAGCTGAAATGCCAGCAGCGCTGGCCGACCGGCACATCGGCGACATGTTCGTACGTGTGGCCGTCGAACACCTGCACCACCCTGTCGCGCGCGGCGGCCACGAAGAGCCGCTGACCGTTCGGGCCGAACGCGACGCCATAGGGACCAAGCTTGGTGTCGACGGTCTTGACTACGTCGAACGTGTGCGCGTCGATCACGACGAACTTGCTGAGCGACTCCAGCGTGACAACATAATGCTTGCCGTCAGGCGACAGCCGGATGCCGCGCGGCCGCCCGCCCGCCGCGAGCTTCACGGTTCGGATCGGCGCGCCGGTTCGTGTGTGATAGATCGATACCGTATCGTCGCCTTCGTTGGTGACCAGCATCATCTGGCCGTCGCGCGAGAATTCGATGCCTTCGGTTTCGTGGCCGCTCGTGACCGAACGGATCACGTGCCAGTTTTTCATATCGATGATCGCGATTTCGGCGGGCGGCTTGTTCGCGTCGTCGTCGTCCGCGCCGGGCTTGTTGCCCGCGTTCGCTTCGGGCTTATTGTCCCCCTTCGCGTCGGGTTTGGCTCCCGGCGGCCCGCCGTCCTCGCCGGGCTCGTAGGTCACGTATGCGTAGCCGTTGCGCACCCGCACATATTCAGGGTTTTTGCCGATCTTCACGCGCTGGACCACCTTGCCCGTGGCGGTGTCGATCACCGCGAGATCGTTCGTGTTCTTGTTGGCGACCAGCAGACGCGTGCCGTCGGCGTTCAGGCTCAGGCCGCGCGGGCCACCGGCGCCGACCGGAAAGGTCTGCGTGAGCGTCATCTGGTCGAGATCTATCACGCCGACGCCGGCCTTCTCGCTCGTCACGTAGGCGAGCGGCGCGGCCGCGGCATGCGCGGCGCTCGCGGCCAGCACGAGCGCGCAGGCCAGCGCGAGGGAACGGCGTGGTGGTCGGGGGAAAATCCGTGTCTCCAGCATCGTTGTACTCCGGGTTGATATGGCGGCGCCGCGATGGTTCGCGTCATCGTTTCAAGGTAGCCCACCGGGCGATTGTTTGACAACGCGGATCGGCGGGAGATTTTCCCGAATTGCTTCGCGCCGGCCGTCGCGGGTTTGAAAAGCGGGGTCGGCGGGGGACAATGAGCGCGGAGGTGGCGATGATGCTGCAAGTTGCCATGGTGAACCCAGCAAGTCCTACGAATGCCGCGGCCGGTTACCGTCGCGCGGCCATCGTGCTGGGCGCCGTGATCGTCGCGCATCTGGTGCTGCTCGCCATCGCGTTGAGCGCGCGTAACCGGATCGTCGAGCGTCCGGTCGAGCCGCGCACGATCACCGCGTCGCTGCTGAGCCCCGAGCCTCCCGCTCCGGTTGTTTCACCTCCCGCGCCGCCCCCACCCGCCGCTGTCGTTCCGACGGCGCCAACGCCGCCGGTCACGCACCCCGCCGTGCGCGTCAAACCGGCGCCGCAGCCTCGCGCGCGGGTGCCACGCAGTGTGGAAAAGCCTGTGCCGACACCGTCTCCGACACGCGAAAGCACCGCGCAGCCCGTCACGCAAGCCGCCGTGCCAACAGCCGCCGCGCCGTCGGCGGCATCGGCTTCCGCCGTCCGTCCGGCGGTGCCCGCGTCGACCGAGCCGCGCAACGTGTCGCACGTCGACTGCTCGATTCCGAAGCCCGACTATCCCGACATCGCGAAGCGGCGCGGCGAGCATGGCACAGCGATCGTGCGTTTCGTCGTCGGGCTGAGCGGGCATATCGAAACGGCGCAGCTGCAAACCAGCAGCGGCTCCGCACGGCTCGACGACGCGGCGCTCGCCGCCGTCCATGCGGGCGCCTGCCAGCCGTACACCGAAAACGGCACGCCGGTGCGCGCCGCGTACTCGCAGTCGTTCGTGTTCGGACTGACCGAGTGACGCGACAGGGTGAGCGCACCGCCAAACAGACCAGGGACACCAAACGAAGGAACTCGCCATGCAACACTACGGACTCGCAAACGTCTGGGATTCAGGTGATATCGTCACGCGCGGCATTCTGAGCGTGCTCGTGATCATGTCGGTGCTGTCGTGGACGGTGATCATCGTGAAGCTGTGGCAACTGATCCGCCTCAGGCGCGCAACCCGGAGCGACGCGCGCTTCTGGAGCGCGGACCGCTTCGACGACGGGCTGCGCAGCCTCGGCCATCCGGAATCGGGCGCGCACGACAACCCGCTGCTAGCGCTCGCGCTGGCGGGCCATGAAGCCGCGACGCACCATCGGCAGACGCAGCAGCATCTGCACGACCGCATCGACGTGTCCGACTGGATCACCCGGCGTCTGCAGGACACGCTGGACGAGACGATCGCGCGCCTGCAAAGCGGCCTCGCGATTCTCGCGTCGATCGGCAGCACCGCGCCTTTCGTCGGGCTGTTCGGCACCGTGTGGGGCATCTACCATGCGCTGATCGTGATCGGCGAGACCGGTCAGACCTCGATCGATCATGTCGCCGGCCCGGTCGGCGAGTCGCTGATCATGACGGCGTTCGGGCTCTTCGTCGCAATTCCCGCCGTGCTCGGCTACAACGGTCTGACGCGCGCGAACCGCTCGATCGTCGCGCGCCTGAAGCGCTTCACGCACGGCTTGCACGCGTACTTCGTGACCGGCTCGCAGTTGCCGTCGAGCGCCGGGCCGCAGATGCGTGTGGTGCCGCGCGGCACCAACGCGACGAACGCAAACCGCGACGGAGACCTCGAATGGCAATGAGCCCTTTCTCCGACGACGACGATCAAGGTTTGATGAACGAGATCAACATGACGCCGCTCGTCGACGTGATGCTGGTACTGCTGATCATTTTTCTCGTCACCATTCCGGCGCTGCAACACGCGGTCAGGATCGATCTGCCGCACGCAAGCAGTCAGCCGGAAGCGCTCAAGCCCGCGCACGTGGACGTCGCGGTGCAGGCGGACGGTACGGTGCTGTGGGACGGTCAGCCGGTGACCGACGACGCCTTGCGCGCGCGCATCGCGCAAGCCGCCCTCGCGACGCCGCAGCCGGAGCTGCATTTGCGCGCCGATCGCAAGGTGCCGTACGAGCGTGTCGCGATCGTGATGTCGGCGGCACAGCGTGGCGGACTGACGAAGCTGGGCTTCGTGACCGATCCGCAGTTGGGCAGATGACGCGGCGCGGCGTGCGTGTTCGGTGCGTGCCGGCACACAAAGTCCCGCTTATCGGCGGCGAAAGAATCTCTGAATTTGAATCGGCGGACGGCTCGGCTATCGTGGTGCGTGTCTGAACGGCACCCCACCCTTGCGAGGACCGCACGATGCAAGCCCTCATCTTCGACGTCGACGGCACGCTCGCCGACACCGAGACTGCTCATCTGCACGCATTCAACGCCGCGTTCGCCGAAGCGGGCCTCGACTGGTTCTGGGACGAAGCGCTCTATTCCAGCTTGCTGAAAGTGGCGGGCGGCAAGGAGCGTCTGCTGCATTACTGGCGCACGGTCGAGTGCGAGGAAGCCGGGGGCCCGCGAGCGCGAGAGGCCGTCGACGCGCTGCACGCGCTGAAGACGCGCCACTACACCGAGCGCATGCGCGAGCGCGGCGTGCCGCTACGACCCGGCATCGCGCGTCTGATCGACGAGGCGAACGAGGCCGGTCTACGCGTGGCGATCGCGACGACCACGACGCCCGCCAACCTTGACGCGCTGCTGCAAGCGCATTTCGGCGCCAGTTGGCGCCATCGCTTCGCCGCGATCGGCGACGCCGGCACCACGCCGGCGAAAAAGCCCGCCCCCGACGTCTATCGCCACGTGCTCGAACAGCTCGGCTTGCAGCCCGCGGCCTGTCTCGCCTTCGAGGACTCGCGCAACGGCCTGCTGGCAGCGCGCGCCGCGCGCGTGCCCGTCGTCGTCACGCCGAGCGCTTTTACCGCGCATGAGGACTTCGATGGCGCGCTGGCCGTGCTGCCTCATCTCGGCGATCCGCACGCGCCGATCGTTGCGATGGTGCGCGGCGAATGGCATCGCTGGGTGGATCTGGCGACACTGCGCCGCTGGCATCAAGACGCCACGCGTCGTCCCGATTCGGCCGCGCACGGCGCACTGAACGCGGACCAGGCGAACGCGAGCGCGACATGGCAATGAACGGCGACTACCACGCTGTCCTGATCGATCTCGACGGTACGATGGTCGATACCGCGCCGGACATCGTCGCGGCTGCCGGCCTGATGCTGACGGACTTCGGCGCCACGCCGCTGCCGTACGACAGGGTGACCGGCTTCATCGGCAACGGCCTGCGCAAGCTCGTGCAACGCTCGCTGGATGCGGCGGGCCTCGGTGAGCGCGTCGAACTGGAGCACGCGCAAGCGGTATTCGAGCGGCACTACGCAGTGACCAACGCGGCGCTGGGTCGGGTTTTTCCTGGCGTGATGGCCGGGCTGCGCGCGTTGCAGCAGCACGGGTACCGCTGCGCGTGCGTGACCAACAAGCCGCAGGCGCTGGCGGCGGCGCTGCTCGACAAAACGGGGCTTGCCGCTTATCTGGACGGGCTGGTCGGGGGCGACACCGTGGCGAGCATGAAGCCGTCGCCCGAGCCGCTTTGGCACGCGTGCCGGCTGCTCGACGTCGAGCCCGAACGTTGCGTGCTGGTCGGCGATTCATCGGTCGATGTCGCGGCGGCGCGCGCGGCCGGTCTGCCGGTCTTCATCGTCAGCTACGGCTATGGCAGCGCGAGCGGCGCCGACCTGCCGCTCTGCGACGCGCTGATCGATTCGTTCGAGGCATTGCCGGCGATTCTGGCGCAAGCGCGGCCGGCATTGCGTGCGTGATTCGAGCCGCTAACCCGCCGACAACAACCCCGCGACGCGCTCCGACTTCGTCTGCACCGCGATGTCTTTCGCCGTCATCCCCCGATTGTCCTTCAACGACCGGTTCGCGCCGCGCGCGAGCAACAGCTGGGCGGTCTCCGCGCGATCGTATCCCGCCGCCCACATCAGCGCGGTCAGTTCGTTCTTGTAGGTCCGGTTCACGTCGACGCCCGCATCGAGCAACTGACCGACGACCTTCGTTTGCCCCTGGCCCGCTGCGTATTCCATCGCGGTCTTGCCGACGCGATCGGTCGCGAGCGGCTCGGCGCCATGTGCGAGCAGCAGCGCGACGATCTCGTCGAAGCCGCCGTAGGCAGCGGCCATCAGCGGTGTATCGCCCGGCGCGTTCGCATGCTGCACGTTCGCGCCGCGCTCGATCAGCGTGCGCGCCATCGCCGTATCGCCCTTCTTGCACGCGGTGACGAGCGCGGTGTCGCCGATCCGGTTCATCGCATCGACCGACGCGCCGCGCTGCAGCGCCGCGACGACCGACTGCTGATCGTCGTCCTTCGCGGCCGCGAGCAGTTGGCGGTTGATTTCCCCCTGGTCCTGCGCGAGCGCCGGCACCCATGCGCCGAATGCGCTGGCGAGCAGAACGGCGGCCGCAAGCTGCCGAGTGAACATGTCTGTCATGGTGTCTTCCCCGTGCTAATGCAGATTGTTGATATAAGCGGCCAGATGATGGATGTCGTCGTCGGTCAGATTACGCGTCACGCTGGTCATGTTGCCCGCATCGTTGGTGCGTGTGTGCGAGCGGAAGTCCTGCAATTGCTTGACGATGTACTGATACTGCTGGCCCGCGACGCGCGGAATCTCGTTCTGCCCGGAAAAGCCACCCAGGTGGCACATCGTGCACAACAGCTCGGCGGCCTTCTTGCTGCCCGCCTCGATGCTCGCGCCATCCGCGTTGAACGGCACCGATACGGGCTTCTGCGCGGCGAAGTAGTCGGCGAGGTCCTGCATGTCCTCGCTCGACAGGTTCGCCGCCATCGGCGACATGCGCGGATCGCTGCGCCGTCCCTGCTTGAAGTCCTTCAGCTCCAGATACAGGTAGCGCGCGGTTTGCCCGGCCAGAATCGGATAGTCCGGACTGGTCGAATTGCCCATCGGCCCATGACAGGCCACGCACACCTGCGCTTTCGCCTTGCCCGCCTCGGCGTCGGCGCGCGCGCCCGACGGCAGCCATGCGGCGATCAGTCCGCCGCACAGCAGCGCCACCCATGCAGCGCGCGCCCCACCCGGCGCTCCCCGCGGCGCCGGCCGCCTCATGGCACCGCGAACACGACGACGCTATTGCCGCGCTTGAAGTCGATCTGCGTATTGCCGCCCGCCGCGACCGCGATGTACTGCTTGCCGTTGACCGTGTACGACACGGCCGGCGCGTTGACGCCCGCGCCGCACTGGAACTCCCACAGCTTCTTGCCGGTGGCGGCATCGAACGCGCGGAACAGGCCGTTGCCCTCGCCGTTGAACACGAGACCGCCCGCCGTTGCAAGTACGCCGCCGATCAGCGGCTGGTCGGTCTTGTAGTCCCACGCGATCTTGCCGGTGTCGACGTTGACGGCCGACAGCTTGCCCCATTGCGCCTCGGACGGAATCAGCTTGAAGGCGCCGCCGAGCCACAGCTTGCTGCCGCCCGGATAGGCGGCGTCCTCGACCTGGTACGTCATCGGCTGATTCAGGTTGGCCGCGTAGACGAGGCGCGTTTGCGGATCGAACGCGATCGGCGACCACTCGACGCCGCCGTTCGCGCCCGGCAGCATGCGCGCGCCGGCTGCTGTCGGCAGGGTCCACATGTTTTCCTGCGGAATCATCGCCTGCGAGAAGCGGATCAGACGGCCGGTCGCACGATCATGCACGTACACGTGACCGGTCTTGCCCGCATGCACGATGCCGGGGATCATCTTGCCGTCGTTGTCGCGCACGTCGATCAGCACCGGCGGGCTCACTGCGTCGAGGTCCCAGACGTCGTGCGGCACGTACTGGTAGTGCCATTTGTACTTGCCGGTGTCGAGATCGATCGCGACGAGCGAATCCGTATAGAGGTTGTCTCCCGGCCGGATCGCGCCATACAGGTCCGGCGACGGGTTGCCGACCACGAAGTACACCGTGTGCGTTTTCCGGTCGATCGCCGGCGTCATCCACACACCGCCGCCGAGCGTCTTGTAGAAGTCGCCGCCCTTGTCGGCCAACTGCTTCTTCTCCGCGTCGATGTCGCGCTTCTCGTCGCGGCCGGTCGCGTCTTTGGTGGCCCACACGCCTTCCTGGCCGGTTTCCGGAATCGTGTAGAAGGTCCACAGCAACTGGCCGGAATTCGCGTCGTACGCCTTTACGAAGCCGCGAATGCCGTACTCGCCGCCGTTCGTGCCGATCAGCACCTTGCCGTCGACGACCGTCGGCGCCATCGTTTCCGAGTAGCCCTCGTCGGGATTGGCGATCTGGCTTTGCCACAGCACGTTGCCGGTTTTGGCGTCGAGCGCGACGAGCTTGGAGTCGAGCGTGCCCATATAGAGCCGGTCACCCGAAATCGCGACGCCACGATTGTTCGGCCCGCAACAGAACGTCGTGACCGGACCCATCTTGTGCTTGTAATGCCAGAACTCTTTGCCCGTCGTCGCATCGATCGCGTATACGTGATTGAACGAGGTGGTCAGGAACATCACGCCGTCCTTCACGATCGGCGCCGTTTCCATCGACTCGTTGACGGCCGTCTGGAAGATGAACGCCGGCCTGAGCTTCGCGACGTTCGTCCGGTTGATCTGCGCGCCGGGGTAATAGCGCGTCTGCGCGTACGAGCCGTTCGGATGGAGCCAGACCGCCGTCATGCTGCCGGCGCGATCGAGCTGATCCTGGGTCACGGGCTGAAGCCTCGATGGCACCGGCGCGGCGGTGGTGGTCGAGCTGTTCTGTACTTCGTCGGCGGCATGAGCCGCAGGCAAGCCGAACGCGATGGCGAGCAGTGGCAGGCCGACAATTCCCTGAATACGGTTGAATGGCATGAGCGTCTCCTAGCTTTTTATCGTTCCTATGAATTGCAGCGCAGGAGTGCGACATGGATCCACGCGGACGACAGCGTGAAAGAGCACGATGGCGCAACCCTCGCAGACAACAAAAGCGTACGACTTCGAATCGTTGTTAGCTTTGTCAGGACGGGTCGGCTTCGCAGAGAGGGGAGAAGTGATGCACGGGTCCGCGGAAAACCGGCTCGTTTAAGGGTAGGCGATGTGTTGTGGATTTTCTAGATTAAATCGTTAAGGAGTGGCGAGCGATCAGCGTGCACCGTTGTGGTCGCTGACCGCCGCCCTGGTCGTGGCGTTTTCACCTGGGTCGCTTCGCGTTGCGGCCGCTCGTTGAGCCGATCAGAACCGGCCGCCGCGCGAATCGGCCCCCTGCTGATAGTTCCGGTTGGTCTGTTCCGGATTCCGGTTCACCAGCGGGCGCGCGTAAAGTGGGTGATGCAGGCTCCGTACTTCGTGTTCGAGCCGGAAGCAACGCTCTCCGGATGACAGATCGAGCAGGTCGGCAAACCGGTATTGATGCGGCTCTTCTCCATATACCAGACCTTTTTCGGCGAGCCGTGTGAACGGCCCCGAAAAAGCAGCGGTGTAAATGGCGATGTGGTGTCCGTCGTATTCAGGAATGGGCTGGGTCGTTTCCGCGTACAGCAGTTGCTGATGCGTGCCGATATCGATCACCGCGCGGTGCAATCCATGCCTCTCTTCGATGTCGACGGTCGCATCGAACATATCGCGGTAGAAGCGCGCGATAGGCAACGCGCTGCCGACCGGCACATCCATCTTCACGAACGCGATGCCCAGATCGATGTCCGACCACGGAGCCGGCGCGGATCGATTGAGAGGATCGAGGCACTCGTAGCGGTTGCCCCACGGACACGTCACTTCGACACTGCCTGCGCGCTCCGTCCAGCCGAACGCGGTGCCGGCGAGCAGCGGTTCGACCGAGCGCAGCCGCCTCACCAGCGCTTCGAGCTCGCCGACCACGAGACCGACACTGCCGCGCAGACGTTGCGCCGCCCCGTGCGGCAAGTGAATCTGCGACCGGCCGACGTTGATCCACATATTCTCGACCCCGGTCATCACGAACGGATCGCGCGTGAGCCCAAGGCCGGTGACGTAGAAGGCGGTCGCGAGAATCTGGTTGGGGATTTTCAGGTTGACGTGTTCGAGCAGGATCAGATTGCCGGTATCGTCGTTAGCGTAAGAGTGTTCCATGTGTTTGCCTTGTGCATGAGCCGCGAAACGCTGGACAAATTATGCATCAACAGGGCAAATGGTACGTGCTCGTGCAACTGGGGCGGCGCAGCGACGCCGCCATGTTCAGATGCGTATGAAGCGACACGCATGTGCTTATTGCCGCAGAATCTTCCACGGCCCATTGCCGGTTTTGCAGACGATCGGCGTCCACGTTTGGGTCTGTCCTTTCGCGACCGCGGTCAGCGTCGCGGTCCGGCAGGTTCGATCGCCGTCCTTCGTCGTGTCCTGCGGCGTCACCGTGCCCTTGATCGAAACGGAATTGCCGGTGCCCGCATTGCTCCACTCATACGATTCGCCATCCTTTTTTGTATCGAGCGCCTTTTGCGCCGCGTCGTTGAGCGCTTTACGGTCGGCTTGGCGCATGTAAGTAATGGGCGTGTCTTTCAGAAAGTTCAGGTTCGCTGCGTAACACAACATGGGGCTGGCGAGCAGCGCCGCTGCCGCAAGCCACTGCGTGATCGTGTGGGCGTACGCGGCGTCGAGTGCGGGCGCGCCCGCGCCAGGACGAAATTGACGTGACATGGGTTTCTCCTCGAGTTCATCCGCGATCCGCGTCGTCCGCGAAATCGCCGTTTTGCTGGAACGCGTCGACGACGTCGGCCACCGAGCCGCGTCGGCCGATGTGGCCGACACGAACTTCGAGCCCCTCGGCGCGCAGCATGTCGCGCACGTCCGCGTGCGCGCCGACGACCTTCATCGCGGCGCCCGCGGCCTCCAGCGCGCCGTGCATCGCTTCGAGCATGCGCGCGCCCGCCAGATCGACGACCGCCGATGCGGACAGATCGCAAATCACGAGCCGGACCGGTTCGGGTGCGGCGTGGATCATGCGCCAGATCGTCTCGCGCACGTGCTCGACGTTGAAGTACAGCAACGACGCCTCGACACGCACCGCCAGCACATGCGCAATCGTCTCGTTCTCGGCATGACGTTCGAGATCCGAGAAATAGCGCGTGCCGGGAATACGCCCGAGCATCGCGACATGCGGATGCGCGGCGCGGTGGATGATCAGCAGCATCGACACGAGCACCGCAACGATGACGCCCTTCAGGATGCCCAACAACAGCACCGCCGCGAACGCCACCATCGAAATCGCGAATTCGAAGCGGCTCACGCGCCACACATGACGCAGTTCGCCGACGTCGACGAGGCCCTTCACGGCCACGAGCACGATCGCCGCCAGCACGACGTTGGGCAGATTCGCGAGCAGTCCGGTGAGGAACATCAGACAGAAGCCGATCGCCAGCGACGCGAATACCAGCGCAAGCGCGCTTTTCGCGCCGGCCTTGTCGTTCACCGACGATTGCGAAAGCCCTCCCGCAACCGGGAAGGCCTGGAACAATCCCGCGGCCAGATTGGCCGCGCCGAGACCCAGCAATTCCTGGCGGGCGTCGATCTCGTAACCATGTGCCTGCGCGAGCGCGCGCGCGGCCGAAACGCTCTCGACGTATGCCAGCAACAGGCACGCGAACGCCAGCGGAACGATGCCGTCGACATCGCGCAGCCGCAGCCCGGGCAGACGGAATTCAGGCAAGCCTTGAGGCAGCGCGCCCACGAGCGTGAAGCCGCGGCTGGCCAGCGGCGTGACCGACAACACGACGATCGAGGCAGCGACGACGGCGAGCGCCACCGGACGCCCCGGCAAAAACTTTTCGCCGAGCAGCAGCAACGCGATGCAAACGAGGCCGAAACCGAGCACGCCGAGGTTGGTCAGCGGAAGCTGCCCCCACAGCACGGCGATCCGTTCGAAGAAGAATTCGCCGCCGCCTTTCACCCCGAACAGCTTCGGCAGCTGGGTCATTGCGATCGTCAGCGCGGCGCCCGCCTTGAAGCCGAGCAGGATCGTCTCGCTGATGAAGCTGACGAGCGAACTCAAGCGCAGCAGCCAGCCGATCACGCACATGCACGCGATCAGCACGGACGTGAGCGCCGCGATCGAAGCCCAGCGCGACGGGTCGCCCCCGGCCATCGGCACGAGCGTCACGCCGACGAGCATCGAGATCGCCGAGGTCGGGCCGATCGCGAGCTGGCGCGACGAGCCGAACAGCGCATAACAGAGGCCGCCGACCAGATAGCCGTAGATGCCGTATTGCGGCGGCAAGCCGGCGAGCGACGCATAGGCGAGCGATACCGGAATGCCATAAGCCGCGAGCGTCACGCCGGCGACCGCGTCCTTCGCGAGCCATCGAGGCTGATAGCTTCGCAGCCACTGCGCGGGAGGAAACGCGCAGCGCCACCCGCGCGCGGGTGGCGTGGAAGACGCGCGGCCGGTGACGCTCTGTGGATGGTTCAACGTAGCGCCTCGAGTACGGAAGCGGACCTGACGGAAGCACGGGCGCGCTGTACGGCCTTCGCCTCAGCCAACCCGGAGCGGCTCAGAGCGAATCCTTGACGCGCTGCCACGTGTGATCCGGATTGAACTCGGTCACAGGCGGCGCGTGCGCGCCACGGTCCTTCTGGTAGATGACGCCGTTGTTGTTGACCACGAAGGTCATCACGCCGCTCGTGCCGTACCGCGCCGGGTAAGCGACCATCGCGAAACCCGCGATCATGTGGCCGTTGATCACGTAGCTGAACGCGCCGCCCGGCGCGTTCTTGCCCTGCCGAGTCAGGATGTGGAAATGGTAGCCCCGGTAAGGATCGCCCGCCGCGTGGCCTTTCAGATATTTGGAACTCGCGGCGACGAGCGGGCCGAACGGACTCTCTTCTTCGTCGCTGTTTTCGTCGGTGGGCCAGTAGAGACCGTCCTGCTTGCCGGGTGTACTGGCCAGCTTCTGCGCGTATTCGAGCAGGCCGTCGTGGTTCCGGTCGCGCGACGCGTATTGACGCTGCGCGCCGATATAAGCCTGCAGCACCTTGATCGCTTCGAGTTCGTTGGCGCCGATCCGTCGATTGATCAGTTCTTCTTCGCCCTGCTCGGTGGCGAAGCGCCAGGTGCCGTCCTCTTTGACGATCGGTATCGGCATCGGCCACGCCTCGTCGCCGACCAGCAGAATCCGCCGGTTCGGTCCCCTGTCGTCGAGCACGTGATAGGCCTCGAGCTCCTTGCTCGCCTTGGCCCAGTTCGCCTCGTTCTCCGCCTGATCCGGCGATACCACGAGGCTCTTGTGCGCTTCGCCGAAGATCGCGACGAGCGACGCTTCGTCGTCGGTCTTCAGTGCGCTGGACAGCGCGGCGACCGCGTCTTCCGGGGTGGCGAAAGTGCGCTGCCCCGCGGCGAGCGCGGCCAACGGAATCGACAGCGCGAGCACCATCGCGCACAGCCGACGCGATGTGGCCACACGTCGCCGCGAATCGTCGCGTGGGCGCTTTCCGGTGATGCTTTGTCCGCTCATGGCTGCTCCTTATCGCCGTCCGCCGCCGCGGCCGCCACCGCCACCGCTGGGCCGCGCCGAGAATCCACCACCGCCACCGCCACGGCCGCCACCGCCGGAGAACCCACCGCCACCGGAATTTCCGCCGCCACGCGTCGATTGACGGCTCGCCGCGCCGCGCGCGCTGTTGGCTTGCGCGTCGCGCGCCGAGCCGTAGCCGCTGAACGCATCGCCGCCGCCCCCAGGCGACGCGCGCTGACTCACCTCGCGTGTGCCCGCCGACGCCGTCGGACGCTGGGACGGCTGCGGCCGCCCTTGCGCGCCAGCACCGCCGCCCGCGAAGTTTGCGCCGGCGCCGCCACCCGCGCCGCCACCTGCATAGTTTGCGCCGCCGCCCGCGCCGCCGCGGTTGCCGCCCGCCAACCCACCGCCCGCGCCCGCGCCTGCACCCGCGCCGCCGCCGCGCGACGGCGGATCGCCGACCCGTTGCGTGCGCGCCGAGCGATCCGAGATACCGCTGACCTGGCCCGGCTTCTTGTCCGAGGTCCACGCGGAGGTGCCCCCTCCCTGCCCGCGTCCACCGCCGCGGTTGATGTCGCCCGTGTTGATATTGCCGCGCTCGACGTTCCTATCGCCGCGCTCGACGGTTCTATCGCCGCGTTCGACGTTTCTTTCGCGGTTGATGTTGATGTTGTTGTTGCCGCCGCCTCCGTAATGCGTTTCATAGTGCCCGCCGTTCCAGGCGGCGGTAATCGCCGCGCCCCAGATCAGCCCTGTCGCGAGCGCGGCGCCGGGCGCGTACGGATAGTAGTAGGCCGGATAGGGCGTGGGCGCGTAGGCGTAGGTCACGGGCGCGCTGGCCACCACGATGGTCTGCGGGTTGTACTGCGGCACATAGATCACCTGCGGATCGGCCGGCTGGATCTTGATCACTTCCTTCTCGACCACCACGACCTGCTTGTCGTCGGATTTCAGATGCCCCGCCGACTGCGTTTGCCGCCGGAAGCGCTGAATCGCTTCGAGCACCGAGCCCTGATCGGCAACGACGGCCTCGCCGAGATTGATCGTCCAGTCGAGATCGGTGCTCATGTTCTTGACGATGCTGGGGTAATTCAGCAGCGCCTTCACCGGATCGTGCCACGCGTCGTTGAGCTTCAGCGACTTGTCGTTTTTGTACTGGTCGAGAAAGCGATCGGCCTGCACGATTTCGACGGGATAGGTGGAGGCAGGAAGAATGATCGCGATCAGATCGTCCGGATATAGCGCG
This sequence comes from Paraburkholderia sp. 31.1, assembly GCF_014397645.1. Classification (NCBI taxonomy): domain Bacteria; kingdom Pseudomonadati; phylum Pseudomonadota; class Betaproteobacteria; order Burkholderiales; family Burkholderiaceae; genus Paraburkholderia; species Paraburkholderia sp. 31.1. Next base: position 118,303 of record NZ_VZQN01000013.1, read on the forward strand.
ATCGGTCCGACGAGCTTGTCGAGCGCCGCGGCGGAAACGGGTGCGTTCGGGGCCGCGTTCGCCGGGGCGTTCGCGGCCGGCGCCTGCGCCAGCGACACCGCAGTCGAGAACGCGCCGCAGCACGCCAGAAGCGCGGCGCCCAGTACATGGCTGATGCGTCGCGCGCGCTTCGCCTCGTCGTCGAGCGCCGTTGCAAACGGGATGATGCGTGTACGAGCACGCGAATCGCGGTCCATCGATGCTTCCCCTTGCGCTTCGTCGGCGGCCCCGGGCGGCATGGCCATGATCTTTGACAGACAGTTGTCCGAAGCAATGAAAACGACCTGCACCTGTCGCATGAATACAGTTTGGAAACCATGGACGAAATTGCAAATACGACCTTGGTCCGATTGCGCACGACAGGCCCGCGACACCATGATGAACGCGAACCTGCCATTGCTGCGCATCCACCGCGCGGCAACCGGTCCCACCAGAATTCCCATTCACGGGTGCCGGTTGCGCCCTCACGCCTGAGCAAACAGGAAGCCGGCGACTCGCACCCGCGTGTGCCCACGCAAGGAGCTGTCGTGAACAAGTCTACGAAATATGCCGTTGTCGCCGCGTTGAGCGCGTCGCTATCGCTGGAAGGCCTGGCGCAATCGAGGCCGATTGCCTATCCGGCCAGAGGGCAAAGCCCGCAGCAACAGCAGCAGGACGAAGGCGCCTGCTATTCGTGGGCGAAGAGCAATACCGGCATCGACCCGACCATGGTCGCCAATGCCCCGCCCCCGCCTTCCGGCCCCGCGGTGGGAGGCGGCGAGCGCGTGCAGGGCGCCGCGCGCGGCGCGGCCGGCGGCGCGATCATCGGCGCGATTGCGGGCGACGCCGGCAAGGGCGCGGCGATCGGCGCGGCGACCGGCACGATGGTCGGCGGGTCGCGCGCGCGGCAGAACCGGCGCGCGGCCGCGGCACAATCGCAGTCGCAAACGCAGGGCTCGATGGACACGTTCAATCGCGCTTTCGCCGCCTGCATGTCAGGGCGGGGTTACACGGTCAATTGATCGCGCAAGGAGAGCAGCATGATTAACCGCAAACTGATCATCGCGGCGGCGCTCGTGTGTCTCGCGAATACGGGGTTCGCTCAGACGGAGGCACCCGTCACGGTCAAGAGCGAGCCCGGCAAAGTCACCGTGTCGGGCACGGTCAAAACGACCGCGACGGTCGTCGGCATCGAGCCGGCAACGCGCACCGTCTTGCTCAAGGACCCGAAGGGCAAGGTCGTGCAGGTCGTGGTCGGCGAGGAAGCGCGCAACTTCGATCAGATCAAGGTCGGCGACGTGGTCAAGGCCGAGTATTCGCAGGCTCTGACCATCATGCTGAAAAAAGGCAACGCGCCGCTGACCGCCAACGAAACGCAGACGCTCGAACGCACTCCGGCGGGCGCGAAACCCGGCGGCTCGGCCTCGCGCGAAGTTACGATCATGGCTAACGTCATCGCGGTCAATCACCAGAGCGGCGCGGTCACGCTGAAAGGCCCGCAAGGCAATACGGTGGATCTGATCGTGCAGGATCCCGAACAGCTCAAGCGGATCAAAAAAGGCGACCAGATACAAGCGGTCTATACCGAGGCCGTGGCCATCTCCGTGGAGCCGGTCGCCGGCAAATAGCGGGCATGGCTCGCGTCAGATCAGGCGGTGCGCTTGCGCGAGGCCGCTGAGGGGAGGCGTAAAGTCCGCGCGTCGAAAACGCACCGTCGAGAACACCCGTATCGCATTGGGACTCGCCGGCAGACGCGCAAGGCGAAACTCGATTTCGTGCGCGGGCCGCGTCTCTCCCTCTTCCAGGACGACGTTCATCCGGTCGAGCCGGTACACGCTTTTGCGCACGTAGAAATGCGCATCCGGCGCCCCCAGTACACCGCACATCACGTCGAGATGCCGCTCCAGCGCCTCTGTCTTCAGGCCCAACTGTGCCAGAGCCTGATCGTTCTCTTCGATCTGCGCCTGCAGCTTCGCCACTTCCGCGTAATTCGACGTCGCGTCGCTACCAAGCAGCGAGCGCACGCCCGCCCCTTGCCGTTCGAGAATCGTCAGGCGCGTTTTCAGCAGCGCCCTTTCGCGTTGCAATTCGTCCTGCCGCGAGGTGTCGGCCTCGATCTTGCCGAGCGCTTCGAGCACGAGCTGATCGACGATCCGCAACACGATTTGGCGCCGCAACGCGGCTTCGGATTCTTCGCACACGCGCACCTGGTGATCGCTGAAGTTGATGGTCGTCTGCGCGAGATCGGTTTGCGTCGTTTCGCCGTGTTGCCCGACGCCGAAAATACGCCGCTCGTCCATGGCCATGCCGAGCACCGCGAATACCTGATCGGCAGCGGGATGGTCGCTGAAGAACGTGTTCAGCTCGTGTGAGCGGTTGAAGACCGGGCAGACGTCGTCGGGTGTGGCGAAAAAGGCGTGGATATACGGGTCTGTCGCCCACGCCGCCGCGTTCGCTTCGCGCGTCGGCGGCACTTCATCGGCGAGCCGGAGCAGATAGGCGGTCGTGTGTTGCACGGCGGGCCGCAGGCGCGACGCATAGTTGCGCGCGAGCCGCAACGACGGACAGAGCCCGACGATCCGCTCGACGATTTCCTTCGTCTGCTGATCGTCGCTCTCTTCGGAAGCGTTGCGCCTGGTCAGCCACCGCGACAGCAGACCCATCCCCGGCTCCCGTCGCCCGTCACGATTCGTCGCGCTCCGGCAGCAGCTGCGCGACGATCGTGTGGTTCTTCCAGAACAGGTTATGGACGCGGCTTTGCAGTATGCGCAGCCCGTCCGCGGGCACGTCGTCGAAGACGACCACCGCGCCTGGCCGCGAGCCCGTGCCGTGCACCCGCTGGATCGAGCTGAAGCGCGGGAACCCGTAGCGAATCAGGAACTCGCCGATCTCTTCGTCGGAGACGCTTTCCTCGACGTTTCCAAGAAACAGTTCAGCCATGATGCTTACTCCTCCAGACCATAGGGCCTGTTCACGCTAATAACGGGCTTGCGAACGTGCCTTTCCGCGCGTAGTGCAAGGAGAGAGGAGCGCCGTTTGGCCGAGCCAAACAAGCGACGACCGACGCCGCAATACGCGCGGAAAGGCACGTTCCCCTGTTTTAAAAAAATCCTTCCCGGGGCTGGCCGCCAGAAGGGCCGATCGCCGCGTCATGCTCCTTGCGAATACGTCGAGTATTCGCTGCGTCGCAATCCTTGCGCTCGGCCCTTCTGGCGGCCAGCGCAAGCCCGTTATTAGCGTGAACAGGCCCTATGCCACGATGTTCAATCCGCCGTCGATATACAAGGTAGAACCGGACACCCGCCGGGCATACGGCGTGGCCAGAAACGCACAGGTATAGCCGACATCCATGATGTCGACGAGTTCGCCGAGCGGCGCGCGCTGCACCGCTTCGTTGAGCAGCAGCTCGAAATCCTTCAGGCCCGAAGCGGCGCGGGTCTGCAGCGGCCCGGGAGAAATCGCGTGCACGCGGATGCCCTTCGGTCCCAGCTCGAACGCCAGATAGCGCGCGCAGGCTTCGAGCGCCGCCTTGACGGGGCCCATCAGGTTGTAGTTCGGCACGACCTTGTTCGCGCCGTAGTAGCTCATTGTCAGCATGGTGCCGCCGTCTTTCATTAGCGGCGCGGCAAGGCGCGCCATCCGCACGAACGAATGGCAGGAGATGTCCATCGCGCTCAGGAAGCCCTCGCGCGACGATTGCAGCAAGCCGCCCTGCAGATCCGCTTTCGGCGCCCATGCAACGGCGTGAACGAGAATATCGAGGCTTCCCCATGTCTTCTCGATCCGGTCGAACACGGCCTCCATTTCGTCCTCGCCCGTTACGTCGAGCGGCATGAAGATCTCGGCATCGAGTGCTTTGGCTATCGGTTCCACATAAGGAAGCGCCTTGTCGTTCGCATAGGTGAGCGCGACGCTCGCGCCGAGGTCGCGAAACGCCTTCGCGCATCCGTAGGCAATCGAATGCTCGTTGGCGACGCCGGTCACGAGGGCCTTCGCTCCCTCCAGAATCAAACGCGGTTGCTCGATCGTCATGGTGATACTCCTCTATGGGGCGACAGCGCGCGTATGGCGGGCGATCATCAGTTCCTCGTTGGTGGGCACGACCCAGACCGGCAGCCTGCTCGAGGCGCGAGTGATCAGCGGGCCGCCCGCCCGATTGGCCGCTTCGTCGAGTTCGGCGCCGAGCCACGCGGCATCGCGCACGATGCGCTCGCGGATTGCGACGGCGTGCTCGCCGATGCCGGCCGTCAGCACCAGTGCGTCGAGACCTTGCATCGCCGCGGCGAGACTGCCGAGTTCGCGCCCGATCCGGTAGGTGTAGACGTCGATCGCAAAGCGGGCACGCGGGTCGTTGCTGTCGAGCAGCACGCGCATGTCGCCCGAGATGCCCGACATGCCGAGCAGCCCCGAGCCCTTGTAAATGAGGTCCGCGATCGACTGCGTATCCATCTTCAGCTCGTCGAGCAGATAGAGCATCACGCCGGGGTCGAGGCTGCCGCAACGCGTGCCCATCGGCAGGCCTTCCACCGCCGTGAAGCCCATCGTGCTCGCCACGCTCTTGCCCGCGACCATCGCGCACATGCTCGCGCCGTTGCCCAGATGCGCGACGACGGTGCGCCCCGCCGCCGCGGCCGGCGCGATCTCCGGCAGCACGCTCGCGATGTATTCGTACGAGAGCCCGTGAAAACCGTAGCGCCGCACGCCGTGGTCGGTAATCGACGGGGGCAGCGCATAGGCCTGCGCGGTCTCGGTCTGCGTGCGATGAAACGTGGTGTCGAAGCACGCGACCTGTGGAAGGTCGGGACGCAGCTGCGCGAGGATGCGGATCGGGGTCAGGTTATGCGGCTGATGCAGCGGCGCGAGCGGGCTCAGGCTGTCCAGCTGGTCGATCACCTCGGAGGTCGCGAGGACGGGGCCGGCAAAGCGCTGCCCGCCGTGCACGACGCGATGCCCGACCGCCTTCAGTTGATTGCCGCCGCCGTGGTCGTGCAAAAAACCGCCCAGATATTCGATCGCGCCCTGATGGCCGAGCCGATGGCCATCGCCCCATTCGTGCGAGCTGGCATTACCGTCGCGGTCCGTCACGCGAAAACGCGGGCTCGTGTACAGCGCTTCGATCTGACCGCGCAAAATGAGCTCGAGTTGCGCTTGTTGCGCGTCGAAGGCGCTGAACTTGAGGCTCGACGAACCTGCGTTCAATACGAGGATCACATCCGCCATGACGTCACCCGACCACCTTGCCGGCCTCGCGCCGTGCCTTGGCCACCAACGCGGCGACCGCGCACGACGCGAGACGCGTCGACAGAGAATCCGCGCGGCTCGTCAGAATGATCGGCACGCGCGCGCCGAGCACGATGCCCGCCGCGTCCGCGCCGGCGAGAAACGACAGGCTTTTCGCGAGCATGTTGCCCGCTTCGAGGTCCGGCACCATCAATACATTGGCGCGACCGGCCACCCGCGACTCGATCTGCTTGATGCGCATGGCTTCAATGCTGATCGCGTTGTCGAGTGCGAGCGGACCGTCGACCAGCCCGCCGGTGATCTGCCCGCGGTCCACCATCTTGCACAGCGCCGCCGCTTCCACCGTCGATGGAATTTTCGGATTGACGCTCTCGGTCGCGGACAGGATCGCCACGCGGACTTCGTCAAGTTTCAGCGCGTGCCCGAGATCGATCGCGTTCTGCAGGATGTCGACCTTCTCTTCGAGCGTCGGCAAGATGTTGATCGCGGCGTCGGTGATGATCAGCGCGTTCTCGTACCCGGGCACGTCCATCACGAAGCAATGGCTGATGCGCCGCTCGGTGCGCAGGCCGGTGTCACGGCGAATCACCTCGGCCATCAGCTCGTCCGTATGCAGGCTGCCTTTCATCAGGGCCTCCGCCTTGCCTTCGCGCACCAGTTGCACGGCTGCTGCCGCGGCGGCATGGCTATGCGGCGCATCGACGATCGTGAAGTTCGAAATGTCGATGCCGTGTTCGGCGGCAATCGCTTCGATGCGCGCGCGCGGCCCGACCAGCAGCGGCGCGATCAGTCCCATCCCGGCTGCTTCGACCGCGCCATTGAGCGAACTCTGGTCGCACGGATGCGCGACCGCTGTCGGCATCGCCGGCAGCGTCCGGCAGAAATCGATCAGACGCTGATACTTCGCGTGCTTTTCCATCTGCGTATTCCTCGTGTGTACGGTGCGTTGGATTCGTGACGCGTGGCACGCCATGCTGACGGGAGCCGTGCACACGGGCGCCGTGCACACGGTTCCGTCACGCTTGCGTCCTGCCGCGCATCGCGCCGGTTGCTCACGTGCGAGTGGGGTCGGGCAAACGTGCGTTGCGCTTGCGGCTCTCGCGCGAACCCAGCACCGCGCGGATGCGTTCGAACGCCTCCTTTTGCGCGGCGTCGGGCGCGGTGTTCAACACGCGCTCGTCGCTCGCCAGCTTGTCGAGCAGTTGTAGAAAGCGCTCGCGGTCCTCGCTGTGGGAAAGCAGCTTCGGCAGCGTGGCTATCGCCTCGTCCGGTTCGAAGCTGACGATGATTTCCTGCTCGCCCCGGATCCGCCGCCAGTGATCGGGGCTGATGTCGGGCAGGTACTCCACGTAACTTTCGGCGATCTCCTTGCGCATCTCCAGGCGCGCGAGCGGCAACGACCCGCCCTTGCGCGACAACAGAAAGGCCGCGCGCCCGAGCGCCTCCGTGTAGCCGCCGTCGCCGATCGCCTGCAACGCCGTGCGCACGAACGGCAGCTCGCGCGGATCGATCGCGCCGGCTTGCGCGGCCACGCCATCGGCGCCCGGCTTGCTCAGATACGTCGCATACAGATTCGCGTACACGCTGAAGAAGCTGGCCTCGGTCCCCGCGTCGCGCATCGCGCGGTAATAGTCCAGCGACGCGCTGAACATTTGCGAGCCGTTGTGTTCGAGCTTGCTCCACGGGTTATCGGCGGCGGCCCGCTGGCGATTCTCACGAACCGACTGCGCGGCCGCCGGCAGCCAGCCAAGCCACGGGTTCATCGCGGACACGGCCCAGCGCTGCCAGCGCAGCGGATGAAACTGGCGCAGCAGGCGGGCGCTCGTTTCGTTCGACATCGCCTGCACGAACGGCCGCGCGAGCAGTTCATACATGCGCTGATTCAGATTGGACACCGCGGCGACCGCTTCGAACGGCTTTTCGTCGATGCGGCCGAAGCGGTTGAAATGCGCGGAAATCTCCTCGAGCCGCCGCTCATGAAATTCGACTTCGTATTCGATCTCCCCGGCCGCGTTGCTGGCCTCGTTGATGGTCATGCCGTAGAGTCCGGGCGGGAAGGTTTCGATGGTCTCGAGCACGGACATGATCTGCTTGTGCTCCTTCTTCGCGACTTTCCCGGACACGAAAATGCCGAGATGCCCGATGTTCTGGTGCGTCAGACCGACGATCACCTGGCCGCGCGACTTGATCTCCTCGGTGCTGCCGTAAAGGTCCGCCACCCAGTTGAACGCCTGTTGAGGCGGCGTGATGTTGTCCCCCATCGACGCGAACAGGATGATCGGCGAGCGGATTTCACGCAGATCGAAAGCCTGGCCGCTGCTGTTCGTCACTCCGCCCGACCACAGCTTGTTGCCGACGAACAGGTTGCGCGTGATCCATTCGATCTCCTCGCGATTCATCAGGTAGTAGCTGCCCCACCAGCGCTCGAATTCCAGAAAGCGTGGCGGCTCCGTATCGACGTTCGAGAACAGGTGGTAGTACTTGTCCCAGAACGTGTTGGCGGGATTCAGGTTCTCGAAGTTCTCCACCAGATACGCGCCGTCGAACTTGCCGTTGCCAAGATCCGCCGCGTACGACGCGAGCCACGCGCCGCCCAGCATGCCGCCCGCGTAACGCATCGGGTTGTCGCCCTCGCCTTCGCTCCAGGCCGCGCTCCAGTACGACATCGGCGCACCGTTGATGACGATCGGGCCGGTCTCCTCGGGGTCGGAGCTGGCGAGCATCATCGCCGCCCAGCCGCCCTGGCAATTGCCGATGATCGCGGGCTTCGGACTGTCGGGATGCAGCGCGCGCACCTTCCGCACGAATAGCTGCTCGGCGTTGCAGACGTCAAGCAGGGTCTGACCGGGCTCGGGGTCGCGAAAGAACACCACGAAGTAGACGGGATAGCCCGCGCGCAGCGCGATGCCCGCCTGCGAATCGTCCTTGAAGCCACCAATGCCGGGGCCGTGCCCCGCGCGCGGATCGATGATCAGATACGGGCGTTTGCGCACGTCCACGCCCACGCCTTCGAGCGGACGAAGTTGCAGCAGCGCATAGTTGACCGGCCGTTCGAACTTGCGGCCGTCCAGCACCATGTCGTACTCGAAATGCAGCACCGGCGCGGGACCGCTGACGCTGCGTTCGACGAACTCGTTGCCGCGCCGGTACAGCGTGTCCCAGAACAGCAGCGAGCGCTGCGCGGCATCTACCGTGTATTGCCACGCACTGAGCGGATCGAATGGCGCGGGCATCGCGCTTGCGGTCGGGGCGCCATCGTGATCGAGCCCCAGCGTTTCGGTGACCCGTTCATTCAGATGCCGCTGGGCGATTTGCGTGCGCTTCTGCAGCACGTGGGTGATTTTTGAGGCAATGTCCTGGCTTTGTGACAACAGCGTTTCAGCGTCCATCGGAAGACTCCTGAAAGGTGCGCGTCACGATCGGTGCCGAGGCACGCGCCGTGCATCGATTGAATCGTGGAGTTGGCCCAGAGCTCTAGCAATCGGACCAAGGTCTTATTGTGCGCGCGACCCGGTGCAGCGCACGGGTTCGGGCGCGGCGCGTGTCGACGTGACGCAGCGCGACGTCTCATTGAGCGGGTTTTGCCTGCACCGCTGCGGCGATATCGCGGCTCACCGAGGCGAGCGCGAGATCGTGGGCGGCGATGATCGGCTCGAATCCGGGACCGGACACGCTCTCGCGCGCGACCGAGCGGCCGGTGATGGCGCGGACCTTGCCGGGCGGCCGCACGGTCCACAGCACATCGACGGTGACGTCGCGCCCCGGCACGGACTCGAAGCGCATCACGTCGATCCGCACGCGCCAGACGACGGACGGATCGCGTACCGCATCGAATACCGAAATCTGCTGCGAGTTCAGCAGCGCGCCGAGATCGGCCGCGATTACGCGGCCGATGTCGCCACCGAGCGGCTGCGCCCAGCGGTCGAATTCGTTGACCGCGACCTCGTTGTTAGCGATCCGCGTGACGATCTGCGGCCGGTCCACGATCTCGGGTATCGTGACCGGACCGATCACCGCCGCGATCGGCCGGCTCGCGCCGGTGCTGCTCAACGACTCGTCGGGCCTCAGCGTGTAGAAGTTCGTCGCCGGCGACTTGCAGGCGCCGAGCAGAGCGCCGGCGAGCGCGAGCATCAGGCCGGCCGCGAAGCGGCGCATCGCATCTGTCATGGCTTCCTGTCCTCGGACTTGCCGCGCACGAGCGATTCCGGATGCTGCGCCAGATAGTCGGCCAGCGTGCGCAGCGAGGCAGCGGTGCGAGTCAATTCACGCATTGCGTCCTCCGTCGATTGCTGCAGCGACGAGTCGGGCTGCAGCGCGGCATTCGCGGAATCGAGCGTCGATTGCGCGGACAGCAGCGTGTCGCGCGCTTTCGGCACGACCTGCGTGTTGAGCTGCCCGAGCATCGCGTTGGTGGTGCGCAGCGTCGAGCGCGCATCCTTGCCGATATCCTCGAACGGTATGTTGTTGATCTTGGCGAGCAGTCGCGTGACCGATTCCTGCAGCGATTGCAGCGTGCGCGGAATCGCGGGCATTTCGGGCGGCGTCTTGTTCCAGTCGATCGACGCCTTCGGCGCGTCGGGGAAATAGTCGAGCGCGAGATACTGCTGGCCGGTCAGCAGATTGCCGGTTCTCAACTGGAAGCGGAAGCCGTGCTCGACCAGATAGTTCGCGAGACCGCGCGGGTCGTTGGTGAGGTGTCCGCCGGCGCCGTCGTTCTGATAGCGCGACGTGAACCGCTCCGGATAGAGATTGATCTCGACCGGACTGCTGAAGCGGCGGGTGTCCGGATCGAAGCGCGTGTAGAGCGCCGTCACTTCGCCGATTTCGACGCCGCGGAAATCGACCGGCGCGCCAACCGTCAGACCGCGCACCGAATCCGTGAAGTTCACCACGTATTTGACGACGATGCGATCGTGCATCTTCATCGCGTCGGCGCGCGTGGTGTACAGGTCGAACCGGGTGCTGGTATCGGCGCTCGTCTCTACCTGCGATCCAGGCGGCGATTCGAACGCGATCCCGCCGATGATGATCGACACGATCGACTGCGTTTCGACGCGCAAGCCGCTGCTGTCGAACGACATGTCGACACCGCTGGCGTGCCAGAAGCGCGTGTCGGTTCTGACGAAGCGGTCATACGGCGCGTTGACGAAGACCTTCACCGTGACGCCGTGGCCGTCGGGGTCCAACTGGTACGACGCGACCTGGCCCACCTGAATTCTGCGGAAAAACACGGGCGTACCCACGTCGAGCGAGCCAAGTCCCGTGCCGTGCAACGTGTACTCGTGCCCTGGCACGTCGCTCGCGATCACGGGGGGCTCCTCGAGGCCGACGAAACTGCGGCGCGCTTTTGGCGAATTGCCGACGTCGACGTCGATATACGAGCCCGACAGCAGCGTGCCGAGCCCCGACACCGTACCGCCCGAAATGCGCGGACGCACGACCCAGAAGCGCGTGTTGTCGACGAGCAGGTCCGACACGTCGCGCGTCACCTCGGCCTTGGCCACCACGCGCTTGTGGTCCGGCGTCAGCGAGACCGCTTCGACCACGCCGATATCGACGTCCTTGAACTTGAGCTTGGTCTTGCCCGCTTCGAGACCGTCGCCGGTCTTGAAGCTGATGCTGATCTGCTCGCCGCGCTCCATCACCGCCTTCACCGCCAGCCAGCCGCCGATCAGGATCGCCACGATCGGCACGAGCCAGACCAGTTGCATCCGCCAGCGCGAGCGCGGCACCGGCTCCGCGGCGGGCAGTTCGGGCTCTTCAGTCGGAGTGGACACGTTCGGTCTCCAAAGCGTCCCACATCAGGCGCGGATCGAACGCCATCGAGGCGAGCAAGGTCAGCACGACGACCGCGCCGAACGCGATCGCCGCCGGCCCCGCCTTGATCGTCGCCAGCGCCTGGAACTGCACCAGCGCGACCAGCATCGTGATCACGTAGATGTCGAGCATCGACCAGCGACCGATCAGCTCGATCAGGCGATAGATCCGCGTGCGCTGCCCCGGCAGCCATTGCCAACGAAGCTGGGTCGACAGCGCGAGATACCCGATGCCGAGAATCTTCAGCATCGGCACGACGATGCTCGCGATGAATACGAGCACGGCGAGCGGCCACGAGCCCGATACCCACAGATACACCACGCCGCTCAGGATCGTGTCCTTCTGCGTGCCGAACAGCGAACTCGTGTCCATCACGGGCAGCACGTTGGCCGGAATGTAGAGCACCATCGCGGCCACCAGATACGCCCACGTTCGCGACAGGCTCGCGGGCTTGCGCTGGTGCAACGGCGCCTTGCAGCGCGGACAGACGTGCTTGACCGCGCCGCTGGGCTGCTTGAGCAGCAGGCCGCATTCTTCGCACAGCACGAGCCCGTAGGCAGACGCCGTGATGGCGTTGCGGCGCACGCGGATCGGCGGCAACTGCCACGCCCGCGCGCCACGCGCTGCCGTGATGCGCGCCCACACCTCATGCGGATCGAAGGTCGCCGCCGCGGCCGCGAGCAGCAGCATCAGCGCGATGAACGACCACAGCGCAGTGCCCGGCACCACCTTGGCGATATGCGCGAGCTTGACCAGCGCGACCAGCAAGCCGAGGATCAGCACCTCGGTCATGCCCCACGGCCGCGCGAACTGAAACAGACGAAAGCACTCGGCCGGCCGCCACGGCACGCGCCCGAAGCGCAGCGGCAGCAGCAGCCACAGCATCGCCGCGGTTTGCAGCACCGGCGTGACGATCGTCGTCAGGCCGACCAGCAAGGCGAGCGGCCACGAGCCGTGGCTGTACAGCATGCGCACCGAACCCGCGAGCGTCGTCTGCACGACATGGCCGTTCAGCGACAGACCGACGATCGGAAACACGTTCGAGATCACGAGCAGCACCGCGGACGCGCACGAGAATGCGAGCGCATACTCCGGCCCGTTCGAGCGTCCGCGCCTGAGCTCCGCGCGGCAACGCCGGCAGCGCAACGCATTGCCGGCGGCGGGCGGCGCGCCGAGCTGAAGCAGGTCGCACTCTTCGCACGCAATCAGCTCGTTGCCCGTCATCTCGCCTCCACTGCACCCGACGTTCCAGCCGGCGCGGGCGCGTTCTGCGAGACCGGCGCCATCGCCGGCGAGTTTTGCGGCGCGGGCGGCGGCGCCGTCAGTTTTTCCGCCTCGGCCACCCAGCCACCGCCCGTCGCCTTATAGAGCGTGACGTACGAGGCCAGCACCGCGCCTTGAGTTTGCGCATAGGTCAGTTGCGCGTTGAACAGGCTGCGCTCCGCATCGAGCACTTCGATGTAGCTCGTATAGCCGCCTTCGTAGCGCTGCCGCGCGAGGTGCGCATAGGTGTGCAGCGCCTCGACCTGGAGGTTTTGCGCATCGAGTGCCTGATGCGTCTTCTGCACGGAGATGAGCGCGTCCTCGACCTCCTGGAACGCTACCTGGATCGCCTTTTCGTACGAGTACAGCGATTCCTGCTGGCGCGCTTCGGCCTGGTGCACCTGGCCGGTGATGTTGCCCGCCGTGAAGATCGGCTGCGTGACGCTGCCGGCAAACGACCACACGCGCGCCGGGCCGGTGAACAGATTCGAGAACTGCGCGCTGACCGAACCGAACAGCCCGGTCAGCGAAATCGACGGGAAGTACAGCGCGCGCGCCGCCCCGATCAGCGCGTTTTGCGCGACCAGCGTCTGCTCGGCCTCCAGCAGGTCGGGACGGCGTTCGAGCAGATCGGACGGCAGCCCCTCGGGAATCGGCGGCGTGCCCATCTGCGACAGCTCACGGCCGCGCAGTATCGCGCCGGGATTCCTGCCGATCAACACGGACAACGCGTCTTCCTGCTGGGCGATCTGCGCTTCGAGCTGCGGAATCGTGACTTGCGCGGCTTGATACTCCGACTGGCTTTGCGCGAGTTCCATCTGCGAGACCTCGCCGTAGCGGAAGCGCGCCTCGAACACGCGCACCGATTCCGCGCGGCTTTGCACGGTCTCCTTCGCGATCTCTAGCTGCCGGTCCAGACTGCGCAGATTGATGTAGGCCGACGCGACCGAGCTCACCAGCGTCAGAATCGTGGCGCGGCGGCCCTCTTCGCTTGCGAGCAGATTCGCGCGTGCCGCCTCCGTCTCCCGGCGCACCTTGCCGAACAGATCGAGTTCCCAGGACACCGCCAGCGTCGCGTCGAACTGGTTGTAGACGGGGCTCACGCCCGTCGGCACCGGCACGCCTTCGTCCTGCGAGACCCGTTGACGCGACGCGTCGGCGCCTGCCGAAAGCTGCGGGAACAGCCCGGAGCGCGTGGTCACGAACTGCCCGCGAAACTCGTCCACCCGCGCGGCCGCGACCTTCACGTCGCGATTGTCCTGCAGCGCGGCGGCGATCAGCTGATCGAGCACCGGGTCCTGAAACTGCTCCCACCACACGGCGTTGGCGATGCCCGCGGCCTCGCCCTGGGCGAAACGATAAGTGGCCGGCACGTCGACCGCCGGGCGCTGGTAGTTGGGGCCTAGCAGGCATCCGCTCAGCGCGAGCAGCATGACGGAGGCGAGCAAACGCGCCGGTGCCGTGCCGTGCATGTTATTCACCTGCCTGCGGCGCGGACGGCGCCTCGCTCGACGCACCGGGCCCCGGCACCGCCGAGGGTTCGCGTCCTGCGCCGCCGCTGGGCTCCACGCCCGGCGTCGGCTTTTTGCCTCCCTTCGAGCGCGACGACATGGATTCGAGCAGGTAATAGAACATCGGGATGAAGAATACGGCGATCGCCGTCGCGCCCAACATGCCGCCGATCACACCGGTGCCGATCGAATGACGGCTGTTGGCCGACGCGCCCGTCGCGATCGCGAGCGGCACGCAGCCGAGAATGAACGCGAGCGAGGTCATCACGATCGGGCGCAGCCGTTCTTCCGCCGCGGTCATCGTCGCGTCGAACACCGAGGCGCCGGTCTCGCGATTGAGCACCGCGAATTCGAAGATCAGGATCGCGTTCTTCGCGGCGAGCGCGACCAGCATCGTCAAACCGATCTGGAAGTAGACGTCGTTGGACAGGCCGCGCAGCATGATCGCGAGCAGCGCGCCGAACAGCGCGAACGGCACCGCCATCAGCACGCCGACCGGCAGCGACCACTTCTCGTACTGCGCGGCGAGGATCAGGAACACCATCACGAGACCGAATACGAAGACGAGCCCGGACGTGCCGCCCGACTGCCGTTCCTCGAATGCTTCGCCGCTCCATGCGACGTCGTAGCCTTCCGGCATCTGCGCGGCGATCTGTTCCAGCGTCGAGATCACCTGTCCGGAGCTGTAGCCCGGCGCGGCGTTCGCCGTGACCTTGATGGCCGGGAAATTATTGAATCGCGTGACGAGGTCCGGGCCCGTCGTAAAGCGGTAGCTTGCCACCGACTTGATCGGCACCATCGTGCCGTTCGTGCTGCGCACGAAGATCTGATCGAGATCAGTAGGCTTCAGGCGATACCGCGGCTCCGCCTGCAGGATCACCTGCCACAGCCGGCTCGAACGATTGAACTGCGATACGTACAGCGAGCCGAACATCGTCTGCATCGCGCTATAGACGTCTTCGACCGGCACGCCGAGCGTCTCCGACTTGTCGCGATCCACGTTGACCAGCAGTTGCCGCGACGCCGCATTGAAGGTCATCGTGACGCCGGTCAGCTCCTTGCGCGCCCGCGCTTTCTGCACGAACTGGTCGGCCACGCCCGCGAGCTGTGTGATGGTCGCGTCGCCCTTGCTCTGAATCCACACCTCCGTGCCGCCCGTCGTGCCGAGCCCCGGAATCGACGGTGGGTTGACCGGCAGAATAATGCCCTCCTGGACGTTCGCGAAGTGGCGATACGCGTCGAGCAGCACCTGGCGCGCGTTCTGCGTCGCGCGGTTGGCGCGCGTATAGCGTTCGTCGAAGCTCTTCAGGCCGACGAAGAAGGTGCCGGCATTGTTCTTGTTCTGGTTGTCGAGCAGGCTGAAACCATCGACCGTGGTGATGCTGCCGACCGCCTCCTGTTTCATGAAATAGTCAGTGATGACTTGCGACACCTGGCCGGTGCGGTCGAGGCTAGCCGCGTCCGGCATGATGACCGCGCCGAGCAGATAACCCTGGTCTTCAGGCGGCAGGAACGCCGACGGAATCGAGCGCACCATCAGCACCGCCAGCGCGATCATCGCCGCGAAAAACACGAGCCCCATGACAAAGCGCTTGATGATGAGCTTGACCGCGCGTGTATAGCCCGACGTCATGCGGGCGAACTGATTGTCGAACCAGCGGAAAAAGCCCTTCTTCTCGTGGTGCGTGCTTTTAAGCAGCAACGCGGCGAGCGCCGGTGACAAGGTCAGTGCGACGATGCCGGACAGCACCACCGAAATCGCGATCGTGATCGCGAACTGCTTGTACATCTGGCCGGTGATGCCGCCGAGAAACGCGACCGGCACGAACACCGCGCACAGCACCAGCACGATCGCCACGACCGGGCCGGCGACTTCGTCCATCGCCTTCTTCGAGGCCTCTTTCGGTGACAGCTTGTACACGGTCATGTTGCGCTCGACGTTCTCGATCACGACGATCGCATCGTCGACGACGATACCGATCGCGAGCACCATGCCGAACAAGGTCAGCATGTTGATCGAAAAGCCCAGCAGCAGCATGAACATGCAGGTGCCGACGATCGACACCGGCACCGCGATGATCGGAATCAGCGTCGCGCGAAGGCTTTGCAGGAATACGAACACGACGATCACGACGAGCACCAGCGCTTCGAAGAACGTATGGATCACGTCCGAGATCGACGCTCGCGTGAACTCGGTCGTGTCCATCGCGATTTCGTAGGTCATGCCTTCCGGAAACGACTTCTTCAGTTCCGCGAGTGTCGTGCGCACCTGCTTCGCCACGTCGAGCGCGTTGGCGCCCGGCTGCTGATACACGGCGAGCACGGTGGCCGGCTTGCCCTGGAAGCGGCTGCGAATCGAGTAGTCTTTCTGGCCGAGCTCGGCGCGGCCGATGTCCTTGAGCCGCACGATCGCCGCGCCGCCGTTCGCGGCGCGCACGATGATGTTGTCGAACTGCGAAGGCTCGGCGAGGCGCCCCGTGGTCGTGACCGCGAACGATTGCTGGACCTCTCCGCTGGTCGGCGACTGTCCGATACTGCCCACCGCGAACTGCTGGTTCTGGTTCGCGACGACCCGTTGCACGTCGGCGGCCGTCACGCCGAGCTGCGCCATTCGGTCGGGCTTCAGCCAGATGCGCATCGCGTAGTCTGGATTGCCGAAAATACTCGACTGATTCGCGCCCGGAATCCGCTTGATCGCGTCAAGCACGTAGATGTTCGTAAAGTTCGCGATATACGTCGAATCGTAGCGGTTGGTGGGCGAATAGATCGCGATCACCATCATGAACGCCTGTGACTTTTTCTGTACCTGAATGCCCTGCGCCTGGACCGATTGCGGCAGTTGCGGCAGCGCGAGATTCACGCGGTTCTGCACGTCGACCTGGGCCAGTTCGGGGTTCGTGCCGATCTGGAAGTACACGTTAAGCGTCATACTGCCGGTCGACGAACTCGACGAGTTCATGTAGATCATGTTGTCCGCGCCATTGACCTGCTGCTCGATCGGTGCGGCGACATTGTTCGCGACGACCTCGGCGCTGGCGCCCGGATAGGTGGCGGACACCGTGATTTGCGGCGGCGTGATATCGGGGTACTGCGCGACCGGCAGCGAGAACATCGCCAATGCGCCGCCGAGCGTGATGACGATCGAAATGACTGACGCGAAAATCGGCCGATCGATGCAGTAGCGCGAAATGTTCATGGCGACTGCCCCGTCACTCGGCGGCGGGCGCTGCCGCGGCGCCTTGCGATGCAGCGGTCGCCACCGCCGCCTGGCTTTTCCCGCCGGCCGCCAGGGTTTTGATGATTTTCAGCTGCGAATCCGCGGTAACGCGCAGCGCGCCGTCCACGACGATGCGCTCGCCCGCCTTGAGTCCGTCGGAAATAAACCAGTTATCGCCCTGCCAGTCGCCGACTTCGACGACGCGCTGATGCGCCTTCGAGTCGCTATCGACGACCCACACGAAGTTGCTCTTCGCGCCCTGCAACACCGCGCGCTGCGGCACGAGCGTCGCATTGGGCCGGATCGCGCCGGAAACGCGGGCCCGCACGAACTGGCCGGGGCGCAAGGTGCCCTTCGGGTTTTCGAAGGTCGCGCGCACGAGGAAGGTTCCCGTTTCGGTATTGAACGCCGGGTTCGCGAAGTTGATCTGGCCTTGCTCGGCATAGGGCGAGCCATCGGCGAGAATCAGATGCACGGAGAAATTGTCGTGCGCGGGAAATCGCAGATGTCCTGCCGCGATGTCATCCCGGTACTTCAGCATCTCGTTCTCGGAGATGCTGAAATTCACCCACATCGGATCGAGCTGGTACACGTAGGTCAGCAAACCGTTCGAGGTCGCCGTCACGTAGCTGCCATCCTGCAGACGCGCGAAGCTCGACAGGCCGTTCAGCGGAGACTTGATCGTCGTGTAGCCGAGGTTCAGCAGTGCGGTGTCGACTTCGCCCTGGGCGGCGATCACCGCGGCGGCGCTCTGCTTCTCGTTGCCGACCGCGTCGTCGAGATCCTTCTTGCTCAACGCGTTCTGCGCCGCCAACGGCACCACGCGCGCGAGATTGGCCTTGGCGACTTCGAGACGCGCCTGCTGCTGGGCCAGTTGCCCTTTCGCGGTCCGCAGCGCGGCCTCGAACGGCTTGCGGTCCATCTGGAACATCGTTTGTCCCGTCTTGACCAACGCGCCTTCGGTGTACATGCGCTTGTCGAGGAAGCCGTCCACCCGCGAGCGGATCTCGACTTCACGCGAACTCTGCGTTTGCGCGGTAAATTCGAAGTCGACCGGCGTGTCCTGTTGCGTCACGGTCATCACGGTCACTTCCGGCGCGGCGGCGACCGGCGGCGGTGGCGCCTTCTTGCACGACGCGAGCAAGGTGAGCAGCGTCAGCGCCGCGACGACGGCGAGCAATGGGAGAGCGCCGCGAGAATCCGGCCGCGGCGAGACCAGGGAAACGGGTACGGTTTTCATCGCGCACTCCGCCTGATCACAAAGGCGTGCAGTTGCCGAACAGCACGAAGGCATCGTTTCTGTTGGCAATCGTCAGCGTCATCTCGCCGTCCGTCGAATCGACGACCAGCGTCCAGCCAAAGCCCAACTCATTGCCGAGGATCAGGAGCTGATCCGCCTCCTTGGTGACCGACAGCATCGGCGTCGTGCGCGCGGGACCGACGACCGCGCGTTTGTCGAAGTCGAGAGTCAGGAATTTCGGCAGACCGAGATCCGCGGGCAACGCGCGTGTGCAGGCGATGCCCGGATCGCAGGCGTGCGCGTCGATCGTCGCGCAGATCAGCCGCTTGCTGCCGTCGAAGTCCGCCGCGCCCACCTGCATCGCAGCGGTACCGAGAAGAATCGCGAGACAAACCGAAATTGATTTCATCACGTGCGCTCCCGCTTTTATCCTTGAACGCTGCCGCACTCCGCGCGGCGCATCGCACGCGCAAAGGCACGCACGCGCCGCAACCCGTCCGGTTTCGAATTCGGTGCGGCGCAGCCGGTGTCGGTTCGACGCGTTGACTGAGTTCAGTTTGGTGGTCCGAAGAAACGGCGACAATCGGACCTTGGTCTCATATCATCCGGCGCGAAGACGCGCGTTCAGGGTGTCGGCGGACCGCCGATGGCCACCTCGACCGCCTTGAACAGAATCGCGCTGGTGAAAGGCTTGCGCAGATACGCGGCCGCGCCGGCCGCGAGCGCGCTCTGGCGGACGGAGAGGTCGTCATAGGCGGTAATCACGATGACCGGCACGCCCATTTGCGCGAGCTGACGCTGGACTTCCAGGCCGTTGGTTCCCGGCATCTGGACATCCAGAATCACGCAGGCAGGGCGATACGACGGAATTGCCACAAGCGCATTCAAGAACTCGTCACCGCTGCAAAACGTCTCCGCCCTGATACCTTCGGAATGCAGCAAACGCTTGATGGCTCGGCACACCGACTCGTCATCGTCGACCACCGCAACGAATTGGTTAGGGTTGACCATATGACAGCGCGAACGCGCAGTCGCTCCGGAAAGTGGACCACTGATGCCTTAGCGTACTGGTTGAAACCCCGATGAGATATAAGACTTTGGTCCACTAGCGATGTCGGCCAGCGCCGCTCAAAGTGGCGGCGCAACGCGGGAGTCGGCGCCTGGTTCGGGCGATTATTCTTCGTCGGCCGTACAAACGCCGCCCTTTCGCACCAGATGAACGAGGTCGACGATCGATCGGGCCTTCATCTTCTCCATCACGCGGGCCCGATGAATCTTGATCGTTTTTTCGGCCGCGCCCAGATCGCTCGCAACCTGTTTGTTCAGGCGGCCAGTCACGACGAGTTCCATGACTTCGCGTTCGCGGCGGGTCAGATGCCGCATCCGCTCTTCTATTTCCTCGCGTTCGTGGCGCCGCCTGCTTTCCACACACGCGCGCGCGAGCGCGCGATCCACCGCGGCGAGCAACAGCGAGTCGCGCACCGGCTTGGGCAGAAAGTCGACCGCTCCGCCTTTCATCGCGTCGACGCTCGAGCTGATGTCGCCGTGCCCGGTCAGGAATACGATCGGCAGCAGCTGATCGAGCTTGCGCTGCACTTCGAGTCCCGTCATGCCCGGCATCTGCAGGTCGAGAACGAGGCAGGCTGGCATGCTCGTCAGATCGGCTCGTTCGAGAAAGGCCTCAGGACTGTCGAAGCATTCGACCTGGTAGCCGGAGGCGCGCAGCAAGCGGGCGAGCGCGCTGCGCACGCTGTCGTCGTCGTCGACGATGAAGACGCGAGTGTTGGTCTGGTTCATGATGATCGGGGCACGAGTCTCTGTCGGATATCGGTCGCGACGGGAAGCGTGACGTGAAACGATGCCCCTTTGCCCTCGTTGTTTTCCGCCCACAGCCGGCCGCGGTGCGCCGTGACGATCGTGCGGCTGATCGAAAGACCCAGTCCGAGCCCCTGCGGTTTGGTGGTGAAAAATGGCCGGAAAATCCTTTCCATGCTGTCGACGTCGAGGCCCTGGCCGCGATCTTTTACCGTTATCCGTATCAGTCCGTCCGCTTCCTCACGCGCTGTCGTTTCGACGAGGCGGTCCGCGGCAGGGCAATCCTTGACCGCGTCGAAAGCGTTGAGCAGCAGGTTCAGGATCACCTGCTGAAGCTGAACCTTGTCGCCGCAAATGAGCGCCAGATTGTTCGGAATGTCGAAGCTCGTGCGCACGCTGCGCGTCAACGCATCGCTGTGCACGAGCGTCGCGATGTCGCGCACGACGTTGCCGACGTCCAGCAACTGCAACTCGACATCGCCTTTGCGCACCAATGCGCGAATCCTTTGCAGCACCTCGTTCGCGCGGCAATTGTCGGCCACGATGTCTTCGAGCGCTTCGCGCAGCTCCACTACGTTGGTCGTCTCCGCATCCATGAATTTGCGTGCGGCTTGCGCGTTGAACAGGATCGCGGTAAGCGGCTGCTTCAACTCGTGCGCGAGCGATCCGGCAAGTTCGCCCAATGAAGAAACGCGCGCGAGATGCGCTAGATCCCTCGTATTTCCATCGACTTCGCCGCACGCACTGCAATCCGATATCGCGGTGATCCGCAATTCCTGATTGTGCACGCGGCATCGCGTGGTTTCCGCCTCCGCGTGAAAGCCGCCGCCATCGCGCCGCCGCGCGATCAGAATCTGCGTGGTCGTGACGCCGGGGATTTGTATCTTCGCGCCACGATTGCCTGGGCCCGACCGATCGGCATTGATGCCATCGATCGGAAACAGCTTGGCGGTTGGCGCGCCGATCAGCTCTTCCCTCGTGTAGCCGAACAGTTGCGCCGCCCGCGCGTTCGCGAAGATGATCTGGTCCCGCTGGTCGACCGTGACGATCGGAACCGGCAACATTTCGAGCGTCTCGCACAGCGGCATGCTCGCGTCGAGGATGCGCCGCGTGCTGCTATCGCCTTCGCCTCGCAGCCACGACGCGCAAGCGGCGACATAGCGCCGCCATGCCGGCAACGCGTACGGCGGCTCGCGGGTATCGCGGGTACTCTGTCGGCTCGACACGCCGGGGATATTGCGAGCGTGCTGAAACCGGTGATGCCTGGGTGAAAACTGTCTGGAACGGTCGTGCCCGGATAGTGGAGGACCGTCGTTGCGCGCATTGTCGATCTGGGACGGGCCGCATTGACCCATGTGGCGCGGTTGCGCGTGCAGCGCCGTGAGAATTCCCGCTACCCCGATCGCCAGGTGTCTGCCGTACACGATCAGATTAATCATTGGCACCTCCGGGTCCAGTGCGAACGGATTCCGTACAACTGCGACGTCTTTATCTTTGGGCTTCGAACCACATAATTGACTTCACAATCGCTACTTCGCACGTCGGGTGGCTGGAAGTCAGTATAGGCTATCCAGAATCACTTACCGAAGGGTTACCTTAATTTATGCCGCTTACTCGGGAAACTACTCAATAGTGTTCTGCGTTGTCCGCCATCAATCTGAAAATGGCGACAGAGTTTGTTAGGCAGTTAGTTATTGCCGGGCGAGGCAGTGTCCGTGCCGCCCGTTTGCACGCACAGGAAAGTTAGCAAACTGGCAACGTCGCCGTACGAGCCGCAATGTTCCCTGCGCCGTGACGGATTTGCACTAGCCCGTGAAGCCCGGCGCGATAGCGCTTTCAGATGGAAACTTCCAACCGTAAAGCTTTCATGCATCGCGAATCGCAGAGTCAGCGGGTATACCCAACGCTAATTCTCCAATTTAATTAATTGGTCGGCGATAGGTTTTTTTGACGCAATTCAACGCTTTTATCGCCCGCTATTCCAGTGCGAATCATTTTCATTCATCGACCACAAAAAATAAAATTATGCCAGGCAGATGACTAAACGCAGCACCGCGGCGAGAAGGCGTGTTTCGGCTTCGTCTTTTCTACCGGTATTGAATAAACAGGAAGGTCAGTGCAGATTACAGGCAGCGTCGCTGCGAGTCGCGAGCGCATCTGGCTCGCAGCGTTTCGTGGGGACAACGGGAGGGATGATTGGGAGGCTAGGTGGGGTGGGTCCGCCAAAAACTATCCGCTGCGCGTCGCCGTGCCAAGGCACGCGTAGCGTGTCGCGCGGCCTCGCAGTAACGAAACCGCGCAACACGCGGTAGACGCGCCGCCGTGTGACAGCGCCATGACGATTCGATCGAATGCCGCTGCTTGCCGCGCCCTGCTACAGATTCATGCGTGTAACCTTGGTGCCGGCCAGCGACAGGTCGGCCATCAAGCCCGTATTGGTCAAGACCATCGCGACGACCTCGGCGGTCACCGACGAGGTATCGATCGCGCCGGTAGCGCCGACTTTCAGCAGTGAAACCGAAGCATCGACGCCCGCCGACCAGCCCTTCGCGTTGCGGAATTTATCGAGCGAATCTTTCGTCATGAACAGGAAGAACACGGCGGTCGACTGCGCGCCGGCCTGCAATCCGAACGATGCCGCGGCGGTACTGTAATAGCCGACCGTCGCTCC
This sequence comes from Paraburkholderia sp. 31.1, assembly GCF_014397645.1. Classification (NCBI taxonomy): domain Bacteria; kingdom Pseudomonadati; phylum Pseudomonadota; class Betaproteobacteria; order Burkholderiales; family Burkholderiaceae; genus Paraburkholderia; species Paraburkholderia sp. 31.1. The sequence goes on from NZ_VZQN01000013.1 coordinate 141,096, forward strand.
GCCGACGCGCAATGCCCCTTCACCGTACTCGCCACCGACGATGAACGCCGCCTTCCTCACCGAAGGAAACACCAGCACGCCCTGCGCCTTCGATACGAGTTCGTGCGAGCCTTGCACCGTATCGAACAATTTCGACAGCGCACCGTTCACGGCCGCGTCGATCTCCTGCCGTTTGGCGGCGTCGGTAGTGGCGCTCTCGCCACTGCCTCCGGTCGTCGTGCAACCCGCCAAAGCCAGACTCGCGGCCATGGATGTAAGCGCGAGCGTGTGCACAAAGTTCCGTCTGTTCACTATCGACTCCGTTCTGGTTACGATCCGAGTCGCCAGTCCTGATGGCTGGAAGCCTCGATCTTTTTTCTCCGCCGTGAAGCGGCATAGCCGCCCAAGGAACCATCAATGCCATCGCCGCGCGTCGATTTTCTTCGGTATCCGGATGCGACGACTACAACGCTTGCAGATACATGATGTCACGCTGAAACCGCTGCGGAATCGGACCTTGGTCTTACAGGAAGCGCGGTGTCGATGATGAATGAAACGCGAAGCCAGCGAAGCTGATTGGCGGGGCCGACCTCGATCATCCGCCGAGCGCGATGATCGCCACGGTGAGCAGGACGCCGACCGCGGCCATCGCAAGGCCGGCCTGCCAGCCGCGAAATCCCGCGTAATGCCCCAGCGCCATGCCGCTGCCGAATAACATCGCGATAGTCAAGACACGGGAGACGATCAGCGCCGTCGGAACGTTCGCGAACAGCACGAAGGGCAACGCGACCGGGAATGTTGCGGCTACTACGAGCACAAAGATAGCCGCGGCGGCGGTGAAATCATCGCGCACGAATACTGCTCGCTGCGGCAGATCCGGCCGCGCCGCAACACGCCTGCGGATGGACTCGAGCTCCGTATCGCCGATCAACGGTCTGAGCCACGCGGCCATTGCGTCGCGAAGCGTCCGAACGCCCGCGGCCGCATTCGGCTGGCCTCGCACGGAATGCGCAAGCGTCACACGCCTGCCGCGAGCCACCAGCGTACGCACGAGGAACATCACCGCGTCCGCGAGGCCCCATGCGAGATTGCAGCCGAGCGCGGTGTAGAACATCTTGTGCCCCGCGTCGGCACCCGCGCCGACGGCCGAAACGGTGCCGACGAACGTCAGCGCCATGAAGAGGCCGAAACATGACTCGCACACTCGATCGACGACATCGAGAACCGGCTCCCTGTCGCCGACGTTTTCCTGCTCCGTGTGACCCGTGGCATCCATGAGGCCTCCTGTGGCGATGACGTGAACCGAACCTGCCCTTTGCTGGCATACGGATGAGGCGCGACGAGCACAGTCGGATCGGGCAGGCGCGAGCAGACGCCCGCAGCATACAGCGCGCCCTGTACCGGCGATATTGGACCAAGGTCGTATGGCCCTGCTTCGCGTCGCGCTCTACCTTGGGAATGGATCATTGCGTAGTACGCTGGAACAGTCCGCGCTGGGGAGAAGAGAATGGCCAAAACGAAGTCGGAAAACGAGCAGCCCGAGCAAGACAGGGCGCTGTCGTACAAGGAATATCGCAAGGCGCTTTTCGATCTGCATGTCGAGCTCGTCAAGCTGCAGGAATGGGTCGTGCAAACGGGAAGCAAGGTCTGCGTCGTCTTCGAGGGACGTGACGGCGCGGGCAAAGGCGGCACGATCAAGGCGATGACCGAGCGCGTCAGTCCGCGCGTCTTCCGCGTCGTTGCATTGCCCGCGCCTAGCGAACGTGAAAAAAGCCAGATGTATATGCAGCGCTACGTGCCGCACTTGCCGGCCGCGGGCGAGATCGTCATTTTCGACCGCAGCTGGTACAACCGCGCCGGCGTCGAGCGCGTGATGGGTTTCTGCTCCGAGGAGGACGTGCAGACGTTCTTCAAGGCCGTGCCGCTCGTCGAGCGGGCGATCGTCGAATCCGGGGTCATCCTCCTCAAGTACTGGCTCGAGGTCAGCCCCGAGGAACAGACCCGACGTCTCGAGGCACGCATCCACGACGGTCGCAAGATCTGGAAACTGACCGAGATGGACCTGAAATCCTATAGCCGATGGTATGACTACTCGCGTGCCCGCGATGAGATGCTCGCGGCGTCGGACACCGACTATGCTTCGTGGTTCATAGCGAATTCAAACGACAAGCGGCGCGCGCGACTGAACATCATCAGCGACATGCTTCAGAGGATTCCGTACAAGCAGCCTGCCCGCAAGAAGGTCTCGCTGCCGAAACGGCAAAAGCCCGACGGTTATAAGGAACCAGACTATCCGTTTAAATACGTGGCCGAGCGGTATTGATCCGGCAGGTGTTGCTCGAGCTGACCTTCAAACGTACGGCAGCGTTGCCTCGCACCCGGCTGCAACGAGGCTGCGGCGATAAGCGAAGGCCGCGAGCGGGTAGTCGAAGAAGAAGCGGCCCGTCTCCCGCTTCTCCACATAGAATGTTTCCGCCTCGCATTGCGGCGTCGCAATTCGCAGCGCGCGCGCCCATGCGAACGCCAGCAGCATCCAGCCAAGCATCGCGAGATAGTCGTCCGCGACCCGGTATGCCGTCTCCGGGTCTTGCGCGTGGCGTGCCTTGATCGACCGTGTCGTGCTCTCCACTGTCTGTGCGAGCTCTGCGAGCTTCGCGCCGGCCGCACGAACCGGCGGATCGGACTCCTGGCACAGCCGCGCTTCCGCGCGCACGTGGCGAAGCAGCACATCGAACGCCACCGCCCCATCGGGCAGCACCTTCCGAATCAGCAGATCGATCGCCTGAATTTCGTTGGTGCCTTCGTACAACATCGACACGCGACTATCGCGCAACGTCTGTTCAATGCCGTACTCGTGGATGTAGCCGTAGCCGCCGAACACCTGCAGCGCGTTCGATGCAGCGCCGAAACCGTTGGCCGTAAAAAACGCCTTTGCAATCGGAGTCAACAGCGATGCGAGCTGCGCCGCCTGTTCCCGTTCGGCGGCGTCGGCATGACGTGCGGCGATGTCGAGCCAATGCGCGGTCCAGTAACCGATCGCGCGCTCGCCTTCGACGATCGCGCGCAGCTCCATCAGAATCCGCCGCATGGCCGGATGAAACGCAATCGGCGCAGCCTTCCCCGGTGCGACGTTCGCACCGGGCGGCACGCTCACTGCACGCATCTGCGCGCGTTCCTGCGCGTAAGCGTGCGCGCGTTGCCACGCGGTGTGCGCATGCCCGAGGCCCTGCATCGCAACCTGCAGCCGCGCCGCGTTCATCATCACGAACAGGCACGCGAGACCGCGATGCGCTTCACCGACGAGCCAACCGAATGCGCGTTCGAAGCGCATCGTGCAGGTCGGGCTGCCTTTCAGGCCCATTTTCTTTTCGATGCCTTCGCAATAGACACCATTGCACGAGCGCCCACCGTCGCCGTCTTCCAGCCATTCCGGCACGACGAACAGCGACAACCCTTTCGTGCCGGGCGGCGCATCGGGCACTCGAGCGAGCACCAGATGAACGATGTTCTCCGTCAGATCGTGCGCGCCGCCGCTGATAAAGATCTTGCTGCCGTCGATGAAATACCCGTCGGTGCCCGGTGCTTCAGTCGCGCGCGAACGGATCAGGCCGACATCGCTGCCGGCCTGGGGCTCGGTCAGACACATCGTCGATAGCCACTCGCCACTCGCGACTTTCGGCAGCAATGCCTTTTTCACGCGTTCGCTGCCATACGTCTGCAAGCATGCCGTCGCGCCGTGCGTGAGCCCGGGCGACATCAACCATGCATGGTTGGCGCCCGCGAGCATTTCCTGAAGTGCGACGTCGAGAAGCTGCGGCAGACCCTGTCCGCCGTGCCCGGTGTCGAGCGATAATGTCGGCCAACCCGCTTCGACGAATTCCGCGTAGGACTCGCGAAAGCCCGCGGGCGTCGTCACCTTGCCCGCGTCGAAACGACATCCTTCGAGATCGGCGCTCGCGTTGAGCGGCGCGATGCGCTCCTCGACGAAACGCGCCGCTTCCTCGAGCACCTGCTGCGCGGTCTGCGAGTCGAGGTCTTGCCAGTCGGGCACGTCGCGCCACCACGAAGCGGCGTCGAGCCACTCGTCCATCACGAAGCGCATGTCGCGTAGCGGCGCCTGATAAGTCAACGTCATTTCTTCCTGTCCCTGGACTAGCTGCCTCTGCGCGCATGGATCACGGTCGCGTCGGCGGCGTCGGCCACGTGCATCGCTTCCACGAGCGCGGCCCGGTGCTGGAGCACGGCGCGCTGATTGATCGAGCCTTTGTCGGTGATCTCGCCGAGGTCGAGCGACGGCGGCACGCTCAGCAGGTGCATGCGGGCAATGAACGAGGCACTGCCTGTCGCGCTCCGATTCAGCCGCGCGACGAGCTCGCTGAAGAAATCTCGCACGGCGGCCGTGTTGAGCACGTCCTCGGCGCTCGCAGCCGCGGGCGAACCCGCCAACGAGCGACATGCGTCGAGGCGCGGAAAAATCATCGCGCCCACTTCGTCGCGATTCATCCCCGTGATGACGGCATCCTGAACGTAGGGCGCCCCTTCGCTGATGATGCGCGCGCGCATCGGCCCGACGCTGACGAACGTTCCCGACGCAAGCTTGAAGTCCTCCGCAATGCGGCCATCGAACATCAGGCCCAGTTCGGGACGTTGCGGGTCCACGAAACGCACGGCGTCTCCTGTGCGGTAGTAGCCTTCATCGTCGAACACGCTGCTCTGAAGCGCCGGCGATGCTCGCCAGTAACCGCCCATCACGTGAGGGCCGCGAAAGCGCGCTTCGAATTTGTCATCGACGGGCGCGAGCTTGGTCTGGCACCCGGGCGGCGGCAAGCCGATATAGCCGGCGCACGATACCGGTCCCGTCGTGAACAGACACGACGGCGCGGTCTCGGTCATGCCGAGCCCGGCCATGATGCGGATGCGCTCTCCGCAATGTTCGAGCGTTACGCGCTCGAGACGCTCCCACGCCGCCTGCGACAGACCGGCGCCCGCGAAGAAATACATCTTCACGCGCGAGAAAAACCGCTCGCGCAGCGCCGCATCCTTTTCCAGCGCGATGGTCAGTTCTTCCCAACCCTTCGGCACGTTGAAGTAGATGGTCGGCGCGACCTCACGCAGATTGCGCAGCGTCTCGTCGAATTTGCCGGCCACGGGTTTGCCGTCGTCGATATAGAGCGTGCCGCCGTTGTACAGCACGATGCCGACGTTGTGGCTGCCGCCGAACGTGTGATTCCACGGCAGCCAGTCGACGAGGACCGGCGGCTCGATGCCGAACTGCGGAAAGGTTTCGAGCAGCATCTGCTGGTTTGCGCCCAGCATGCGATGCGTCGTCGGCACGGCTTTCGGCAGGTTCGTCGAGCCGGACGTGAACAGGAACTTCGCAATCGTGTCGCCGTTCACGCGCGCGTTGGCAGCGTCGACGTCGCGCGGGGCCGTGTCGAGCAATGCGTCGAAGCGCGTCACTCTCGACGCGTTTGGCGCGGGCACCGCGCTGACACGTTCGACGTCGCTTCCCAGCGCGGCATCGAGCGCCGCTGTGTACGCGCCGATATCGTCCGCGTAAACCAGACCCGGTTTGAGCAGTTCGAGGACATGGCGCAGCTTTCCGTAATCGCCCGACATCAACGAATAGGCCGGCGAAACGGGTGCATAAGCGATACCCGCCCACATCGCGCCGAGCGCGAGTTGCATATGTTCGACGCTGTTGCCCGACAGGATCACCAACGGGCGTTCCGCGCTGAGATCACGATCGAGCAGCGCCTGCCCGATCGCACGCGCGCGCTCGAGCATCTGCGCATACGTGATGCCCTGCCACGCGCCACCGGCATCGCGTCGTGCGACGAGCAGCCGGTCGGGATGCGCGCGTGCGCCGCTCAGCAGGCGGTCCGTAAACCGCTCCGGAAACGGACCCAGAGGTTCAAGTGTCTCGAGGTACCAGCAGTCGCCGCGTTTCTCGATCCGCGCTGAAGGTGCTCCGATGGCGACGCTCCGGTATCCGGTCGCCAGAGAGCTTGCGTGGCTGTGCTCCGATTCCAAAACCTGTCTCCTAGTTGTGCCATTTCATGCAAGGATGGGGCGGCCGCAATCGTTGCGGCCGGGAGCCGACGTCTAGATCGGATAATGACGCGGACTCGTCTGCACCGTGATCCAGCGCAACTCGGTGAACTCGGGAATCGACGCCTTGCTGCCGAAGCGCCCATAACCACTCGCCTTCACGCCGCCGAACGGCATCTGCGCCTCGTCGTGCACGGTCGGGCCGTTGATGTGGCAGATGCCCGACTCGATGCGTTTCGCGACGTTCATCGCGCGCGCGATATCGCGGCTGAACACGGCGGCCGACAAGCCGTACTCGCTATCGTTGGCGACCGTCAGCGCCTCTTCGTCGCCGTCCACGCGCTGCACCGTCACCACCGGGCCGAACGATTCATCGGCATAAAGCTTCATCTCGCGCGTCACGTTCTCGACGATCACCGGCTGCATGATCGCGCCTTTCACCTCGCAACCGAGCGGCAGCTTCGCACCCTTTTCGCGGGCGTCTTCGACCAGCGCGCGAATGCGCCGCGCGGCGGCTTCGCTCTCGAGCGTGCCGAGGATCGAGCCCGGCTGTGTCGGATCGCCTGCCTTCAGCGTGCGCGCTTTCGCGACGAGCTTTTCGACGAACGCATCGGCAACCTTGCGATCGACGATCACGCGTTCCGTCGACATGCAGATCTGCCCTTGATTGAAGAACGCGCCGAACGCGATGCCCTCGACGGCAGCGTCGAGGTCCGCGTCGTCGAGCACGAGCACCGGCGCCTTGCCGCCGAGTTCGAGCAACGCGGGTTTCAGATGGCGCGCGGACAGCTCGGCGACGATGCGGCCGACACGCGTCGAACCGGTGAAATTCACACGCTTCACGGCAGGATTCGCGACCAGACGCTCGACGATCGCGGGCGCGTCTTCCGGCGCATGCGTGAGCACGTTGACGACGCCTTCGCCGAGACCCGCGTCGTTCAGCGCTTCGCCGATCAGCGCATGCACGCCGGGACAACCTTCCGATGCCTTCAGCACGACCGTGTTGCCGCACGCGAGCGGCATGGCGAGCGCGCGCGTCGCGAGGATCACGGGCGCGTTCCACGGCGCCATGCCAAGCACGACGCCGCACGGCTGGCGCACGGCCATTGCGAGGCTGCCCGGCACGTCGGACGGAATCACCGCGCCGTCGATCTGCGTCGTCATCGCCGCGGCTTCGCGCAGCATGTTGGCCGCGAGCATGACGTTAAAGCCGTACCAGTTCGCCATCGCACCCGTTTCGGCCGCGCCGATCTCGATGAATTCGGCCGTGCGCGCGTCCATGCGCTCGGCGGCGGCGAGCAGCCGTTTGCGGCGCTCGGTAGGCGTGAGCGCCGCCCATGCCGGGAACGCGCGCGCTGCGGCGGCGACGGCCGCATCGGCATCCTCGACGGTGGCCGCCGCGGCGCGGGTGGCAACCGACCCCGTCGCGGGATTGATGCGTTCGAAGGTTTTGCCGTTCGACGCGGCACGTTTCGCGCCGCCAATCAACAGGTTCGTTTGATGCATGTGTTCGTCTCCTCAGTCGTCCTGCTGAAGTGCGCCGCTTAGCGCTTATAGGTCTGCAAGCCCGGCTTGATGCTCTTGTCGTCGAGGAACTGCTTGAGGCCCTGTTCGCGGCCGCCTTCCGGATCGCGATAGTTCGCCTGGTCGAGCTTCGCGTACAGGTAGTCTTCGTTCTGCTCCCACGTGAGTTCGCGCGAACGCTTGAAGCCATGCTTCGCGTTGCGCAGCACGACCGGGTTCTTGTTCAGCAGCTTCGCCGCGAGAGCGATCGTTTCGTCGCGCAGTTGCGCGAGCGGCACGCTTTTGTTCACCAGACCCATCTTCGCGGCTTGCGGACCCGTGAAGGTGTCGCCCGTCATGATGTAGTACAGCGCTTCACGATGACCGACGGTATCGGCCATCGCCTTGCTCACGAGGTTGCCCGGCGGGATACCCCAGTTGATTTCGGACAGGCCGAACACGGCTTCGTCCGCGGCGATCGCGAGATCGCAGGCGACGAGCGGAGAGAAGCCGCCGCCGAAGCACCAGCCGTTGACCATGGCGATCGTCGGCTTCGAGTACATGCGCAGCAATTGCCATTGCCAGCGGCTCGCGTCGCGGCGAATCCGCTCCTGCAGCACGTCCGGGCCCGCGTCCACTTCGCGGAAATATTCCTTCAGGTCCATGCCGGCCGTCCATGCACTGCCTTCGCCGGTCAACACGAGAACCTGGGCTTCGGCGTCGAGTTCGAGCGTCTCGAGAACGTCGATCATTTCCTTGTTCAGCGTCGGGCTCATCGCGTTGCGCTTATCCGGACGATTGAACGTGACCCAGGCGATTCCGCCTTCGACCGCGACCTTGACCGTTTTCCAGCGTCCTTCGTAACTCATCTGCTTCTCCGTATCAATGCCGCCCTCGCGGCCTGAACTCAATTTAATATCAGGTGACCTGATAAGTAAAGTACAATATCGAAGTCTTGGTACAAACCCCTAACCGCCTATGCCGACGATCACGAGAAAGCCGTCAGGGTCTGAATCGACACCGCGCGCCACGGCGCGGCGCAACCTGCGCGATCGAAGGCACGCTGCCGCTCCGGTGCGTCTCAGCTACCTGGCCGGGCAGCTCGACAAGATTCTCACGCGGCAGCTTTCCGAAGCGCTTGCCTCGCATGGTCTGACGTTGCCGCAATACACCGCGCTGTCGGTGCTGCGGGCGCGCGCACGTTCGTCGAACGCACAGCTCGCGCAGCGCTCGTTGATCACGCCGCAAGCGGCCAGCGCGGTCGTCAAATCGATGGAAGCGAATGGATGGGTGACGCGCGTGGCCGGTCCGCTCAACCGTCGCGTCGGGCTGCTGTCGCTGACGAAGGCCGGCGAAACATTGCTGGCTCAGTGCGACGGTGCCGCTGACAGGGTCGAGCAATCGATGCTCGGCGAAATCGATGAACACGATTCACGGATGCTGAAAAACCTGCTGCTGACGTGCGTGCGCAATCTTCGCGCAGCCTGACGCATCAGCTTTGATTACACATAGGAAACGCCATTGAACATCGATCAACTGAAGGCCATCGACACCCACGTGCATGCCGAGGTGTCGTGCTGCCAACCACCGGACCTGTTTGCCAAAGAATTCGACGAAGCCGCCGACAAATACTTCGGCACCGTGCTCAAACAGGGGCGCCGCCCGACCATTCCCGAAACCATCGAGCACTATCGGGAGCGCAATATCGGCTTCGTGATGTTTACCGTCGACTGCGAAGCGAACATCGGGCGCCGCCGCATTTCGAACGAAGAGGTCGCGGAGTTCGCGCAGAAAAACTCCGACATCATGATCGCGTTCGCCAGCATCGATCCGCACAAAGGCAAGTTCGGCGCGCGCGAAGCGCGGCGGCTCATCGAGGAGCACGGCGTGCGCGGTTTCAAGTTTCACCCCACGATGCAGGGTTTTTTCGCCAACGACCGCATGGCATACCCGCTCTACGAAGTGATTGCCGAGTACCGGCTGCCGGCGGTATTTCACAGTGGACACTCGGGCATGGGCTCGGGCATGCGCGGCGGCGGCGGTTTGCGCCTCAAGTATTCGGAGCCGATCTACCTCGACGATGTCGCCGCCGACTTCCCCGACATGAAGATCGTGATCGCGCATCCCTCCTGGCCATGGCAGGAGCAGGCGCTGTCGATCGCGCTGCACAAGCCGAACGTGTATATCGATCTGTCGGGCTGGTCGCCGAAGTACTTTTCGCCCGAGCTGGTCAAGTATGCGAACACGCTGTTGCGCAACAAGGTGCTGTTCGCGTCCGACTTCCCACTGATCCGCCCCGACCGCTGGCTCGAAGACTTCGATACGCTCGACATCAAGCCCGAAGTAAAGCCGCTCGTTCTGAAGGAGAACGCCGTCAGGTTGCTTGATCTGCGGGCCCGAGGCACGACGAATCGCGAATGACGCAGGAAAAATGGCCCGGCGCGAAAACGCCGGGCCAGTTGGGTCCATCAACGACGAGTTAGCGTTTCGCGGCGTTGGAGCGAATGACGAGCAATGCTGTAATCGCCGCGATGATCGTCACCGGCACGCTCGCGCCGATGACGAGCGCTGAACTCTTTCCCATCGCAAGCAATTGCCCGGCGGCTACGGGGCCGACAATCGAGCCGACGCGTCCCACCGCCACCGCGGCGCCGACTCCCGTACCCCGCACGCTGGTCGGATAGCTGGCGGCGGACAGCGAATACAGCATCGACTGCGCACCGACGACGCCCATTCCGGCAAACAGCACGGCAACGGACAGCGTCTCGATGCTGGCGACTTGCGAAAGCGCGACCAATGCGCCGACGATGCACGCATAGATTGCCGTGACTGACAGGCCTTGTCTGAAGCGGTCCATCAGCAGACCGATGCCCAGTACGCCGATCACACTGCCGACGTTGAAAAAGATCTGGGCAATCCCGGCCTGCGAACGGCTCATGCCGCGCCCCACGGTCAACGAAGGCAGCCAGTTCAGCAGGAAGTAAAGAACGATCAGCGTGCAGAAGAAGCTGATCCAGATACCGATCGTCGCGGCGGCGCGCCCCTCGCCGAACAGGACTTCGCGCGTCGAAAGGAGCGGCTTGTCCGCCGTCGTGAATTCCCGCGATTCGGTGGCGAATTCGCGCGACTCAGGCAGCAATGCCATCAGCAGCGGAATGATGATCAGCGGTCCGACTCCGCCCACGTAGAAGATATGACGCCACGCGGTAGCACCCGCGCTCAGTACGGCGATCAATGCGGCAAGCGCGCCGCCGAGCGGCATACCGCAATACATGACGCTAACCGCCGTGTTGCGGTGACGCGCATCGACCGCCTCGGACGACAACGCGATCAGGTTCGGCATCGCGCCGCCGAGCCCGATGCCCGTCAGCACGCGAGCAATCAGCAGACTTTCGAAACTCCAGACTTGCGCGGTCGCAATCGAGAAGATGCCGAATATCGCCATCGAGATCATCAGAACGCGCTTGCGGCCGATCCGGTCGGCGAGTCTGCCGCCGATCATCGCGCCCGGCAAAAGCCCCAACATGCCGGCGCTGAAAGCGAGCCCCAACTGGCTGACCGACAAGCCGAACTCGTGCGCCATTCGAGGCGCCGCAACGCCAGTGGACTGCAGGTCGATACCCTCCAATACCGCGACGAGAAAGCACAATGCCAACGTTAGTGCAGTACTGGAGCCCACCGCACTCGACCGATTAGCAACACTTGACATGACGTCTCCTTCACCTTTGATTGAATTGCCAGAGGCGAGCCACGCTTCGTTCTTCGACGAAGCGGCCATGGGAAGGAGAAGATTTCTGACAATGATCTTGCGCCACTTATCAGAATCCTTCCCACAGCACCCCCGGAATTGATGATGAGTCTAGTCTCAGGATGCCTGATATTGAAAGTAGAATATGATATGCCTGGTAGAAACACCTAAGGCAACCTGATAATGATCAAGACAATGGAGAAGCGGCGAACGCCCCTTGCCAAACAGGCCGGTTCAACGAAAACCGGTGCGCCACCTTCCCGCGTTTCCTATGTGGTCGGCCAACTCGACCGCCTGCTCAAACGCAGTTTGATCGATGTACTGGGTGAATTCGGGCTGACCTTGCCTCAGTTCACCGCGCTCTCCGTCATCAGCGCCAGCGGCGCGATGACCAATGCGAAACTCGCCGAACGCTCGTTCATCACGCCGCAGTCGGCCAACGAAGTTGTCAAGACGATGGAAGCCAACGGTTGGGTCGGACGCGTGGGGCATCCTACCCACGGTCGACTGATTCATCTGTTTCTGACCGACGAAGGGCGTCGGGTACTGCAGGAATGCGATTCGGCGATCGACGCGCTCGAAGCGTCCATGCTGGACGGAGTAACGGAAATCCCGGTCGATACGCTGCGCAAGGTGCTGCAGCGATGTGTGTCGAATCTGCGCGGTTGAATGGACGTTCCCAATGATAAAAGAGTCGCACTCGAATGGAGCGCGACTCTTTTTCTTTGCTCCACCACCGCGATCGTCTGCCGCATTCGGGCTGAATTCCGTTCAGCTCAGTGAAATCCCTGGTCGGCATTTAGCCGCGTATTACCTGGCCCACTGCGTCGATCGCTATATTGCTTCTCAACGGCCGCCGCCTTCACACCGCGATAGCGCGTCCGCCTCGCCATTTCCCACCCCATTCGAGAGGAGACGAAGCATGTCAAAGCGAATTCTTATCATCGCCGGCGATTTCGTCGAAGATTATGAGCTGATGGTGCCGTTTCAGGCACTGGCGGCAGTCGGGCATTCGGTGGACGTCGTCGCGCCCGACAAGCGCGCGGGCAACGCGATTCGCACCGCAATCCACGACTTCGAAGGCGATCAGACCTACACCGAAAAGCGTGGCCATAACTTCACGCTGAACGCCGATTTCGCGTCGGTGAACCCCGCGCAATATGACGCGCTGCTCGTGCCCGGCGGCCGCGCCCCCGAATATCTGCGGCTCAACGACGAGGTGATCGGCTGGGTACGCCAATTCGCCGAAGCGAAGAAGCCGATAGCCGCGGTCTGCCACGGCGCGCAACTGCTGGCTGCGGCAGGTGTGATCGAAGGCCGGCGCATCTCGGCGTATCCGGCCTGCGCGCCCGAAGTGAAGCTCGCGGGCGCGCAGTACGTGGCGCTCGACTGGCCTGACGCGATCACGGACGAGAACTTCGTCACCGCGCCCGCATGGACCTCGCACGTGAACTGGCTCGCGCAGTTCCTTGCGCTGCTGGGCACGCGCATCGCGCATTGAAGGAGCGCGCCTCGACCGAGGCGCGGCATCGCGGGCGACCAACCGTGTTACGCTCGATCGCGACGGCATGAGCGCCCGCGCCGCGCGCTTCGCGTCCTGCGACGTCATCATTCGCGAGAAAGGCTGAACATATGTGCAACGTCTATGTCAACGCTGATCCGATCCTCTACGAGTCGCGTACGCGCGCGCTGCGCATTCATGGCGTCGTGACCACGCTGAGGCTCGAAAATCTCTTCTGGGACGTGCTTCGGGAAATCGCCAACCGCGAGAACGTGACGACGACCCAGTTCGTCGTGAAGCTTCACGACGAACTGGTCGCCTTGCGCGGCGAAGAGCCGTTGAATTTCGCGTCTTTTTTGCGCGTGTGCTGTTTGCGCTATCTATCGACGAGCGCCGCCCGCAAGGAGGCCGCTGGCGACGTGCCGCTCAACGCCCCGTTTCAACCCAGAGTCGTGAAGACGGCTGTTTGACGGCTTCCGTCGCCTGGCGGTCGCCTCAGCTGGCTAGCGCGGTGCGGTCCAGTCACGCGACGCACTGTCTCGACGCGTCAGTCGACCGACGCATCGCAGGCGCAATCAAGAGAAGCCGCCGTGGCCGGCCGTTCCAATACAGCAAGCCGTTGCAGTGCCACGAGGCCCAGTAGCGCGAGTCCAAGTCCCAGCGTGAAGTCAGCGTGAACGCCCGCACGGTCGACAATGGTGCCCCCCACTGCCGAGCCCACCGCAATCGCCACCTGGATGATGCTGACGAACATGGCCGACCCCGCTTCGGGCAGGTCTGTCGTGCCGCGCTGAATCCACACGCTGAAGCAAAGCGGAAGCGCTCCGAACGCGATTCCCCACAGCAGCATCCCCGCGGTCTCGCCGATCGGCGAATGTTCGAGCAGCAACATCGACGACATCGCGCCCAATAGCAGCAGAACCATCGCGGCGACGGATTTCTTTAGATGGTCCGAAATCACCATCGATGTCAACGCATTGGAGAAGAAGCCGATCAGACCGAATCCGAACAGCAACAGCGTGATCGCGCTCAACGAGAAGTCGTGTTCGAGCAACGGCGCAATATACGTGTAGGTCGAGAAATGCGCGCCGAAGACGAGCGCGACCATCACCATGCTCAACCTCGTATGAGGCCGGACAAGCAGGGTTTTGAAATCGGCGATCCGCAACGCCGATGCCGACGGCAACGAAGGCACGAGGAACGCCTGCGCCAGTAAGGCGAGCGACACGAGGCCCGCGGTGGCGGCGAACGCCATGCGCCACGATGCAAACGATGCGATGAACGTCCCGAGCGGCACGCCGATCACAGTTGCGCAGGTCACGCCGGTCAGAATGGTCGCGGTCGCTTTGGCGGCATCCTTTGCTTGCACGAGTCGAGGAGCCGCCGCCGTCGCCAGAGTCCAGAAGCCACCCAGCGCGCCGCCAAGCAGAGCCCGTCCTACGAGCATGATCGCGAGGTTCGGTGCGATGGCACACACGACGTTCGCGATCAACAGTACCGCAGTGAGGAGCAGGAAAACGTATCGGCGGTCCATGCGGCCCGCGCTGACTATCAGCGTCGGCGCCAATATCGCGGCCATCACGCCGGGCGTGGTGACCATGAGGCCAGCGACACCGGTCGACACGCCGAGGTCGTGTGCGATTTGCGGCAACAGCCCGACAGGCAAAAACTCGGCCGTGACGAAGGCGAATGCGCTTACCGCTACCGCTATGACGGAAAGCCATTGACCCGCGGAGGTTGAATGTCCTTCCAACGATGCCGGGATTGCAGGTGTATCGATTTGCATGATGACCTTGATGCCAGATTGAAGGCTCGTACTTTAGGCTGGGCCTCGTGTCGGAAAAAGAGTCGTCCGATGAAAAGACTAGAAGGTGTGGCTGAACAATGCCTCTGCGGCGATATCTCGCTATGAGTCAGCTAGTCTCGCGAAACGACCGCGGCCGGCTCTTCCATATGCGTCGGCACGGAAGCGTTCGCCATCAGCAATGTGATGCGCATTGGCCAAACCATCGACGCTCCAACTGTTTTCTTGACAGTCTTCCACAATGTTACGAGGTCTCGTAAGTCGCGCCGCCGTGCGTTCTCAGGGCCGCCATAGAGGTATTGCAGCGTTCGCGGCGGTTTGAGGGCTTCGTTTTTTGCAGCGTGCAATGGAGCCCCCGTGATAGGCATACCAACTGATCTGATCGCACGAGGGAGGCGGATGGCGATTGACTTGAAAGTGGGGGCCCGTCGGAGCTGCACGCTCTACACGCGGCACGAATATCGCGGCAACACGTCCAGCGACGAGGTGCGCACCGGCCGCCAGTTCATTACTTCGGCAAGTTCATGGGAGCTCACGCGCGACGCGAGCCAGCTAGCCCGGCTCGCCAGGTTCATGCGCCATGCTCAGGGCGGCGCATATGCAAGCGGCCCCGCGCCTGAGCAACTCGTTCGAGCGCTACAGTGTGCCGTCGAGAGCGGCGATGTGATTGCTGTCGTGCCTAAGCCGCGAGCCTCCGAACCTCGGAGACCCGGGAACCTGGTACACAAACCCAGGTAGCGGGCAAATGCGGCTGTACGGGGATGACAGAAAGCCGGTCGTTGATCTCGACTTTGACCATGTACACAACGGATTGAAGCCCCACGCGCACAATTGGGACAACGGTGTGCGAGATGGCGGCGATTATGTTGTTCCATTCAGCCCCTGGAGTCCCTGAAGGAATTACGCGATGGACCTTATCAAGAAATTCAATGCGTTCCACGACTGGTATTTGATGGGCGTATCCGCGGACCGTGAGGCAAGCATCGTTGAGCTTGCCTTGATGTTCGACAATAGGAAAGACCGGGTTCGCGTTCAATTCAAGGGCGCGACGCGCTGTCTTGCGAACGATTTCCTCATCCAGAACGTTATTTATGAAGTGAAGGTACTCACGGATTTCCAGTCCCCTGATTATCAGCGCGCCCTCCATGCGCTAGAAAAATCATATTTCGGAAAAGAGAACCGCCCCAATATGCCGATTGCATCTGTAGGCGCCTCGTTGGGCGCGGAATTGCTCATC
Organism: Paraburkholderia sp. 31.1; assembly: GCF_014397645.1. Taxonomy (NCBI): domain Bacteria; kingdom Pseudomonadati; phylum Pseudomonadota; class Betaproteobacteria; order Burkholderiales; family Burkholderiaceae; genus Paraburkholderia; species Paraburkholderia sp. 31.1. The sequence goes on from NZ_VZQN01000013.1 coordinate 156,919, forward strand.
GAGTTCGATACGGTGGATGTCGTCACGGATCTACTCTGAACAGCAAGGGTGAGCGTCTTGTCGGGCCGCCGCCTTTCGCTAAACGGATAAAACACAGATCAATGAACGCGTCACACGCCAATTAATAAAGACCGCTCCATCTCCCGCCAGGAAATTGCAAATTTCAGGCGTTCCCGTCCGAAATCGTCTTGTCTTGCAATCTGCGCTCAGTAACATATGCTCTTTTTCAGAGCGCTTTCCGGGTCCTTTTTTCCGGGACCAAGGTGCAAAGGGTTGCGCACGGGTACGAGGCGGCCCGGCAAACGCAAACCGCGCCGTCGGAGCGCGCCTGACGTTTCTCCATTCATCCCGGTCGAGGCTGCGCGGGCGCACACGGGCGACGTGCGTGACCTTGTTTGGTTTCCCGAGTTTTTGTCACCGACGCTTTTGTAACGTGCGCCGCTCACAAGTGGGTGAGCGGCGTGAGCGGCAATGGTGCCGACCGCACGTGTGAATGTCGCGCCCATGCGGCTCGAGTCGAGCCACCTGAGGCGAGCGTCAATGTACAAGGAGTCCTGGCGATGAAAGCTCCTCAGCGTCCTCTGCGCATCGGGTTGATGGCACCACTGTCGGGCGTACTGGTTCCTCTCGAGAGCGTGCCCGATCCGGTCTTCGCCCAGAAGATGGTCGGCGATGGCGTGTCGATCGATCCGACCTCGGATGAACTGCTGTCGCCGCTTGCCGGCAAGGTCACGCAACTCCATAGCGCTGGCCACGCCACGACGATCACCGGCGACAACGGTCTGCAAGTGCTGCTGCACATCGGGCTCGACACCGTGTTGCTGCGCGGCGAGGGCTTCATGCCGTTGGTCAAGGAAGGCGACGCCGTCGCGACGGGCACGCCGCTGATCCGCTTCGACCCAATCGCGGTCGGCGCAAAAGCAACCAGCCTGCTCACGCAAATGGTGATCGCCAATGGCGATCTCGTCACGCGCTACGTTCCCGCGAAAGGGCTCGTCGTCGCCGGCACCGACGTCGCGCTGTACGTCGAGCTGGTCGGCAGCATGGAGGACAAGGACACGGCCAGCGCCACCGGCGCGATCTTCTCCGACGAGATCACGCTGCCGAATCCAGCGGGCCTGCATGCACGGCCCGCCGCGGTCGTCGCGGTCGAGGCAAAGAAATTCAAGTCCGAGATCCGGCTGCTGCGCGGCGATGCCAGCGCAAATGCCAAGTCCGTCGTCGCGATCATGGGGCTCGCAACGAAGTTCGGCGACAAGCTGCGCGTCGAGGCCCGCGGTCCCGACGCGGCGGAGGCGGCCAGCACCGTCGCGCGTCTGCTTGGCGAGGGATCGGGCGAAAAACCCGGCGATGCGCCCGCGGCGGCTGCGCCAACCGCACCGGCTGCGCCGGTGCCAGCACCGACCGAAGCGGCTCCCGCCGACACCAACGAATTCATCGGCGTATCCGCTTCGCCAGGGCTTTCGGTCGGCAGGATCGTGCAGTTCCGCCAGCAGGTCATCGAGGTGAACGAAGCGGGCGAGTCGCCGCAACGCGAACGGGCGCAACTCGAAGCGGCCCAGCATCAGGCGCGTCAGCAGATCGAGGCGCTCAAGGCGACGCTCACCGATCCGTCGAAAGCGCAGATTCTCGACGCGCATCTCGAACTGCTGGACGATCCTGGCCTCAACGACGCCGCGATCAGCAGCATCAGCGCGGGAAAGGGCGCGGGGTTCGCGTGGCGCGATGCGTTCCAGCACCAGGCAAGCACGCTCGAAAAGCTCGACAATCCGCTGCTGCGCGAACGCGCCGGCGATATCCGCGACGTCGGCCGCCGTGTGCTCGCGCTGCTCGCCGGCGTGAAGCAGGCGCAGATCGACGTGCCGGACGAATCGATCCTGATTGCCGAGGAACTGTCGCCGTCCGACACCACGTCGCTCGATCGCAGCAAGGTGCTCGGCTTTTGCACGACGAGCGGCGGCGCGACGAGCCACGTCGCGATCCTCGCGCGCTCGCTCGGCATTCCGGCGATCTGCGGTATCGACGCGCGCGCGCTGCAACTCGCCGACGGCACGCCCGTCGTGCTCGACGGTTCGCGCGGCAGCTTGCGGCGCAACCCGAGCGCCGAGGAACTCGAGAAGGCGCGCGAACGCATCAGCCGCCAGGCCGCCAAACGCGAAGACGAAAAGCTCGCGGCAACCAAACTCGCAATGACGGCCGACGGCCACCGCGTCGAAGTCGTCGCGAACATCCGCAATGCGCAGGAAGCACGCGACGCGGTCGCGGCCGGCGCCGAAGGCGTGGGCCTGTTGCGCTCCGAGTTCCTGTTCGACGCGCGAGACACCGCGCCAACCGAAGACGAACAGGCCGCCGAATATTGCGCCGTCGCCGAAGCGCTTGGCCGCGAGCGGCCGCTCGTGGTCCGCACGCTCGACGTCGGCGGCGACAAACCGCTGTCGTATCTGCCGCTGCCGAAGGAAGACAACCCGTTTCTCGGCCTGCGCGGTGTGCGCGTGAGCCTGGAGCGTCCCGACATCTTCCGCACGCAACTGCGCGCGATCCTGCGCGCGGCGCCGCTTGGGCATCTGCACGTGATGTTCCCGATGATCGCCGCGATCGAGGAGGTGCGGGCAGCGCGCAAGATCCTGCTCGAAGAAGCCGGCGATCGCGCGGCGAGCGTGAAAGTCGGCGTCATGATCGAAGTCCCCGCGGCCGCGCTGATCGCCGAGCCGCTCGCACGCGAAGTCGACTTCTTCTCGATCGGCACGAACGATCTCACGCAATACACGCTCGCAATGGACCGCGGCCATCCGCAACTCGCGAAGCAGGCCGACGCGCTGCACCCGGCGGTGTTGCGTCTGATCGGCATGACGGTCGACGGTGCGCACAAGCATGGCAAATGGGTCGGCATTTGCGGCGGCATCGCGTCGGATGCGATGGCGGTGCCGGTGCTCGTCGGCCTTGGCATCGACGAGCTGTCCGTGAGCATTCCGGCGGTCGGTTCGATCAAGGCTCAGCTTGCACGCGTGACGACCGAAGAAGCCAGGAAGCTCGCCGCCGAGGTGCTGTGTCTGGGCACCGCCGCGGAAGTCCGCGCGCATCTGTCGCGCTTTGCCGAGTGAGCGGATCAACAGGAGATCAGCCATGTTCTCGCATGCCTTCGGAGTCTTGCAGAAGATCGGCAAATCGCTGATGCTGCCCGTCGCCGTGCTCCCGGTGGCCGGCCTGCTGCTCGGTCTCGGCGCCACCGACTTTCACGGTTACGTGCCGGCCGTCGTGCTCGCGCTGATGAAGAACGCGGGCGACGTGATCTTCGGCAACCTACCGCTGATCTTCGCGATCGGCGTCGCGCTCGGCTTCACCGAGAACGATGGCGTCTCGGGCATCGCCGCAACGATCGGATATCTGGTGATGACGGCCACGTTGGGTGTGATCGGCAAGCTCCAGGGCGTCGAAACCGACACGATCATGGGCATACCGTCGATCCAGACCGGCGTGTTCGGCGGCATCCTCGCCGGTGGTCTTGCGGCATGGATGTTCAACCGCTACTACCGGATCACGTTGCCGCCCTATCTCGGCTTCTTCGCCGGCAAGCGCTTCGTGCCGATCGTGACCGCGATCGGCTCGATCGTGCTCGGCGCGATCCTGTCTTTCGTGTGGCCGCCGATCGGCAGCGCGATCAAAGCTTTTTCGCATTGGGCGGCGGTTTCCGACCCGCGCACCGCCGCGACGGTCTACGGTTTCGTCGAACGTCTGCTGATTCCGTTCGGCCTGCATCACATCTGGAACGTGCCGTTCTTCTTCGAAATGGGCAGCTACCTCGACCCGACGACCGGCAGGACGGTTCACGGCGACATCACCCGTTTTTTCGCGGGCGACCGGACCGCGGGCATCCTGGCGGGCGCGTTCCTGTTCAAGATGTTCGGCCTGCCGGCCGCGGCGATCGCGATCTGGCATTGCGCGAAGCCGGAGAAGAAGGTGGCCGTCGGCGGCATGATGGTCTCGGCCGCGCTGACTTCTTTCCTCACCGGCATCACCGAGCCGATCGAATTCGCGTTCCTGTTCGTCGCGCCGGTGCTTTACCTGATTCACGCATGCCTCGCGGCGTCGGCGCAGTTCGTGGCGAACACACTGGGCATGCGCATGGGCTTCACATTTTCGCAAGGCGGCATCGATTTTCTGATGTTCAACCTGATCGGTGGGAAGGCCACGCACGCGTGGTACGTTTTCATCCTTGGTCCAATTTACGCGGTGATCTATTACGGCGTGTTCCGCTTCGTCATCACGCGCTTCAACCTCAAGACACCCGGCCGCGAAGACGACGCGGCGGAAACAGCGGTGGTTGCCGCGAGCGGCGCGGGAGGACGTTCGCGCGAACTCGTGCTCGCCTTTGGCGGCCGCTCCAATATCACGAGTCTCGACGCTTGCATCACGCGGCTGCGCATCTCCGTGAAGGACCCGGCGGGCGTCGACGAACCCAAGCTCAAGGCGCTCGGTGCCGCGGGTGTGGTGCGCATGGGCAACGGCGTGCAGGCGATCTTCGGGCCGTTGTCGGAGAACATGAAAACCGACATGCAGGACTATCTGAAGACAGCGGGCGCCGAAGCGGATTTGCCGGCGGCGGGGGTGCCTGGTGTGGAAGGCGCAGCGGCGGCGGCTCCAGCGGCTGTGGCCGCCTCGGTGCAAAGCTCGCCGCAGGAAACGGAGCGCGCGGAAAAGATTCGTGCGGCGCTGGGCGGCGCGGCCAACATCAGGAAGCTCGACGCGCTGGCGGCCACGCGGTTGCGTGTCGAGCTATCGGACGCGTCGCGCATCGACGCGGCCGCATTGAAAGCAGCGGGCGTGGTCGCGACGCAAGCGTTGAAAAACGGCGCACTCGATCTGATCGTGGGTCTCGGCTCGGGCAACCTCGCAGGCGCAATGCGATAGCAGCAACGAGTATCGTCAGCAACTGCCGTGCGTCGAACGCGAGGCCTGCCCGGTGGAAGCGCTCAGTCGCGTTGCTTTGTCCACCTATAGGGGGCGGCATGGAAGCAGCCAGAACTTTCCTCGAAACTCAGCCGCTGTTCGCGCTTTTTCTGACCATCGCGCTCGGCTACCTGGTCGGCGAAATCACTATCAAGGGCGTGGCTCTAGGCTCGGGGGCCGTGCTGTTCGTTGGACTGGCGCTCGGCGCGTTCGCGCCGAAATCCGCGCCGCCGGCGTTGCTGGGCACGCTCGGTCTGCTGCTGTTTCTGTATGGCATCGGCATTCAGTACGGCGCGCAGTTCTTCCGCGGACTCACGAGCCGGGAAGGCATGAAGGCCAACGCGGCCGCATGTCTGGGCGTGATCGCTTCGGGTCTGGTGGCGTGCGCCTTCATCCATTTCGGCATCACGCTCGCCGATGCGCTCGGCATGTTCGCCGGCAGCGGCACCAGCACGGCGAGCCTGCAGGTTGCCATCGCATCGATGAAAAGCAGCGATGCCGCCGTGGCTTATAGCGTCACCTATCCGTTCGGCGTGGCCGGGCCGATCCTATTCCTCTATGTGCTGAACTCGGTCCTGAAAGCCAAAATACCGAAACCGCCCGCGAAGGTGCTGGAGACCGCGGAAATCGCGCTGCGCAATGCCAGTCTCTTCGGTCTCAAGCTGTCGGAGCTCTCGACTCGCCTGCCTGCCGGCGTAGTGATCGCGGCCGTGCGGCGCGCGCATCACAATCAACTGCCCAGCGACGACTTCACGCTGCGCGCCGACGACGTCCTCCTTGCCACCGCCACCGAGCGCCGCCCGCTCGACGAAGCAACGGCGCTATGCGGCGAGCTACAGCCCGGGCGTATCTCGAGTCATCGGGAAGACCTGGACTATATTCGCGTGTTCGCATCGAGTCCGTCGGTCGTCGGCACGGCGCTCGGCAATCTGCGCTTTCCGGATGGCGTGAACTGCGCGGTCGCGCACGTGCGGCGCGGCGACGCCGATCTACTGTCGACGCCAGAGCTCATTCTCGAAGCAGGCGACCGCGTCGGCCTGCTCGTCAGTAGCGCGCATCGCGCGAGGGTCCGCGCGTTTTTCGGCGATTCGATCAAGGGCACGGCCGACCTCAGTTTCATCTGTCTGGGCATCGGCGCGGCAGCGGGGCTGCTGGTCGGCGCGATCCCGCTGCGCGCGCCCGGTCTCGGCGCGTTCAGCCTGGGTCTCGCGGCGTTGCTACTGGTCGCGCTGTGCCTCGGCAAGGCGCGCCGCAGCGGACCGTTCGTGTGGGTAATGCCGCTCTCTGCAAATCTCGTGCTGCGCAATCTCGGGCTGACGATTTTTCTCGCGCAGGTGGGTTTGTCTTGCGGACCGAAGTTCGTCGCGACCGTCGGCACTGCCGGACCGCTGCTGCTGCTTTATGGCGTGATCACGCTGCTGGTGCTGGTCGGCGTCACGGCTGTGTGCTGCCTGTGGGTCTTCAGACTGTCTTTCGATACATCGGTCGGCGTGATCTGCGGGGCCACCGGCAATCCCGCGATTCTCGCCTTCGCCAACCGCATCGCGCCGACGGATCAGCCCGACGTCATGTACGCGATGATTTTTCCGTCGATGACCATCGTCAAGGTGCTTTTCGTGCAGATCGCCATCGCGATCGCAGCCGGCTAGGCGAGACCGTTATCGCGACCTCCCGCTGTTCGACCCTAAAGCTTCCGTCCTCGTAGACAGCGGCCAACCGCGGAGCGGCGGACAGCCGCAGACTTCCGCGAATATCAGGAACGCCGCTTGCGCCACCTGGAGCCGCGCGACGTAGTCATGGAACCATGATGCGCGGACGGCTCGGCGATGGAGGCTAGATGAAAGGACGGGTGGCGAGTGCAGGCGTGGCCGTTGTTCTGGTTGCCCTCATGGCCGCATACGGCGGACCCACCGCGCATGCTGGGGAGCCCGCGCCGGCTGCCGTCACCGCGCCCATCGCGGCCGGCAGCGATACCGCGGCCGCGGCGCGCGGCGCGAAGCTCGCGGCCGTTGGCAATTGCGTCGCGTGCCACACCGCGACGGGCGGCCTGCCCCTCGCGGGCGGACTGCCACTGCAAACACCCTTCGGCATCATTTACTCGACCAACATCACCCCGGACAACGAGACGGGTATCGGGGGCTGGTCGCTCGACGCGTTCGCCCGCGCGATGCGGCGCGGCGTGTCCAGCGACGGCCATCTGCTCTATCCCGCGTTCCCCTATCCGCACTTCACGCACATCAGCGATGCCGATATGGGCTCGCTGTATGCGTGGCTGATGAGCCGCGCTCCCGTCAAGGCGCCTGCACCGCACAACGAGCTGATCTTCCCGCTCGGCTTCAGGCCCCTCATCGCCGTGTGGAATCTTTTTTACCTGCATACCGGTACCGAACCAGCGCCGGCCCCGCCCGAAGCGCCGGACGTCGCACGCGGACGATACCTGGTCGAAAGCCTCGGTCATTGCGGTGCGTGCCACACGCCGCTCGACCGCCTCGGTGCCGAGCGCCGCGACCGCGCGCTGCAAGGCGGCACGATCGACGGATGGGATGCGCCCGCGCTGACGGACCTCGCTTCACGCCCCACGCCCTGGACGCAGGCACAGCTCGTCAGCTATCTGCGCACGGGCCTCGCGAGCGCCCATGGGGCGGCGGCGGGTCCGATGCGCCCCGTCACGCGCATGCTCGCCGACGCGTCCGCCTCCGACGTAGAGGCGATTGCCGCGTATCTGCTGGCGTTGTCGTCCGGGGGCCTAGGCATGCCGGAGCATCCGGTCGCCTCGCCCTCCGCTTCCGCCGCGCCCGTGTCCACCGCGCCCGGCGGCGGCGCGAATCTATTCTCCGCGGCCTGTGCATCGTGCCATGCCGAAGGCGCGCCGATGTCGAGCGGGGGCGCTCGACCGTCGCTGTCCCTTTCCACGGCCGTCAACGCCGACAGCCCGCGCAACATGGTCCGTATCATCCTCGATGGAATCGACTGGCACGAAAGCGATAGCGCGCCCTTCATGCCATCATTCGCCAACACATTCACGGATGCGCAGATAGCGGAGCTCGCCAACTACACGCGCGAACGCTTCACCGCACGCGACGCGTGGCCCTCGCTCGACGCCGGCGCGGTCGCGCATTTTCGCAAGGACGGCCTGCCACGATGATCACGCTCAACGTCAACGGAGTCAGTCATACGGTCGATGTCGACCCGTCAACGCCGCTGCTCTACGTGCTGCGCAACCAGTTGCAGCTCGATGGCGCGAAGTTCGGCTGCGGTCTCGGTCAATGCGGCGCATGCACGGTCAGCGTCGGCGGCGAGCCGGTGTTCTCGTGCCTCATGCCGGTCGTGGCCGTTGGCGACCGGCCAGTGCGAACCGTCGAAGGACTTGGCAGCGCGGAACATCCGGGACCACTTCAGCAAGCCTTCATTGACGAGCAAGCCGCGCAATGCGGCTATTGCATCGCCGGTATGATCATGCGCGCGCACACGCTGCTGGAGCGAATCCCGCACCCAGGCGATGAACAGATCCGCCGCTACATGCAGCCGAACCTGTGCCGCTGCGGCACGCACATGCGCATTCTCGCGGCGATCCGGCAAGTCGCGACGGGTTCGCCGCGAACGAACGAGGGAGCGCAGTCGTGAGCGACGGCCGCCCGTCCTCCGTCGCTCACGGCAGCGGCCCCGATGACCCCGCGCGGCGCCGCTTCCTCGTTGGCGGCTCGCTGATGGTGAGCTTCGCGATCGTGCCCGGCATGGCCGCGCTTGCGCAAACCACCACCGAAGCGGGCACCTTCAACGCGAGCGCCCCGAAGCTGCCGGGCAGTCTCAAGAGCACGCCGTTGCTCGATGCGTGGATCAAGGTCGCCCCTGACGGCCACGTGAGCGTATTCACGGGCAAGGCGGAGCTTGGCACGGGCATTCGCACCGCGCTGCTGCAGGTCGCCGCGGAAGAGCTGGATCTCGCGCCTCATGCGATCGAGCTGATCACCGCCGACACCGCCGCAACGCCGAACGAAGGCTACACCGCAGGCAGTCACACGATGGCGGACAGCGGCACCGCGATCCTCAACGCCGCCGCTCAGGTACGCGCGCTGCTGGTCGCGAGCGCGGCGTCGCAGTTGGGCATCGACGCAGCGGCCCTGACGACGCGCGACGGCGCCATCATCGCCGTCGACGGAAGACGCGTGAGCTATGGCGAAGCCGTGCGATACGCGGACCTCCATCAGAACGCGCAGCCCGACGCGCCGAACAAGCCGCCATCGGCCTACGCGCTGATTGGCCATATGCTGCCGCGCGTGGATATCCCGGGCAAGGTGACGGGCGGCGCGAGCTACGTCCAGGACCTGCGGCCGCACGGCATGCTGCATGCCCGCGTCGTGCGGCCGCCGTCTTATGGCGCGAGCCTCGTCGCAGTCGATAGCGGGCGCGTCGAGGCGCTGCCCGGCGTCATCAAGGTCGTGCGCAACGGCAACTACCTCGCAGTGGTCGCCGACGACGAATGGCGCGCGATCCTCGCGATGCGTGAGCTTGCGCTTGCTGCGCAATGGCAGGCCGGGCCGCCGCTGCCCGATCCGGCGAACGTTCACGCCTTGCTGATGAGTCTGCCTTCACAGGAAATCGCGGTGGCCGATCAGGGCGCAGCGACGGGCGCGGCCGCGCCTGTGGCGACGCTGCGGGCGCGCTATTCGAGGCCGTATCTGACGCATGGCTCGATTGGGCCATCGTGCGCTGTCGCGCAGCTCGACAACGATGTGATGACCGTGTGGACGCACACGCAAGGCGTCTATCCGCTGCGTGCGGGCATCGCCGAAATGCTCGCGATGCCACCCGACAAGGTGCGCTGCGTCCATGTGGAAGGTTCGGGCTGCTACGGACACAACGGCGCGGACGATGTCGCGGCCGACGCCGCCCTCGTTGCACGCGAGCTGCCTGGCCGCCCGGTGCGCGTGCAATTGATGCGCGAACAGGAACACATGTGGGAGCCGTTCGGCCCGGCCATGACAGTCGAGGCGAATGCAACGCTCGATTCGGCAGGCACGCTTGCCGACTGGCGTTACGAGCTATGGAGCAACACGCATAACAACCGCATCGAGAATGCGGGCCGCCTGTTGCCGGCGCAGCTCCTTGCGCAACCGTTCACCCCCGCGCCGCCGAAGCCGATTCCGATGCCTGAAGGCGGAGGCGACCGCAACAGCATTCCGCTTTACCGCGTGCCCAGCCTGCACGTGCAGCATCATTTCGTGCCGACGATGCCGATACGCGTCTCTGCCATGCGCTCGCTCGGCGCGCACATGAACGTGTTCGCGATCGAGAGCTTCATCGACGAGCTCGCCAGAGCCGCGCACGCCGACCCCGTGGCGTTTCGCCTCAAACATCTCGATGATCCGCGCGCGCATGGCGTCATTAGCGCCGTAGTCGATCAATTCGGCTGGCGAGCCCGCAGCGCGCGAACGGGCGACTCGAGCCCGCGCTCGCACGGTACCGGCTTTGCGTTTGCCCAATACAAGAACCTGATGGCCTACCTTGCCGTCGCGATGGACGTGACAGTCATGCGCGATACCGGCGAGCTCAGCATCGAGCGTGTCGTAGCAGCCGTCGATTGCGGACAGATCGTCAATCCGGACGGCGTGCGCAATCAGATCGAAGGCGGCATTTTGCAAACCACGAGCTGGACGCTCTATGAAGAAACGCATTTCGACCCGCAACGCATCACGAGCTATGACTGGAGCACTTATCCGATCATGCGCTTCTCGTCCGTACCCAAACGCGTGGACGTGCTGTTGATCGACCGGCCGGGCCTGCCATTCCTCGGGGTCGGAGAAGCGGCGCAAGGCCCGGCCGCCGCGGCGCTCGCGAATGCGATCGACGACGCGACCGGTGTGCGGATCCGCGACTTGCCGTTGCTCGGGACGAAGGGGAAGAACGTGCTCAAGGCATGAGGCTTTCGTTCCGCAAAAGTACAGATACTGGCGTGTAAAAGCCAAATAAGCCTATGGCTCGGTCAAACGAACGCGACGCGCGCGACCTTCGGCGCGGCGTCGGGACCGCGCTCAGTGGGTGGACGGGAACGCGAACGTCGCACGCGCGCTGCCATTGCCGCGGACGTTCACGGTCTCCCTTCTGGTCACGCTGCCGTAAGTGGCGTTGACCGTATAGCGCCCTTGAGGCAGCCGCACGAGCATGTACGGCCCCTTCGACGTGGCCTCGAACACGGCCGCGCCGCCAGCCTTGGCAATCTTCACCTGGACGTCGGCCACATAGCTCGCCCCGGGACCGGTGAACTGCAGAGACAACGGCCACTGCCTTCGTGCCTGCCGCAGCGCAGTCGACTCGTCGCGACCCACTCCGCCGGTCACGAACGATATGTCGCCCTGCTGCTGCGTCTCGGGCATGCCGGTCCTATGCATCTCGCTGGCGCTCTGCGGAGCAGCCGTCTGCGACACCGCGACGCCTGCCTGAGCCAGTGTGAACGCCGCGGCGAGCATCATGGACGCGATCCGGGGAGCGTTTCGTTGCATTTTCATCTTGACTGCTCCTTACAGTATTGCCGACGGTTCGTCGGACGGAAGAACGCTTGCAATAGGTTGGAAACACATCGCGCGCCGGGTATCGGCCACGAGCGAGGGTGCCTCACGACTCGAGTAAGAATACCCGTCAATTCTGTTTGGCGTCTTCATGGACCGGAGTTGGGGGGCCGCCTGCCGTTGAGGTCCCGGCTTGGGCTGGAGGGACGCGTGGCATGCGGATACCCGCGTAGGCGATCGCCACCGTCAGCAGCGGACTTACCATGCAAAATACGGCATAGGGCGCATAGCTGAGCGTCGGCACGCCAAGGGTCACCGCCATAAACGCGCCGCAACTGTTCCAAGGGATCAGCGCGCCTGTGGTCGTGGCCGAATCACCAACGGAACGCGATAACACGATGGGCGCGTAGCCGCGTGCCGCGAATGCATTTCTGAACATCCGGGCCGGCAGCACGGCTGCGATGAACTGGTCTGCCGTAACGATGTTCGTCGCGATGGTCGCCAGGACCAGGGAGCCGACCAGCGCCCCACCGCTCCTGGCCCAATTGACTACCGGAGCAATGAGGCGTTCTATCGCACCGCACTTCTCGACCACCCCTCCGAATGCCAGCGCCGTGATGATCAGCCAGATAGTATTCAACATGCTGTCCATACCGCCGCGAGTGAGGAGCGTATCAAGCACTGGATTTCCAGTCGTGGACCTGTAGCCGCTCCCAAGCGCAAGCCATACGCCTTTGAGCATCGCAATCGGGATCGGCACGCCCTCTCGCGCGGCGGCAAATGCGAGGACTCGCGCTGGCTCGACGAAAACGGCAACCACGCCACCCGCCAATGCGCCAAGAAAGATGGTGGTAAATGGCGGAAGCCGGAACAGCGTCAGCACGACGACAAGAATGAGCGGCAGGAACAGCACGGGCGATATGTAGAATGCGCTCTGCATTGCAGCAACCTCGGCGCTCGCATCGAAGGCGCCCGGGCGGCGAAGCAGATAAAACACGGCCAGCGTGATGACAATCGCGACGAGTGATGTCAGCAGCGTCTCGCGCACGTGTTGATACAGATCGGCACCCGCGGCAGCGGCCGCAAGATTCGCGGTGTCCGAGAGCGGCGAAGACTTGTCGCCGAAATAAGCGCCGGAAATCACTGCACCGGCCGTTATGGCGGGGCTCAGGCCCATGCTGTGCGCAATGCCCATCAGGCCGATTCCGATCGTACCCGCGACAGTCCACGAGGTCCCAATGGCGAACGAGATCACCGCGCAGATTCCAGCCGCCGTGACGTAAAAGTAGTCCGGGCTCAGCAATTTCAGCCCGTAATAGACCATGGCGACGATCGTGCCGCTGAGCGCCCACGTGCCGATCAGCGCGCCGACTGCGAACAGGATGAGAATCGCGCCAATACCGGAACTGACACTGGCATTCGCGGCCTCGCCCAGCGAAGCGAGCGAATGACCGCGACGCCAACCGACAAATACGGCCAGCATGGTCGCCACGACGAGTGCCACCTGGTTCGGCCCGTTCGCACCACCATCGCCGAACAGGTAGAAGGACAGACTGACGAGAAAGACGAGGCCAGCGATCGGTATCAGTGCTTCGAGCATCGTGACCGGCTGGGGTGACTTGCTCCGCTTCATCGCCACGCTCCGTTCGTTTGCGGGGTAGCCCAAGCGTTGCCATCCAGATCGCCCGGTAGCCGGTGAATCATCGAAACATGCGCGCACGGCTGCTTTGATTCGATGTCACGGCGCAGGCGTGCGGCCCCCCGGTCCTGCGACTCGGCAATGGCAGCTCCGGCGGGCTCGCCGTTGCTTAAATCATAGGAAAGAATCGTTGCTGCGTGAAGAAGCGCAGGATTCGTGCCGAACATCCCAGTTGAGCGAAGCCCGTGCCGGGAGCCAGCGTCGCGGCGCTGGCAAGCAACGAAACTGTCAATGCAGTGTGTTTCGGACAGAATGGACAAGACCTCATGGGACACCCATATTTCGTTTGCGCAACCAAGGGTGAATAGCCTCGTATTCCAGGTCGAAAATTTCAGTCCGGCACTGCGATCTCATTCAGATCGAATATCGAACCGATCACGCGATACTGTACAAACGTAGTTCCCTGCATTTACGTGCAAGGCCGGAGCGAATTCTTTTGCCGCAGAGTCGTGACCGGCCGCAGACATAAACGGTATTTGCGGACTCCCTTCCGACTGCAAGTCCAAGGCTTGCCGCCGCTACACAACCCAGCCGAGGTTTCAACTTTTCATAACCGATCGTGGTTATTCATGCCTTGCAAGGATTATGGTTTTTCGTTAATTAACTGTGCGCTGATTGTGTGGGTCTACCCCGCGTAGACAGAACAACGACGGAAGAATCCGACACTAATTCGAGAAAAAACGACCGTTTTTTCACCAGACAGAAGTGAATATCCATCGGGTAACCGCAAAATTCCAGGTCAGTGAAATCCCATTTTCAATGATCCGCGGCGGCAGAAAAACTCGAACTCGCCAATCGTTCCGACCAGTAACAACTGGCCGAATCGGCCGTCCCGCGAATTGGTCGGCGGCGCATCCGCGTTCGCAGCGAGGAACTCCTGTGATCGCTGACATGACCCAAGCCGTCACCAAAACACCAAATCGATTAACTTTCAGACGGAAGTTTTATGATTATCCGGTTCAAGTCGATGACTCTCACCGGTCGACGTATCCAATATAGTCAACGGGGTGCGGCGGACTTGCGCTACTGCTTTGGTAAGAGCAAAGCGGGCGAGCGCAATGCCGCAACCATGTGGCCCGACCGCCCACGTGTTGGACGCAGAGGGTAGTCGAACAGGCAGCGGGCGCTACCTAGGTATGCCGCTTGCGAGACCCAGTAGGATCCTTCCACCATGTCGTGTCATGTCCACCGTACTGCTCATCGACGATGACCTTGAAAACCGATGCGCGCTGCAACTGGCATTGGAGAGTCGCGGACACCGTGTTGTGCTCGCGGAGAACGGATGGGACGCACTGCAGAAGGCCCACACGGATTTTCCGGAACTCGTTATCACCGATTTGGAGATGCCGGAAATGGACGGCAAGGAGCTTTGCCGGCGTCTGAAGTGTCAGGCGGTGTTTTCCGGCTTACCGGTGGTGCTGCTGTCGGCTATGCCGGAACCTACGGGAGAGATTCGCTGCTGGACAGCGTTCCTGCGAAAGCCTGCCTCGATAGCGGCGTTGCTTGACACCGTCGACAGGTTCATTGCAGCGCGCCTGACCTATGCGCGGGCGCCACGCGACTCCGAGTACCCCGCCGCGGCGCGCTGGCGAGCCATCGATTCGCGATGCTGGCCCTAAGCCCAAGCTGTCGGAATGCGAAGCCACACGTTACACACGCAGCCAGGCGGTGTTTGCTGTACGGCCGGTCCCGTTCTTAGCGGATGGCCTGCAAAGCGGCGAGATTGCTGAAACCCGGGTTGAGCCATCCACCTGGGTTTTCAGATTTGACTGGAATGATGCAACGGTCGTGACCCGTCACATCGTCAGCAATGAGCCCGTACGGGAACCGTCGCTACAGAGCAGCGCCTGCACGCTGACACAAGGTAAAAGATGGCAAGAGATTTCGCTCCCCTTCTCGCGGGCGGCAACAGCGCACGCTTATTGTTCGCCACTTCCTCCGGGCATGCGTCATGCTGCACGCAGGTCAGAGATGGAAAAGCAGGTCCGGAACGGGAGACGATCATGAAGTTGATAATGGCAGGAATCAGCGCAATTTCCATCATCGCTAGCGCTTGCGCATTTGCGCAGACCAACACCGGCAACGCTGCGCCAGCACACCGCGATACTCAAAACGCGCAGCCGGGTGCCGCTGGCCAGAGCATGGGCCGTGCTGCGGACGCCGGCAACAGCAAGCCCGCCAGTGGCACATTGATGCAGAAGCGTGAGCAGGCGATGTCGCCTCAAGGCGCGTCAAACTCGAACGCAACTGGCGCGATGAAACAATAATGGCGACGCGAGACCCCCATGGCGGCGACTGACACCTTGGTTCTTCCCGCTTCAGCCGTTGCGATCCTTGCTGCGCGGTCGGGCACTTCCAGGCCGAATGCCGTGAGCCGGAGTTCGTCCGCGCAACTCCATCCTGGTCTGATATGACGGCGAAGCGTGCACGCGCGCGTTTTCTCGATGAGATCTGACCGGGTTCTAATGATCGAGGCTGATCGCGCGCATGGAGCAGCACGAACCGAATAGGTAATCGGGGCGCGCACCCTTGCTATTGCCACGATGCCGCGGATTTGCTTCATGCAGTCGTGGTCGGTCTGTGAGGACCGGCGATGGAATAGGCGCGTCTCGGCAGGTGTAAAACCACCAGCAGATCCCCCCACCCACATAATTCGTGGCATGCCCGTTACCAAGCCTGGCTCGCCTGCTACGCCCGGCGCGGCAGACGTACGGCGAATGCGGTCTCTGCTTTATCTGACCGCGCCTCGATCGCGCCGTGATGCGCCTTGGCGATTTCGCTCGCGATATACAGCCCGAGCCCAAGGCTGCCTTGCGCGTCCTCGTTGATTTTTCGCTCTGGACCTCGCTGAAGAGGATCAAAGATGCGCTCCAGCAACAGTCCCTCGATGGCTGGTCCGCTATTGCAGACTTCGAAGCGCACCTCGGCCTCCTCGCCAGTCACCACGACGCGCACGGGCGCGTCTCGCGCGCCATATCTGAGCGCATTCAGAACGAGATTGCCGAGCAGTTGCTGCAGACGCGGACCGTCCCAGACACCCTGAACGTCACCGTGCACCTCGAGCTCGATCTGCCGGTCTGGATGGACTGCGCGCAACTGGTCCAGCTCATCAGTGAACACGTTCGTCAGATCAACGGGAGCAGGTATGACGTTAATACCTAGCCCGAGCCTTGTTCGGTTGAAATCGCACAGATCATCCAGAAGTGCCTGCATCCGGGCGCCGCTGCGCACCAGACGGGCTGCAGCTTCCGAAACGCGCTGCCCCGCATTGAGCGCGGACAGATATGAAGCTGTCACCTGGATCGTCTGCAGCGGGCTCCGCATGTCGTGTCCGAGCATCCCAAGCAACAGATTGCGAGCCTGATCGACTTGTGTGCTGAAAAAACCGAGTGATTCGGCCAACGCCTGATCGATGGCCTCGTTGAAGCGGATGATGTCATCCAGATGAGGCGCATCGGGCTGACACTCATCCATCCACAAACGCAGCACGCTTGCACGCAAAGCGCGGTATTCCGCGGCCAGCTGGTTGATGTTGAAACCGCCTCGAGCGCGCAGGACCGCATGGGATTGCGCAGCTGTCTCCGGCGCATCCGTCAGCCGGGGTGCCCTCCCCAAGGATTTTTCGTGCTGCGCTTCCCTGGTCTGCGAAGTCTGCAAATCCCTCGCTACTGCTTCCAGAATCTGCTGCGCGTGGTCGCGCAACGCGAGGGTGCCCATGTTGCCAGCGGCTGGCAGCAGCGTGGCGGCAAACGCCTCCCACTGCGCCAGAATGGGCTCCATTTCCTGCACGATAAAATCGGACAGTCGCATGCCTACTCCGGCGAAGAAATTGAGGAGATTTTTAGCCGAACCGATATTACGCGTCAGTTCGTCGCGGGATCCATCGGGTTTACACCGTCTTGGACTACCTGGAGGTAGTCCATGTACTTGTAATGAACCGCCTGGATTTTCTGGACAGTGGTGAGCGTTCCTGTCCGGCCTTTCATGAAACGCCACAACGATTCGCCGCACGCCCCTGAGCGGGGAGAACTGGAGCGGCAGGTCGAATCGCTTCGACGCGATATCCGCCAATTGCAGCTTGAACACGACATCCTGGAGAAGACCAATCAATTGCTAAATGAGACCTGGGCGTCAACCTGCAGCTCCTGACCGACCGGGAGAAGACGTTGCTGGCCGGGGTGGCTCTCACGTATGCGCGACGCGAAGCTGATTCGGTCGATGTCGCGCAAAGGGTGCTCGCCCGACAATGTGGCCCCACGCAGTCTCCGACGGCTCTTTCTCTTTAGACCGCTTAGGGAAACGCTGATTAATGGAACTCGGCGGTCATCGCTCACGTAGCCGAAGACGTTATAGAAGGCAGCTCACAGAACGGACTCACGAGGATGAAGAGGCAGATCGGCTTCGCGGAAGCGGAAATTGCAGGCAAGAAGCGCGTGACGAGGCGCCAACGCTTCCTGGCGGAGATGGAGCAGATTGTGCCGTGGCAGCGTTTGCTGTCTGCAATCGAACCGCATTACCCGAAGGGCACGCGAGGCCGTCCGCCGATTGGCCTGGAGCGAATGCTGCGGATCTATTTCCTGCAACAGTGGTACGGGCTGTCGGACGAAGGGCTGGAAGACGCGCTGTATGACAGCATTGCGCTGCGCGCCTTCGCCGGCATCGATCTGGCAGTCGAGAACGTTCCGGATGCGACCACGCTGCTGAAATTCCGGCGCCTGTTGATCGAGCACGAACTGACACGGAAGCTGTTC